>JAYVJZ010000001.1:0-3596 GCA_043768865.1 Sphingobacteriales bacterium
TAACAAATGAAATTTTGGAATATTCGATATAGATAAGGTGTAAATCAAAAGGAATAAAGTATTTCAACAAATAACATGATAATCATTAAGGGGAGACACATTTTAGTTTTCTATTTAACATAATATAAATTATACAATTTTATTACATTACTTTTATTATATTAATTTTTACTTCAACACACGTAAAATAACATTGCATATCCTTATTAATCAGCATGTTACAGCTACTACATAAATTCTTTGTTTTACTCAGCTTGTTTTGATTTCCTAAATATTGATATAATAATAAATCAATTTAAACTATTTAATCTTCTTCATTTATCCAATTTAAAGTTGGCTGCAACCAAGCCGAGTTAGGGTTATATAAAAACCCATGAGAAAGCCCTGTGTAAATCTCAAGCTCACGATACGTCATTTGCAAGTAGTTTTTTTTGTAAACAGGATAACACGAACCTGCAAATTTATCTGTTTTTTCAATTATTGATAAGATAAAACCCCACGGAGTTAGCGCACTATCGCATTCAATATCATCACCACAACACGCCAACCAAACATATTTAACTTTTTTATTTTTGACAATACTTGCTACATACATAGCTATCAAACCGCCCTTGCTCGCTCCTACTACACATATTCTATTGGGTGCAACACCACGTTTCAACAATGTATCTATTTGGCTACTTATAAATCCTGCATATTCGTACACATCGGTTAGTTTTTTGCGATGCTCACTGATGACTATATTTTTACCTTTGTTTACTAATGAATCCAATATATTTGCATAATTATAAACTCCATATGACGGGTCTGTAGCTTCTTCTAGCAGTGTATGCTCTTCGATTATTCTACCATGTAAATAAAAAACATAATTTTTAAACAAAACCGTATCTTTGGGTAAATAAGCACTTATCTTGTGATGCCGAATATTTTGTTTAACAAAAAAAGTATCACGTGTCTGACATTGACTTTTGACCGAGCAAAACAAAGCAAATAAAAACCCGAAATATTTGAGCATCATTCGGAAGGCGTGGTTAATTAGGCTCAACCAAAAACAAGGGTTGATCGAACTCTACCGGCGAGGCATCGTCTATCAGTATTTTAATAATTTTACCACTAATTTCACTTTCTATTTCATTAAATAATTTCATTGCCTCTATTATACAAATAGGTTGGCCCTTTACAATCTCATCGCCGACAGATACTAACACAGGTTTTTCAGGCCCTGACGACCGATAAAACGTTCCAACCATTGGCGATTTAACAATAACATTGCTGCTTGACGTTTCCGCTTTGGGTTCGGTTAGAGTAGCAGCGGCAACAGGAGTAATATCTTGCGTAGGTTGCTGATACATCGGTGAGGGGGCATACAAAGGTGGTGCGGCAGTAGCGTGTGCCATCGTAACTGTTGCGTTTTTAGCTTGTGCATACTCTACGGTAGTCAATTCTATCTCAAAATCATTGTTTTTGATTTCTAGTTTTCCCACCCCATTTTTCCCCATCAATTTGATAAGATCTTGTATTTCTTTAATGTCCATAATCTTTTTATTTTTTTAAAATAGTTAATTTAATTTCTTATTTGGTTAGTACTAATTTTTTAATAGCTGTCATGTTATTATTATTTAATCTTATAAAATAAACTCCTGCTGCTAAATCTGTAAAATCTAACTGAGTACTACCTTCAAATGTATGCGTTTGATCATAAACCAACCTGCCTGAAGCATTGATAAGTTGTATGTTCATATCCGTATAGGCAGCACCTAGCAAAGTTACAAAACCCGCACTTGGGTTGGGTTGTATAGTAAATTCGTTCCCCACCAAATCTTCAATTGGCACTGCTCCGGCTATATTTATATCATCTATGTATAGTTGATTACCATAACCATTTACGTTTTCAAATTTGAAATTTGTAATACCACCAAAAGAGCCGATATTTATAGATTCTTGCCGCCACTGTGAGGCCGTAGGTATAAATGAAGTGGTACTTTGTGTGGGTGCAGTTGCCAATGTGTTACCGCTTTTTGAATATATCTGCACCCACGAGCTGCCACAATTCGTTGAATAATACACCTTCAATGCATCGTCGTAAAATGTAGTTGGAGTGGCTGCTGCATTGGTATATGCTACCCAAAAAGTAAGTTGCTCGCCTGAGAGGCTGCCAAGGTTGTAAGCAGGCGTATAAAATGCGTCTAATTGCCCTATTGCATTATAATTATAATTATCCATAAAGAAAGAAGCTGTGCCTGATTTTCTGACTGAGACACTCCTTGCCCATGTAGTAGCCCCATCTCCGTTTGAGCCTACCCAATTGGCAGGGTACCATGCTGCGGTTTCAAAACCTTCGTTGAATGGCACTGGCTGCGGCGTGCAGACTACAGTCGCCCCTCCTCCTCCACCTCCCGTTATATCTGGCAAATTGACGCGTATGCTTGCCAAAACCGATTCCATTTTGGCTGTTTGATTAAGAGTAAATGCATTCATGCAATCGTCATCTACATAGTCCATATAGTTCATAAACATTGCACCGTTGCCTGAGGTGGCACAACCGTCGTAGAGTGGAAAAGATGGGCAAAAATAATTTTCACCCGCTTGGTTAGGGGTATCGCCGATAGCGTCTGAGCCTGAGCACGAGCTGCCGTCATCGCCCCATATATGCAACAGTCCAAGATAATGACCTACTTCATGTGTTGCAGTTCTTCCTTTATTATACTGTGCGTCGGTTGTATTTCCAACATATTGGTATCCTATCACAACTCCATCAGTGGCTGCAGTGCCGCCGGGAAATTGCGCATATCCTAGCACCGAACCTGATATTTCGCACACCCAAATATTCAAATAATTAGCCGGGTCCCAAGGAGCTACACCACCAAAAGAGGTTTTTTTGACGTTGTTGTTTGATACAGTAAAATTACTAGAACTTGCTGTTGAAGTGCGAACTATACCTGTCGTAGTTGCACCTGTAGGAGATGTAGTAGCTAAGTGAAATCGAATATTCGTAGGACCAACTATCGGCAAAAATCCTGCTGGCGTTAGGCTTGCATCAGTATTTGTTCTTGAAAAATCTTCGTTCAATCGAGTGATTTGTTCGTTGATTCTGGCAACAGGTATGTTTTGAGCCGTGTTTTTATATACCACATGAAAGACTACAGGTATATCATAAATAATATTCTGCTCTTGTCCCTTAGCTGCTTTTTTTTGTTCTATATATTGCTCAATCAAGCTGTTAGTTTCTTCTTTTTCTTTGTAATAATTAGGATTTTCAGCATAAAGTGCTTGCTCATTTTCGATTGTACTACAACGTTTTAATTGAGCTAGGTTAGTTTGACTTATAAATAAGAAACAACAAAAAAGAGTGAATACTTTATACATTTTTTTATTAAATTGTTTTTCAATTGAGATGTAAATATAATTATTATTTTTATAAATTCAACTTTTTTTTACTTTGTAATGTAGGTTAATTAAATTTCAAATTAGCAGCATATTTTGTGTTTACAAATTCTAAATGCGCGACCGTCATTTTTATTTCACCATAGGTATAATCCTCCCCTAAGTGGGCCCGTATTTCTATTAAACCTCCATCGGGCAGGGCCTCGATTGCT
>JAYVJZ010000002.1:0-21364 GCA_043768865.1 Sphingobacteriales bacterium
AATCCAACGCCAGGGTTTTCTTATATTACTTCTACCGGCCCTATATGTGAGGGAGAACATTTAGAAGTATCCACTATCTATTATGCTGACCCGGGTACAATATATTCATGGACTTTCAACGGAGTTGCGATTGGACCGAACAGCCCCGTGCTGATATTTGACCCAGCAACTGTTGCTATGACTGGAACTTATGGAGTTACGATTACGTTCCCTAATGCAGGTACTTGTCCTCCGATAGTAGCAAGTATTGCTGTGGTAGTCAATGCTCGTCCTGTTATTACTTCGGTTAATGCAGGAGCATCGCCTTATTGCTCAGGTACGAGTACAAACATCACCGTATCTGCAGTAGTTACTAACACGCCCGTGGGGGCTACGTTTGCTTGGACTGGGCCTAATGGGTACAGTAGCAGTGGAGTAGTAGCCGCAGCCAATAGCATACCCAACGCTGTCATACCTGGAGCAATGCCTATTCATAGTGGTGCTTATACCTTGACAGTAACGTCGGCGGTTGGTTGCTTGAGCGCAAGTGTGTCGGTCTATGTGCAAGTGCGTCCCACCCCTGCACAGCCAACTATTACATCGAATCAACCGATATGTGAGGACGATCGTTTTGAATTGTTTACACAACTATACACTGGTGGAACGGTTGTTTATACTTGGTATCAAAATGGAACTGGATTGGGGAATATAATAGCGACAAGCAACACTCCATATTTGGTGTATGATCCAGTAACGTTAGGGCAAAACGGTACTTATTTTGTACAAGTAACTGTCGATGGGTGTCCTAGTGTTATCAGTCCGTTGCATACAGTTGTGGTATATAACAAACCTATCATAGTACTTACTTCTCCAAATCAAATATTGTGTGAAGAAGAAGATATTATTATCGAATTTACGGTTACTCCTGCACCTGCTGCAGGGTCTATTTATCATTGGTCAGGCCCTAATGGCTGGAGTTCGACACAGGCTATCTCGCCGATTGTTATTCCAACCCCAACGCTATTGAATGACGGCAGTTATACATTGTATATTGAAACACCAAGCAATTGCAACGCAGAGGCTGTTAGTATATATTTTGATATTTTGGATCGACCTGCTCAACCTACTGTTACATCAAATGAACCGATATGTGAAGATGGTCGATTAGAATTATTTACACAAACATACAGTGGGGTGCTAGTAACGTACACTTGGTATCAAAATGGAACTGGATTGGGGAATATAATAGCGACAAGCAACACTCCATATTTGGTGTATGATCCGGTATCGTTAGCACAAAACGGTACTTATTATGTTCAAGTAACTGTCGATGGATGCACAAGCACAATGAGCCCACTTCATACGGTAGTTGTATATGACAAACCGTTGGTAACATTAAGTTCATTTGATCAAAGTCTGTGCGAAGAGCAAGATATTGTAATTAACTTTACGGTTACCCCAGCACCGCCTGTGGGATCTATTTATCATTGGTCAGGCCCTAATGGGTGGACTTCAAATCAAAGTACGTCACCAATAACGGTTGGATTTACGACCCTACTGAACGACGGAACGTACTCATTGTATATAGAAACACCTAGCAATTGCAACTCAGAGCCAGTAGGGTTGTATTTTGATATGATTGAACGTCCTGCTCAGCCTATAGTTACCAACAATGGTCCGGTATGCGAAGGTGAGGAGTTGATAATTAATACTTCTGTTTATCCAGGATTTTTTACTCTATATCAATGGACTACACCATTGGGGCCAATAACTACTAGTGTTAATACGATAACTTATACTGATGCAACTATGGCTCAGAATGGAAATTATTCCTTGCAAGTAGTAGTCGATGGTTGCCAATCGCAACCTGCTACTCCCGTGCCTGCTATAGTTTACCTCACGCCAACGGTTGAGGCAGTAAGCAACACGGGGATTTATTGTTCTGGAGCTGCTGTTGATATTATATTGTTGGCTACTGTCAATGATGTACCTGTTGGATCTCAGTTCACGTGGAGTGGTCCTATGGGATATACTTATACGGCATTTACGACGGTTATCAACACAATACCATCTACCGTTATAAGTGGTGGTATGGCGACGCACTCAGGAGCATATTCATTGCAAATAACCTCTCCTGATGCGTGTGCAAGCAATGTACTCACTACGTATGTGCTTGTAAAGCCGGAGCCTACTCAACCGGTAGTATATAACAATGGACCACTGTGTGCCGGGGAACGTTTAGAGATTTCAACTACTGCACAATATGGTACTTTTGTTACCTACAATTGGTTTTTTAATGGAACAGCGGCAACTAATTTGATTGCTTCTACTAGCGCACCCTACCTGACTTACGACCCTTCGGCAACCTCTCAACAAGGTACTTATTTTGTGCAAGTAATAGTAGATGGATGTGTGAGCACGATGAGTCCTGGACAATTAGTGATAGTATATCCAACCCCTGCAGCACCGACACTTTCTAACACAGGGCCTTATTGCTCGGGTACTACTATTCAATTGAACGCAACTAACGGTGGAGGCTTGTTTCCTTTTGGCACTACCTTCGCATGGACAGGCCCTGCAGGTTTTGCTTCTACTATTCAAAATCCTACAATCCCTTTTTCAACTATTACCAATAGCGGAGCGTATATATTGACAGTAACTTCTGCTAATGATTGTACCTCTCAATTGTCTTCGACTTTTGTAACAGTAAAACCACAACCGGCTCAACCTTTTATAACTAACAACGGACCTGTATGCGAAGGCGAGCATTTAGAAATTCAAACCAATGTATATTATGGAACTGTTGTAACGTACAATTGGACAACACCTAGTGGACTGATAATCACAAACACGCCATATTTAGTATATGAACCGAGCTCGGTTACTCAAAATGGAAATTATTCGGTAAGCGTAACGGTTGATGGATGCACCTCAACAACATCGCCACTCGCATTTGTTACAGTGTATGCAACACCTGCTATACCGATAGTTAGTAACACGGGACCGTATTGCAATGGAGCAAACATTCAGTTGATTGCAGGCACTAACTCAGGCGCTAATTTCGCAGCGGGCACACAGTTCTTTTGGAGTGGACCTAATGGATTCGTATCTTCATTAGAAGATCCTGTAATAGCCAATGTAACTACCGTTGAAGATGGAATTTATACATTATACATAGAATCAGCGTCAGGTTGTGCGAGCGGCATTGCGATTACTGAAGTTATAGTGTACGGTACTCCTACTATACCTTTTATTACTCAAAATGGCCCACTTTGCGAAGGCAACAATTTAGTTTTAAATTCAACATTTTATCCGGGAGGTACAGTGAATTATCAATGGTTTCATAATGGTTTATCGTTAGGAACTACCCTCGTTCCTTACTTTACTATCAACAATGTAAATAACTCTAATTCAGGTATTTATAACATTCAAGTAACGGTAGATGGTTGCATAAGCAATATATCATATCCTACTACAGTAGTTGTAACTCCTACACCTGCAACGCCGATTTTGTTTACCAATGACAATACCAACCTAGATGGAGATAACATCAATACATTCTGCGAAGGTGAAATGATTCAACTCTCTGCACTCAACGGAGCAGCAGCATATATGGCAGATGCGTTTGCATGGACAGGGCCTAATGGCTACGTGAATACTGCTATGACACCACTAGCTTTTGAAGCCACGAACATCTCAGCAGGGGTTTATTATTTGACTGTTTATAACAACGGATGTGCCTCAACAGTTGCAAGCATAAATATAGAAGTCAACGAAATACCGGCTATGCTTTCAATAGCAACTAATTCTCCACTATGTGCTGGCGACATATTGACATTAACAGCTTCACCTGCTATATCGAGTGGTAATTATACTTGGACTAATCATATAGGTTCTTCACAATTTGTATTTGCAACTGCAACTCCTACGCTTAGCATCAACCCTGGTGGAAGTGGTTACGCATCAGGCACGTGGAGCGTTTACGTTGCAACGGGATCTGGTTGCCAATCAATGGAAAGCAACCTAGTTTCAGTAGTGGTTAATAGTATTCCAACTATACCTACGGCTGAGAACTCTGGAGCCGTTTGCGACGGAGGTGATATTACGTTGTTCACGCCTGCTGTTGCAGGAGCATTGTATCAATGGTCGGGACCTAGTGGATATACTTCAGCGGCTCAATCGCCGGTGTTAAATGATGTTACAGCAGCTATGAATGGGTCTGCTTACAGTGTTATAACAACAGTAAATGGTTGTTCTTCACTAGCCTCTCCTTCCACTATAATTACGGTATTTGCTATTCCTATAACACCTATACTGACGAGCAGTAGCCCTGTGTGCGAAAACACTACTTTAAATTTAGTATGCTCAACTGTTTACCCTGCCGGTGCTACCTATCAATGGTTTGGCCCAGCAGCGTTTACATCTAATTTGCAAAACCCGACTATTGCCACAGCAACTATGTCTCAAAACGGATCGTATATATGTTATGTTACTTTGAATGGTTGCACCTCATTAGCAGGCTCGGTGGAAGTAGCTATTAATGCACAACCAGTTACTCCGCTTATAACTTCAAGCAACATAGATGGCATCGTATGTGAATCAAACAACATTCAACTTACAACATCAATAGCCACGGGTATAGACGTTACTTATACTTGGTTTTATGATGCAGACGGAGCAGGGCCTGCGCTACCAAGTTCAGTAGCAGTTACAAATGTTGCAGAATATGAATTTTCAGCTACTTCTTTAACCAATGAAGGATATTACAGTGTTGTAACCACGATAGAGGGTTGTGCGTCGTTGATGTCTGCTTATTATTTTGTTGATGTAGTACCAACCTTATCAACACCAAACATCGCTAGCAACGCTCCAATATGCGCAGGTACTACGTTGCAATTAACAAGTACAACACTAGCCGATAGCTACTTGTGGTCTGGTCCATCAGGTTTTATATCAACCTTACAAAACCCAATGGTAGTGGCAGATGCCAGTTCATTTAATGCGGGCAACTATACCTTAGTTACTACTATTAACGGTTGTAGCTCTACTACAGCAACTACAACGGTAGTGATAAACGAATTGCCAACTTCTCCTTTGATAATCAGCAATAGCCCTGTATGTTCAGGTTTGCCATTGATAGTTACCGCAACCGGAGTTTATGCCACAGGTACAACATTCGTATGGCATCTGCCAAACGGCACGATACAGACCACAACTACCAATGTATTGACAGTAGCGGCTCCAGCACCCGCAGGGCTTTATACCGTCGATGCGTTGAGTGGATCGGGTTGCATTAGTGCACCAACTACCAATGATTTCAATGGCGACGGATTGCCAGACAACCAAACCCTTACAGTTACAGATATAATACCAAGCGATGCAGCCTATGCAGGCAACGATATATCCGTATGTGCAGGCTCAGACGCTACAGCATTGAGTGCAACTTCAATAGCAGGCGGAGGCTATTGGAGTTTTGCGGCAGGTTCACCTACGTGTACCGTTGTTAATCCATCGTTTAACAACACAATACTAGACGATTTGCAACCCGGCACTACTTACAACTTAGTGTGGAATAGCAACAACGGTGCATGTGGAGTATATGACAGCGACACAGTCTCTATAAGCGTTTATGCAACTACATTAGCCGCACAAGACACGTTCTTTACTTATGAAACCGATTTGACAGCCTATTTTGATGTGCTAAGCAATGATGCATTAGCAGGCAATGCAACGGTGAGTATAATTACGATTAACTCTCAAGGCAGTGTAAGTGTAAATGCAGACAATACCATTAACTATACCGCGCCTGACGGTTGGATAGGCTCAGACAGTATTGAGTATAAAGTATGTTTGACTGATTGTCCTACAATGTGCAGCACGGCGTGGTTGATAGTTACTATACTACCACGAGTGCCCGATTGTGAGTTGCCTAACATCATCACACCTAACAATGACGGCACTAACGATATGTTTGATATTAATTGTCAAGAGAATTATCCAAATGGCAAAATGGATATTTATAATCGTTGGGGTAACATCGTATTTACAGAAAATCCTTACAGCAACAGCTGGACCGGAACTTATGAAACGCTCAATGGTAGCGATTTGCCTGACGGCACTTATTTCTACGTTTGGACCAACATGGACAACAACGTCATATTGGCAAAAGGATTTATAACTATAATTAGATAAAAAAAATAATGAAAGTTGCGGTCTAAGCGATTCAGTTGACGGCAACTTTCTTATTAATCTATAAAAAAGAACGATTCAATTTTGTAAAATATTAAAAAATATACCCAATGAAAAAGATATTATTATTTGCTATTATGACTCTCAATGCTTTTGCATTAAAAGCCCAACAAGAGGTAGAATATACGCAGTTTATGTATAACAAAATGGCGCTCAATCCCGCCTATGCAGGCAGTCGCGATATTACAAGTTTCAATATGCTTGGCAGGTATCAATGGGTGGGTTTCACAGGCGCACCTAAGACCCTCTCACTCAATGTACATTCGCCGATTATGAATAACAAAGTCGCAATGGGGATCAACCTCGTATATGACCAATTGGGCTTGCACAACCATACCTACTTGGACTTAGCCTATGCGTATCGATTGCAAATAAAAGAAAAACTACGGTTATCAATAGGCATAAATGGTCAAGTTAGACGCATGGGTCTCAACCTCAGTGATGCTCAATCTAACGATGGGTTAGGCATTGACAATAGTTTGGTAACACAAAACAGTGCTAAGATGTTTTTGAACGCGGGAGCCGGGCTATATTTACATCACAACAACTACTACCTTGGACTATCAGCACAGAACTTAGTTCCCAACAAGTATGAATTTGGGCAAGCCAATGCTTTGGTATCTAAGCAATATATACATTTTGCTGGTATGGCAGGGCTAGCATTGCCGTTGGGTAAAAATCTAGTTATCAAGCCTGCTTTACTCATTAAGTCTGTTAAAAATTCACCAATGCAAGCAGATATCAATATGGGATTAATGTTCAAAAACGCACTAACAATAGGGGCAACATTCAGAACTGGCGACTCATATGCGGCGATGGTTGCGTATGAGTTTGGCAACGGATTGCGCTTAGGCTATGCTCATGATTTTACCTTCACAGGATTACGAAAAGCCAATGATGGCAGTCATGAAATAATGCTAGGTTGGGATTTAGGCAAAGTGCGTGAATCAGCTGGCGGTTATGACAATCCGCGTTATTTTTAATTTTAATGAGTACACTAAAATCTATTACAAAAAAAACTAAACCAAATAGCATGAACTTATATAGAAAAATAGTACTGTCAGTCATAGCAAGTTCGAGTATTCTTACTACATACTCACAAAGCAAGACCGAAGGTGCTCAACTATACAATACCTTAGCTTTCGACAAAGCTATCAGCATTTACAAAAAAGAACTTCAACATAAGCCCGATAATTATGAGGCTACTTTTGCCTTAGCTACATGTTATAGAGTGAATGGTAGATATGCGGCAGCGGAAGAGTGGTATAGAAAATCGCTTGATTTACAAACGAGTATCAATGCTAAACTGAGTATGATACAGATGATGCAAATCAACAAAAAGTACAAAGAAGCAGCTCCGATGATGGAGGATATAGCAGATGTAATGAACAGTGAAAGTGCTATATTGTGTATGCGAAGTATGGCTACTTTTACTAAGAGTCTAGGTCAAGGCAAATACTTAAAAAATATTTATAACATCAGAGCAGTTAATTTTAATTCTGAGCAATTAGACTTCAGCCCGACGTTTTTTAAAGATGGTATTGTGTTCGCAAGTAACAGAAAACCTTCTAACAAAAAACTAGACCGTGAGGACGATTGGACGAGCGAAAACTTCACTGATATTTATTATGCAAAAGGCAAAGAGGCCATATTTGATGCACCTATTTTGTTTGCAGATTTGAATGGTTCGTTTCACGACGGGCCAATATGTTTTAATAAGTCAGGCAACACAGCAATATTTACACGAAGTGATAAAACAGGAAATGACGAGGCAGGCAATAGTCGCTTGAGTTTATATGAAATAAAATTTGATGAAAATAGCCGTGAATGGAGTAAGCCGGTGCGTTTGAACATTAGTAATAAGTTTTATTCAATTGCACATCCTTATTTAAGTGTAGATGGCAATACGTTGTATTTTGCTAGCGACAAACCGGGCGGCTTAGGTGGCACCGATATTTATTATTCATCAAAAAGTGAATTGGGTTGGGAAGAGCCTGTGAACTGCGGAGAGGAAATCAACACGCCGGGCAACGAAAAGTTTCCCTACATAAGCAACGACGGTACTTTATATTTTGCTAGCGACTGGCATCCCGGTTATGGTGGGCTCGATATTTTTAAAGCAAAAAAACAAGGTAGCACTTATATAAGTATCGAAAACGTTGGATTTGGTGTGAACTCCTCCCTTGACGATTTTGGGCTAATATTGAACAATGACGGTCAAAGTGGGTATTTTACAAGCAGCCGAGGCGGTGCCGACGATGTATTTTCGTTTAGGTTGAAACCACGGTTTTTTATAAGAGGATATGTAAGTAATTGTTCAGAGAAAAATATCTTAAAAAACGCTAAAGTGTATTTAAAAAATGATGAAATCATTGTTGATTCAGCTATTACAAACGCAAAAGGTGAATTTGAATTTGAAGTAGAAGTTGATAATAATTATGAAATCGAGGCCTACAAAAAAGGGTTTATACCCTCAGAAAGATGTGATTCTAAAGGCGAAGTATCTACCTCTAATCTCAAAACATCTAAAACCTTTGAACTAGATCTTGGTATAGAAAAGCCCAAAAAACTAAATGCTAAAGGGGAGCTAGTTGATATAGACTTGATTGAAATAGAATCGCCCACGGCATCGTATCCCATTAGTCCACCTACCACTATCGAATTGTATAATATTTACTTTGATTTAGACAAAGATTATATTCGCGACGATGCACGCCCTGATTTAGATACACTTGTGAGTTTGTTGAATAGATATCCAACTATGAAGGGAACAATTGAGGCTTTCACAGATGCTAGAAACACAGGACCATACAATTTTGACTTGAGCAACCGAAGAGCCAAAAACGCAGTTGCATACGTAGTGTTGAGAGGTATAAACCCTGCTAGAATTAACTTCAAAGGTAATGGTGAAACACGCCCCCGCAATAGCTGCGTAGATGGTGTGATGTGCACTGAAATGGAGCATCAACGTAATCGAAGAATCGAATTCACTATCACCGAATTTCCCGGTGGTACTATCACTTCAAAAGAATACGATTATTTCATAAGAGGAAATCAACGATAATTTCGGTAACAAGCCATTTTTTTAAAAGGCTATTAACATTCAATGTTAATAGCCTTTTTTTAGTATAAGTTTTAATTATAGTTTATAAGAATTATACACAACTACATTAGCTTTAAAATTATAATAAATTATGAAAACTCATTTAATTATAGGTGCCTCAAGTGGTGTAGGACTTGCATTGGCGAATCAATTGTTGAAAAATGGTGATAGCGTTATAAATATAAGCCGTTCGCTCGCCGAGCTTGAAAATCCTAATTTAAAACAATTTTCCAATGACGTAAGCATAGATTTGCCGGAGCTTTCAGGGCCATTAGATTCGCTCATCTATTGCCCCGGATCTATTAATCTTAAACCATTTCGTAGCCTACAGCCCAGTGATTTTCTGAATGATTTTAACATTAATGTGTTGTATGCTATTAAGTGCCTACAAGCCTACTTGCCTAACCTTAAAATGGCTGAAGGCACTGCATCTGTTGTCTTTTTTAGTACTGTTGCAGTGCAGATGGGTATGCCTTTTCATGCCAGTATAGCTGTCGCAAAAGGAGCTTTAGAGGGTTTGACAAAGTCGTTAGCGGCTGAATTAGCCCCTAAGATAAGGGTCAATGCTATCGCACCATCTTTAACGAACACTCCGTTAGCCGAAAAATTATTAAACACTGAAGAAAAAATGAAAGCTAGTGCGGATAGGCATCCGCTAAAAATAGTAGGACAATCGCAGCAGATAGCCGAAGCTGCTTGTTTGTTGTTGTATAACAACTTTATAACTGGAACTATACTACAAATAGACGGCGGTATTGGTAATATAAAATAATGTTATCTAGCCGACTATTAGAAAACAAACGAGTTTTTAAAATATAAAATAAGAGCGTATTATAATATATTAGATTATGCAGCTTTAATGTTAATGTAGCAACTGCTTGTTCTACCTCAGCATACTTTTTATTCTATATTCCAAGTTTCATTGCCATAATAAATTTACAATTCTCCTTATTTTTTGAGTTAGAAACAGGATTTTCTCCTACTTGTTTTTAATAGAAAATACAATGCTTTGGCATCGCAAAGCATTGTATTTTCATAAGCTACATACCTTCAATATTGGTATCTGCACCGAGGTATAACGAATATATTGAACACTAGCTTTTTATTAAACTGTAGGGTTTCTGCAATTGGGACGTATTATTTCGGCGCTTCTTCGGGTGCGATAGGTGCAGTGCCATCAGGGCTTGCAACAGGTGTTCCATCAGGGTTTACGGGTGCTCCTTGTGGGTCGATTGGTAGCCCGTCGGGTCCTAATATGCGTGGTTTTTCAGGTTCGGGTTCGTTGTCTGTTTTTGTGAAACCAGAGTATTTAATTTTACCATTATACACCTTTTGAGAAAATTCACATTGCTCTTTGAATTTTTGGGCTTTGGCAGCAGTAGTGGTTTGTATTTGAAAGAAAGTGCCATTCGGGCCTTTCGATTTTTTATCATCAGGTTTTGCAGTGGTGAATATGGTGCTAAAATTTTTATCGTTAGTAGCTACATACAAGTAATTATTAACATAATACAAATACAACCATTCCTCTTCATCTGATTCTAAATATATAGCCCAATACGTTTTGCCTTTTTTCTTTCCAAATTGGCAATATGAATTTTTAATAATTTTGTCTATAGGTTGGTTGAACAAGTAGGCTACGCCAAAAGGTTCTTTGTTTCTAAATGACTCATTCAAAGAATCAAATTGCAATTTTAAATTCGTTAACATTATTTGTGCTGCAAAATCTTTTGGCTTTGTAAACATCTCGTTTGCAAGCATCTCAGTCTGCTTTTTGGCATATTCTTTTTCTGAAAAATATTGCTTTAGACGCTGCTCGAAAGTAGGATCTAAATAATCTATTGGGTCTTCCTCTTCTACATTGTCAGAGATGTATTTTGTCAATGCCACGCCAAATGGCTCGTGTAGCGGAAAATCTATCAATGTGGTACAATCAAAATCATACCTACCCTTGTTCACATCTCCTTCTACGTTGCCATAGCTTTCTACTTTGCACAAGCCATATCTATCGCCAAAGGCTAGTTTGCCCTCACCCGATACTCTGCTCGTCGCATCGTTGTATTTAAATAAATTGCCTCTATCGGCGGTGCCATTGATGCGAGCGGTATCACCTACTTCATAGTCTTTTGTTTTTTCATTAACTTTTAACAACCCTGTGCTCGAAAACACTCTAAAATCTTTTCTGTTTTTCAATTTATCTAAAAAAACGGTATATACTTGCATCGTGTCATAGCCATAGTTTATGCCCAAAGAGAGGGTATCGCCGCTTTCGTTCACGGGATCATTCAATTCTACTATTATGTTATCAGGGTTTATCTCTTGGTTAAAATTAAACCACTGTGGTGTGAGCGTTTTGTTGTTCAACTGCAATTTTGAATACCCATCAAAAGTTAAATATTGCCGTTCACTTTTTAGTATTGATTTGCCTTTGAATTTCATCAATCGGTCTAATTTAAAATTCTGTTCTTCGTTTATCAATCCTTGACAATTCAACGTATTGCGTCGGTTGGGCTCGTCTTTGTTCACATGTATATCTGTAAATAGTATCGTTTGTTTTTCGTTTGCGTTGTTGGTATATACAGTTTCACCACTACCTTGCATTTCGTTTTTGCCTATAACATTCAGCGTACAGGCCGTCAATAGATGATAATTATTCAGGGTGTCAGCGTTTATTTTAGCATTTTTTAAAATCCTAATTTTACCCTCAGGCTCAACATACACGACGCTGCTATCGGGTAGCACTTTGCTGTCGGCTATGCTTATAACACCAACGCCTGTGCACGTTAGCAAATAATTATTCAAATCATAGCGTCCGCCTTTGGCATTAAATGTCAATCCCTCGGTGAGCTTATCGGTGCTAGTAAAAGCCACTAGTTTGGCAATGTCTGCCGGCGGCTTAAAGGTTATAATTCGTTTTTTCATTTCCCATTGGAACTCGTTCATCGTAGTTTCAAATTTGTTGTAAGGCAAAGACGTAACGATACTTTCATCGTTGCTTTTGAAATCGCCAATTTGCTTTTGAAAATCTACGTCGCTTTTTACGTTAGGTATATTAAAAACAACCTTCGTGCTGTCCAATGATTTCATTCTCAAATCACTCGCATCAGCGTGCATTTTAGAAGCTTTGTATTCGTGGTTTTTGCTCGTCAGCGTTGCTTCTGCCCAGTCCATAGCACCTCTGCCGTGGTAACCCTTGCTTGTTACCCAGCTATCGCCCGTTAGCTTGGCTTGCCATTCTACAAAGTCAAATGGCTTAGTGGTTTTATTTAAAAGCATACTGTCTTTGTAGGGCTCCCAATGTACAAAAAGATTGTCGTTAGTAACTTGTGGATATTGAATGCCTGTTTCACTTTTTTTCATTGTGAAATTTTGCACTTTAGCATTAGTAGAATCCATAAAAAACTGCACTTCGGGTAGCACAACAGTAGTGGTTTGAAAGTTCAAAGTGCCATTGCCTAGCAGCCCGTTGTTGCTCAAAGCATAATTGCCTGCATACGTTCCAATATTGCCATACATAGTGAAATTCTTAGTGGGTGTATTGTTTTCAAAGCCCAACGACCTATCAGGCATAATATAAAGTTCTTGCTCAAAATCGGGAAATATGCCTCCGCTTACCATTTTACCTTCAAAACGAATACTTGGTTTCTCTATTTTGTCGAGACTGTCCATTTTGAATGGCCTCAATTCATAATAAAATTTTTCCCGATTGTACACTCCTTTGGAGGTCGTTGGCTTGTCATAATAAGTATATGAGTTGGTTTTGCTGTCAATAATTGGATATGTAGTTAAGTCTTGTTTGCCGCTTTTGTTGTTGCCTCCATCTATAGATAGCATTCCGTTTAGCTTCTCAATAGTGGTCGTTAATGGAACAAGAGGTGCCTTTTTGAATGATTCTAGGTCAGCTTTTGGGTCGGGTATATAATATAAAAGTGAATCTAAATTCGGTAAATCGACGGTAAAAGGAGTATATAAAAATTTATGATTTTTTCCATATAGGTCAACCCGTCCTGCAACTATCATTCCAGCAAAATCCATATCCCTATTGCCTTTCATTAACAAATATTTTTTTTGAGGATAGAAAATTACATTTTGTGAATCGCTCACGTTGATGCTGTTCACCCCATTGATATCCATATTGTTTTCGTTCAAACGCAATCTAAAATTAGCCGAGTCGGCGTTAGACTTTATTCGTATAACATCATAATCTATCAACTTGGCATTTGCTAATACGTAGTTGTATGTTTTGGGTTTTACGGTTATAATATCACTTGCTTTGTCATAAAATATAAACCCGTCGGCGACCAAAAAATAAAGTGTTCTTTCTATAGTTTCTAACGAAAATTTTGGATTAATAAATTTAGCCAATGCACTACCCGGTATGCTTTTGGATTTATATTGTTCTGAATATTGTTTTATTTTTGAAATAATATTATAGTCAGCAGTGTTTTGATATTTATCGTATTTATTAGCTTGAAAATAATTATTAGACTCCATGAAGGCAGCGTTTTCGTTACCCAACATCATCATTTTAAAGTCTATAAAATCATTTTTCAAATCCCATTTCATTTGTTCGGTTTCCATTTCTACTTTTTGAAACGAATTATTGAACGTCGCTTTGCTTACGCCCACATCGCCTCTAGTGCACACAATCGTTTCTTTTGATAATTTGTAATTAAGATTCAAACCTGGGTGCACGATAGAATCTTTTTTTTCATTTATATAACAAATAATCAATGCGTCATTGCTGAATATTTCATCATCTTTTTTGATTACAAATCTATCTGACAATGCTCTCACGGCGAGTGCTTTGGTTTTGTCAAGTCGATAGAAATCAACAATAGCAGGATTTTCCGCAGTGCCTTTTACATTCACTTTGGAGCCTGACATGCCAAGTCCCCCTTTTAGTTTTACGTTATCAGCAAATTGTTCAAACTTCAAATCATTTGTGTATGATTCAAATTTGGGATATGGTTTTAATTCGGATTTGGTAGCAGAAAGCTTATCTTCAAACACGCCTAGTACTTTCATTTTTAAATAATTATAATTGGTAAGCACTGCACTATCAACTCTGAATTCTGCTTTTTCCATGTTGATATAATGCTTTTTAAATTGCACATGCACATAACCACTATCTATGCCCACTCGCTGCCAATCGGCTCTACCTTTATCGCCAAACCATTCATTGTCAATCAAAACAAAATAACCCGAAGCATCATAAATACTGATACTATCGCTTATACTTTTGCCTTTCAATTCTATATTACTAAACCGAATAATGGGTTTGCCCTCTTTTGTGGTTTCAAATTTGAAATCATCTGTTTCGGCCGACCACGACTTAGATGCGTTTTTGAACAACACATTTTCAACCATAAACCCATCAAAAAATTCAACCAAAGCAGCAAAATTTTTATTATCTCCTTTTTTACTTTTTAATAATTCTTGCTTCAATGTTTCGTTCCACATTTCGAATAATGCTTGATCTTTTAACGATTTTGTAAAAAAATTATTAACCAGATTTAGGTAATTAAGCATGTGTGGAGCTGGATTCATTTTACGCTCATTCATAATATTGCATACGACCATTATTTCTCCAAGCTGCGCCCCATCTATTTTTGCAGACTTTATATTTTCTTTAAACAAGTTCACCGCAGTTTTGCAATCATCACGTTTACTATTGTTCATATAGTTATCGAAATCTTTAACAAAACCCTCAGGGGTTTGATCAAACGGCACAACGGGTTGCGCTATCAGGGCAGCATTGTTGGCTACTATTATCAAGAGTGCTAGGGATATAAGTAGCTTATAGTTTTTGAAACAAGTGGCAATTCCATTCATCTTTTACAGTATTTTTTATTTTTATAAATCCGTTAATTTCATATATTTTCTCGATAGTTTCCGCATCATTTGAGTAGTATCCGCTAGTCAATAAAAACCCTTTATTTACTATGGTTTCACTGATTTTGCCGCCATATTCTACTAGCACATTTTTATTGATATTTGCCAAAACAATATCACAGTTAGTTACTTCGATGAGCGTAGAATAATCAAATTGAACGTTGTTACATTCATTGACCGTGGCATTGTCTTTTGCATTATCAATAGTCCAATCTTCGCAGTCAATAGCATATACATAATCTGCCTTCAATTTAGATGCCAAAATACTCAAAATGCCGGTGCCACAACCAAAATCAAATACCTTTTTATCCTCAAAAGTAAGTTCTAACATCATGCGCATCATTTGCTCTGTAGTGGCATGATGCCCTGTTCCAAACGACATTTTGGGTTGTATTATTATCTCATACTCATATTGAGGTTGAGGAATATGAAATGTTGCTCTCACAATTATTTTATCATCTACCGTTACAGGTTCAAAACTTTTTTCCCATTCTTCATTCCAATTTTTGTTTTTTATCAATTCAGTAGTGTAGATTTTTTGTTCTAATAGTGCTTTTATTTCTTCTTTTGTTTCAAATAATTGCTTATTGGTTATGCAAGCGTGTAAGGCAGTATCGGTTTCCTCAAAGCCCTCAAACCCAACATCAACAAGTTGTGCGATTAATATTTCTTGTTCTTCAGGCGTGCTTTCAATCGTATATTGTGTGTAGGTTATTTCAATTTTTTTTAACATTTTTTTTCATTTATTAATTCTATAAAAGTAAGTGGACTATTATTATTTTATATCTTTACAACATGAAAACTTTTAAACACTTTTATATATTTATTTTTGCAATAGGTATTTTCAGTTGTCAGATGGCGGTGCCTAATGAGCTAGAGTCGGCATTGCTCAACAATTATGAAAAAAAATGGAAATGTGAGAGCATTGATTATTCTAAAGTAATGAAAGGAAATAAAAATATTTTGCGTTACCAATTCAATGATTGTATGGTTGCGAGGGACAGTATATTGTGGTTTATGCGTGAGGTCAATGACATACAACGATACGAAAAAAAATATAACGGAGTGGAGTTTATTATAGTAAACAAGGGGTTTGCAGACACGGTACGTTATAATTTTTAGTTGATGTGGATTGTCATTTTTTGACAACTGCTATTATTTGTCGGTTTTATTTAAAATAGTTTACGTATTTTTATTGTATTAAATTTATAAAATTATGAAAAATCTATTTTTATTTTTGGTTTTATCAGTGAATATTGGAGGGGTGTTCGCTCAAAATTCTAGTGCTATCAACGAAGAGCAAGGACCTATAGAAGAGAATGTTGCAGGGGTTTTGCCGTCATTATCGTTGGACTTTACTACAACAGATTTGCAAAATAATGCAACGCAAAAAAATAATAATTACCCAATTAATAGCACTCTAGTTTTATATAAAGGACCGATAGAGGAAGAGGTGTTTGGTGCTTACATCAACTACACTGCGGACCAAGATGTATTCACCACTGCGTCGGGTGGTAGGGTAGGGGTCTATCCTACTTTGTCGAAAGGCGAACTCTATGTTCAAACCAACCACGAGAGCCTTACCACTGTTGAGTTTCGTAATATCAAGGGCGAGCTAGTTTTTACCTTTTTGCAACCTCCTTACACAGCCGCTCCTATCGATATCAGCAGGTTACCGAACTGTTTTTATTTTGTACATGCTGAAAATGAATATTACATTTTGAAAAGTAAAATTGTGAAGCAATAATTTTATATTTAAACAAATATAATTGAGCCTGTACTGTTAGTACAGGCTTTTTTTTTGATGTGGTTCAGTTGGCAAGTTGAGTTATTTGTAGTTGTGTATGCCTATCACAGTTACTTATTTTTGTTGTAGCATTATATGTTAAACTAAAACAAACTCTTATGAAACGTACTACCAAATTATGGGTTTATTTAATCCCGGCTTTTTTCTTGTTGCATTTGGTTTGCAAAGGATTGTTCTCAGACATTTCAAATGTCAATATTGAGATGTCAATAAGTAAATTAATAATGCTGGAAAATATACGATATTCATCAATTGAAGTACCGTCAGCGCTCGGTTACATTGCGTTAAACGATTAAATAAATTATCTCTTTTTTGCATTTGGGAAATACATTCGATAGTCCGCTTCTATCTTGCCTTTGCTTATGTTTTCTAGCTTCCCTTTGAGCATAGTGCGACGCAGTGGTTTCAAATAATCTGTGAAAAGTATCCCTTCTATGTGGTCGAATTCATGTTGAATCACGCGCGCTGCGAGGCCTTCATATCGAGCAGTATGTTTCACTAATTGTTCATCAAAATATTCTATTTCAATGATTGAATATCGAGTAATATCTTCTCTTATACTTGGTATGCTCAAGCAGCCTTCATTGTATTCAAACTGCTGCCCGGTTCGGGTTTTGATAGTTGGATTAATAAATAGTTGTACTATTCCCTTTTCATCTTTTTTTAGCGGTTCATCTTCATCTTCTTCTGTCATATTGCCCTTGGCTTTCGATTTTTTTTTGTTTAAAATTTGTGCAGTATCTACTATAAATAACCTAAGTGATTGTCCCACTTGTGGGGCTGCTAGTCCAATGCCAGAGGCGTTGTACATGGTATCGAACATATTTTTTATGAGTAGGTTTAATTCCAAATAATCAGGTGTTATTTCTAAGGCTACTTTCTTCAAAATAGCATCGCCGTAAGCTACTATTGGTAAAATCATAGTGGTGTGATAGGGGTAGAAGTTGTTAAATAATATTGTAAAATTAATGAAGCACTTGCTTTATCGATTAAAGATTTTTGTTCACGTATGTTTTTTTTTAAACCCATTTGTGCTATCGCATTTGACGCCAACTTTGATGTATATCGTTCATCAATAGTTTCAATTATAAGTGCACTAAATTTTTTTTGTAATTTTTTAACAAAACTAAGTACTTGTGACGTAGCGTCGGTAGGAGTGTTGTGGAGACTCATAGGCAACCCAACTATTATTTTTGATACATTTTCTTTTTTTAAATAGGCTTCTAAATAAATATAAATATTTTTGGTTTGAATAGTCTCAAGTGGAGTTGCAATAATCTGCAAAGGATCTGTAACCGCTATGCCTGTTCGCTTTATGCCATAATCTATGCCAAGTATTCTACTCAATCTGTTATTCAATTTTGTTAGAAACAAAGGTACTACCGTGCAACCATTTATATTTATAAATTGTCTTATATTTGTAAAAAATATTTATAAAAACAAAAAAACGTAACATGAAAAAATTTGCATTTATTATTGCCGCTATGCTCGGCATCGCTTCTACGTCTTACGCCCAAGGGCCTTATGTGCAGCTAGGTACAGGGTTTTTACTTGGTGTCAATGAAAACATGGGCTCCAAAATCAATGACACCCCAACATCTTACAAAGAACGTGTAATATCGGGTTCGTTTGGCAAGGGACTTCCTTTTGGTATCAATGTTGGTTATTTTATTAACAAAAATATTGCTTTCGAATTAGGCATTGGTTATCGATTGGGTTTGAAACAAAATTTAGCTGAAATCAATTCAAATAGGTCAGATACACTATTTGGAACAATATTAACATCCACTTCTACAACCAACATCACAGGCAAATCTAGTGGTTTATCTTTATCGCCTCGTGTGATGATTACTAGTGATATCAATGAAAAAATGGGTCTTTACACTAAAATCGGATTAGTATTTCCAACCTTAGGTAAGCTAGTTACAAATAATGAAGAAACAGAATCTATGAGCACTGTAGGTGCTTCTGCTTCTACAAATACAACCGTTATTGTCAATGAAATAAAAGGGAGAATGGCAGTTGGTTACATGGGTTCTTTAGGGGTGTATTACAAATTATCTGACAGGTTAGATGTATGGGGAGAATTAACAGGTCAAAATTTGCGCATCAAGGGCAAGTCAAGTGAATATTCCACGTACACTATCAATGGTGCAGATGTATTGACATTGGCTTCCACTGATGCCTATGATACCAAAGTTGAATTTGAAAATGAATTAACAAACAACTCTAACAATGAAATCTTTAACCCAAATTTTAAGCCGAGCGAGGCTAAAAATGAAGTTTCAACCAAATCAAATTTCTCAAATATTGGCATTGGATTAGGTGTTTCGTTCCACTTTTAAATAACCGCTGTTGTAGATTATACACTAACGAAGCCGCATCAATTAACTGATGCGGCTTTTTTTATTTAGTTAAATTAAAGTCCAAACATATTGCTCTAGTGCTGTTCCAATGTATATTTTTTGTAAAAATTCCATCATATTCTTTCAACGTATGATCAACAGGAATTCTGTGTCCAAGATTAAAAATTGAATAAAACGAAATACCTACTTCATTGTTTTCATTCACATAATTTGTTTTAATTATGGAAGAATGCACACTGCAATCAGGCTGCGATGAGTTAAGTTTTCGTTCGCTAGCACGCTGCCATTGCTCTATTATTAAGTTTGCATTTTGATAATCAACCACCAAATCGTTTTTGCCATGCAACACTATCAATTTAGGCAACCGCTTAGTACCCAATACCTGATATTTTGATTTAAAAATAGCATCATCGCCATTCAACATCGATTCTAATCCATCTATATACCGCTTGCTAGTCCCAATAGGCACGCCTGCTAACGAGGCCACACCGGCTATTTTGTCAGCGTTGGTATAGGCAATTTCCAAAGCCATACAAGCGCCGGCAGAGAGACCGTACAGATATATTTTAGTGCTATCAATCGAATATTTTTTTTTCATTTCTTCAACCATATTCATAATACTTAACGCCTCACCCATGTTGTTAGTATTCGATTTTGTAAACCAATTAAAACACAATGATAAATTATTAGTAACTTTCTGCTGTGGTAGCAACAAGCAAAGGTCTAATGAATCTGCCATTTCTCGCCACCCACTTTGATTCAACATAGACGTCGCCGACATGCCACAACCATGCAACAGCACTATCAAAGGCCTATTAGCCTTCAACGATGATCTAATAGGAGTATAGCTGAACATTTTCAAATCGCCAGGGTTACTATTAGGAGCTACTTTTATTTCTATCAACTGTGCATTCGATATATTGACGAACAGCATAAGGCTGATTATAGGTACGAAAAGTTTTAGTATTTTTACAAACATAATTTCAATTTAATTTTTTAAGCTAATGAATAGTACCGAAGCGATAGGATTTTTGATTTGGATTGCAATTATATATTTTATAATCACACATTTTTCTTTTTTCAAAGATAATTATTTAACAAACAAGAAAATTATATTTTTCTTTACATTCAAATTTATCTTTGGTTGTGCCTACTCCTACATCATATTTTATTCTTACATGGCAGGCGATTCGTTGGGCTATTTCAATCAAGGATTATATTTTTATAATATCATTGAAAATCAGGGTTGGCGTGAGTTTGCGAGCATATTACTACAACCAAACACGGGCTCTTATCCAGAAGCGCAATTAAGCAAATATTATGCTAATGCGATATATTGGACTAATAATGGCTCTTGCCTCATGGCGCGATTCAATGCGGTATTTCATATAATAAGTGGGCATTTTTATTTGACACATACCCTGCTCTATAGTTTTATATCATTCATCGGGTTAATAGGAATTTATAAAACTACGACCCATTATTTCAGAGACAAAAAAGCGTGGATAGCTGGCTCGATTATGCTATTCCCATCGATTGCTTTTTGGGGCAGCGGCATACACAAGGAAGCCTTTATGCACTTGAGCTTTGGCTTAATTCTTTATTATACTTTATGTTATAAATCAACCAATAAATTGCAATACATAATCTATATTTTTATTTTTTCCGTACTCGCTTTTTATGTTCGCAATTATGCGTTTGCCCTGTTTTTTCCACCCTATTTAGCCTACCTCATCTGCCAAAAATATTATAACAATATCAATGCTAAACCAAAAACTACATTTATTTTTATTGCAGTATATAGTGCTTTTTTAATACTGACGTGGCTGTATAATCAGTATTTTACTAACCGTGGATTAGTTTATAAAATAGTAAAAACACAAAATGAATTTATATCGAACGGAGGCAATAGTGTGATAGTACAAAAATCGATGGACCCCACGATAGACGGCATCTTTCGGTTTTTTC
>JAYVJZ010000003.1:0-12279 GCA_043768865.1 Sphingobacteriales bacterium
AGTGGGAAGGATTTGATTATTTTGATTGGGGGGTTGTTTTTGTTGTATCAGGCTACTAAAGAGATGCATCATAAGCTAGAAGGGGAGCGGGGTGATACGAGCCGTGAGATACGTCATGTAACTAAGTCTGGCGTAATCGTGCAGATGTTTGTGCTTAATTTTGTATTTTCTATAGATTCTGTGGTTACGGCTATTGGTATGGCTAAGGAGGTTTGGATAATGATGGTTGCCGTTATTACGTCTATAGCGGTGATGTTTTTTGCGGCTGAGCCGATCAGTGCGTTTGTTAATAAGCACCCGACTATCAAAATATTAGCACTTAGTTTTTTATTATTGATTGGCTTTAGTCTTGTGGCAGAGGCGTTTCATGTGCATATCCCTAAGGGTTATATGTACTTTGCGATGGCATTTTCGTTTTTGGTGGATATGTTGCAATTGCGATTGAATACGTCGAAAGCTGCCCCTGTGCATCTGCACGAGCATTATACAGAGCAAGATGAGCGTAAAGAAAAGGAAATGGTGTAAGTAGAATACTATGAATAAAAGTATCAAAAAAAAAGTTATTTCGTTGGCTTTGGTCGGTATGTTGTTATCTATACTGGCTTTGGGGTTGTATGTATGCTATGTGGTTATGTTTGATAATACGAACAAAACACCTACTTCAATGTATTTGTTTATAAAAAGTGGAAATACGTATGAAGATGTGCTGGCACAGTTAGAAAAAAATAAAATCTTGAAACAGCCTAAGTTGTTTCATCAAGTAGCCCAAAAAATGAATTACCCGAATACTATAAAACCGGGTAGGTACCGTATATCGCAGCCTAGCAGCAATTTTGATATAATCAGCATGTTGCGTAGCGGCAAGCAAGAGCCTGTCAATCTTATGATTAAAAGCAACATACGCACACCTGCGGAGTTGGTTAGATTGATAACACGGCATCTTGAGGTTGATTCTACCGAGGCAATAACGAAGCTGAATGACAGCTCGTATCTGGCTACATTGGGTTACAATGTTCAAAATTGTTTAAGTATATTCATACCAAATACCTACGAACTGTATTGGAACACTTCGTTTGATAACCTGATGCTGCGCATGATCAAAGAGAACGAAAAATTCTGGCAACCACGGCTAGGTAAACTCAATGAGGTGGGGTTGACGAAGCAGCAGATCATTACCCTGGCCTCGATAGTAGAAGAGGAAACGAAGATAAAAACCGACAAGGAGCTAGTAGCGGGTGTGTATATAAATCGGTTGAGGCAAGATATGCGGCTTCAGGCAGACCCTACGGTCAAGTATGCGGTAGGTGATTTTAGCATCAAGCGGGTGCTATTCAAACATCTTGACGTTGAGTCGCCTTACAATACTTACAAAATAAAAGGGCTGCCGCCCGGCCCTATATGTATTCCAACTATTGAGAGTATAGACGCTGTGCTTAATTATAAAAGACACAATTATATATTTTTTTGTGCGAAGGAGGATTTTTCGGGGTATTCTAACTTCGCAGCCACATTGGCGGAACATGAAATCAATCGATTGAAATTTATAACAGCGATGAACGAACGTGGCATAAAATAGCTATACCCACCTCTCCGACCTCAGCGATACAATACTTCTAAGCCTTTCAATATGACCCTCGCACACTCGAATATGTATAGAACCCACCTCAACTCGAAGGTAGCAAACCCACCAAAGAACGCTGCAATACTCACAACTATACCGGCAACCCGTCTCGCACAGCAACTATATGCACGGGCAGCTCGCATCGCTAAAAAGTATTTTTTTTTTCTTAACATTACCAACTATACAACCTAACTTTACTCAGTCTGCAAAGCCCCCTATTACCAATAGCCATTATTTTCAATGTTACTTTTAATATTAAAACACTACTCCACCCACGGTCCACGGCGTTGCCTAGCTTACCATTAAAACAAAATAACAGAACTATTATACATTCAGCTAAACACAGCGATAGCGACCTAATCAAAGCATATTCATACACAACAATGCTACAGCAATGAAAATCCGACAGTTTATTATCGAAATGATATTAAAAATAAAAAACCTACTCAAGGGAATAAACCTTCCTGGATTGGAAGACGTATCGCTATGGAATGCGGGTAAGTTTTTTTTCAGAGAAATGAGTGAAGAGATACTAATGATACGTGCTTCAGCCGTATCGTTCCACACAATACTTTCCACCTTTCCGTCTATTATTTTTTTATTCACGCTCATACCCTACATCCCAATCAAGCATTTCCAAGAAATATTATTCACAAGTTTAGCACAAATATTACCCAAAAATGCGTACGACATGCTCTATTCCACTATTGCCGACATCATCAGCATACCACGAGGCGGATTGCTATCACTTGGGTTTATCACTGCACTTTGGTTTTCTACGAATGGGGTCAATTTTTTAATACAATCCTTCCACAAAAACAGCAAAGAATACCGCAAACGAGGGTTTATACGCAATAGGTTGTTAGCCATACAACTCACAACATTACTTTTTTTTATGCTTACTTTATCAATAACACTCATCATCACCGGCAATCAACTACTGTCGCTGCTATTGAAAACAATGCACATCAAAAGTGCATTTACTTTTTTGATGTTCTCCTTGCTGCGGTGGCTCATCATTATCAGTTTATTTTTTTTCTCAATAGCATGTTTATACTATTACGGCAGTGGCAACAAGGGCAAGTGGCGATTTCTTTCCCCCGGAGCTACCGTAGCAACGTCGCTATCAATACTCACCTCTATAGGGTTCTCCTATTTTGTTAATAATTTTGCCAATTACAATAAATTCTATGGCTCTATAGGCACGATTATCGTTTTGATGCTATGGATATATCTTAACTCCTTTGTGCTATTGATAGGCTACGAGATGAATGATAATATTTACAAATACATAGCACAACGAAAAAAAGAAATCAAAATCGCATAAAAAAAACAATGAAAACAATACTCATCTTAGGAACTGCATACCCCTACAGAGGCGGTCTAGCAGCATACAACGAGCGAATAGCTGCTGAATTCATCACACAAGGACATTCGGTACAAATAATCACCTTCACGCTACAATACCCCTCTTTTTTATTCCCAGGGGCAACACAATATTCCTCAGAACCCGCACCCAAAAAAATACTAATTCATCGCAAAATAAACGCAATCAATCCCTTCAATTGGATAAAAGTAGGTTGGTTAATCAAAAAACAACGCCCCGATATAGTACTTATCAAATATTGGCTGCCCTTCATGGGGCCCTGCTTTGGTACTATAGCCCGCATCGCCAAATCCAACAAGCACACCAACATTATAAGCATCATAGATAATATTATACCCCACGAAAAACGCCCCTTTGACACCCTTTTTACCAAGTATTTTACGGCAAGTGTACACCGATTTATAAGCATGAGCAGCAGCGTACAACGCGACCTAAAACGGCATTTTTATAGAACATCGGCCTTAGTGCCACACCCAATATACGATAACTATGGCTCAAAAATAAACAAACAAACAGCCTGCGATTTGTTACAAATAAATACACAAAAATACCTACTTTTTTTTGGAATAATTCGCAAATACAAAGGGTTAGATTTGCTTTTGGAAGCCATGGCAGATAAGCGATTAGAAGCATTTGATATCCACCTAATAGTAGCCGGCGAATACTATGACGATGCTGCGTATTATCAACAAATAATCGAAAAAAAACAATTGCAAAACCGTGTACTTTTGCACACTCATTTCATACCCGACAGCCAAGTAGCACAATATTTTGGGGCAGCCGACCTAGTAGTACAACCCTATCGCAATGCCACCCAAAGCGGCATTACACAAATGGCATATCATTTTGAAACACCAATGATAGTAACCAACGTAGGAGGATTACAAGAAATGGTACAACACGAGCACACAGGTTATGTATGCAAAGCCAATAGCCAAAGTATAGCCGATGCTATATTTCGATTCTATACCGACCTTCAAGCCGAACAATTAACAAACAATGTAGCCGAACAAAAAAAACAATATTCGTGGAAACGCATGACAGACGCAGTGTTGAATGATACCAACCCAACATAATCACATCATATTTGTAGTAATAATAAAACAAAATAAAAATGCAAGATTATAAACAAGTAGTAGAAACCAGGTATAACCATACGGCTGACGCACACCCATACACCAACCCCTACTCGATATACAACCCAATAGGCTATCAAGCAGACAAAGCCCTCCGCAAAGAAATACATTCGTTCATGATGTGGCTAAAAAAAAATGGAGTCGATATCCCCACAACTTCATTTTTAGATATCGGTTGCGGCGGCGGCTATTTTACGCAGATTGTCAGCACCTACAAAAACACAACCACCGACATAGTAGGCATCGATTACTCACAAGCACGCATCGCCCTAGCCCAAACACTCAACCCCGCCATACAATACACCGTCGGCGACCTCACAGCATTGCCACCACTACTTAAAAAATTTGATGTCATAAGTACGTTTGATGTTTTTATGCACTTAAAAGAAAAAAAAGATATACAAAAAGCGTTGAACGAAATAAAAAAAACACTCGCCCACAACGGATATTTTTTATGGTATGATGCAAATGCAACTTCACATTACATCTCCAATAAACACGACCAAAGCAAAGGATTTTCAAAAAAAGAAATGATTGAATTGTGTGCCGCCGCAGGCTTTATATCTGTCTATCAACGCTCCATGTTTACATTTTGGTTTTTCAAAATCCATAGTTTGTACCTGCACAAGCACCTACCCGCTTGGTTAGTCGCCATTATTGAAACAATGTTGCCTGGGCCCGCAGGCAATTATTTGCTGGTATTTAAACAAAAATGAAAATAAATATAGAACGATAATATGAATCGAAACACCAAAAACAAATGCCAAGTAGAACTTAAAAATATGATTTTTGAGGGAAACTAGATTGTTGGAAAAGTAACAACTTAAAAATTAGATTCAAACTATCAAGTTACTTCGTTAAAAATTTCAAGAAACAATTACCATAAAAAAAAACGAAAATTAGTACATTAGAAAATAATGAGTGTAAAATCTTTAAACTGCCATCATTAGAAATTAAATTATTATTACACTAATAACTTAAAACAGTATTATCCCAAATGCACATATCATCATTTTAATATTTTTAATTTAATCCAAAGAAAAAACACTTAAATCACAACAAAGATTCAATCCATTAGAATAAAAAATATACTATTTTTATTAGCTTGCAATATATTTGCATAATATATAAAACGGCAGATTTGTTTATTGTTTAGCCGTATCGTTCACATAAAAAAAACTAATAAACAATGCAAAAATCTAAGTCATACCACGACTTGACGCAGCTCGTGCAGCAACGTATCGCCCTACTCGACGGAGCTATGGGTACAATGATACAGACCTACGACCTTACGGAACAAGACTTCAGGGGAGAGTTGTTATCAAATCATAACAAAGACCTAAAGGGCAACAACGATTTATTATCTATCACACGCCCCGATATTATAAAATCGATACATAAACAATATATATTGGCAGGGGCAGATATAATTGAAACCAACACCTTTAGCAGTACCACAATTGCACAAGCTGATTATGATTTGCAGGAGTATGTATATCAATTAAATTATGAAAGTGCAAAAATAGCAAAAGAAACCGTAGCAGAATCTGGTCTCAAAGCATTTGTAGCAGGGGCTATTGGCCCCACTAATAGAACGGCATCGCTATCGCCTGACGTCAATCGACCGGGGTATAGAGCTGTAACTTTCGATGAACTAAAAGACGCCTATACACTGCAAATAGAGGCGTTGATAGCCGGCGGAGCCGATATGCTATTAGTAGAAACAATATTTGATACACTGAACGCAAAAGCAGCGATATATGCAGCTATGGAGTATTTTGAAAAAACTGATACCCTATATCCACTTTGCATTTCTGGTACTATTACCGATGCGTCGGGCAGAACATTGAGCGGTCAAACATTGGAGGCATTTTATAATTCTATAGCTCATGCACCGTTGTTTTCAGTTGGATTAAATTGTGCTTTAGGGGCAAAAGAAATGCGACAACACATAGAAGAATTGTCGAAAATAGCGAGTTGTTATGTGAGTGCATATCCAAACGCTGGCCTGCCCAATGCGTTTGGAGAATATGATGAAACCCCTCACCAAATGTGCGGCACATTAGACGAATGGGGTGCCAAAGGGTGGCTGAACATTCTAGGAGGCTGCTGTGGCACTACACCTGAGCATATCAAACATATAAAAGAAAAAATTTCTAAATACCCTGCACGTAAGTTGCCAAACATAGCGCCATACACTCGGTTGAGTGGATTAGAACCGCTAACGTTCACTCCAGAATTGAATTTTGTAAACATAGGCGAGCGAACTAATGTTACGGGTTCAGCTAAATTTGCAAAATTAATAAAAGAAGAAAACTATGAACTCGCATTGGCAGTAGCGAGGCAGCAAGTAGAAAACGGTGCTCAGATTATAGATATAAACATGGACGAGGCGATGCTAAATAGTGAAGAAAGCATGGAATTTTTCTTAAATCTTATAGCGTCAGAGCCCGATATCTCACGTGTGCCTATTATGATAGATAGTAGCAAATGGTCGGTGTTGGAACGTGGCTTGAAGTGCCTTCAAGGCAAAGGTATTGTGAATTCTATTTCATTAAAAGAGGGCGAAAATAAGTTTTTAGAACAAACAGCTATCATAAAAAAATATGGCGCTGCTGTGATAGTTATGGCGTTCGACGAGGTAGGGCAAGCTGATACAGTAGATCGAAAAGTACGAATTTGCGAGCGTAGCTATGATTTACTTACAACTAAACTTGATTTTCCTCCACAGGATATTTTTTTTGATCCTAATGTGTTTGCTGTTGCTACAGGTATCGATGAGCATAATAATTATGCTAAAGATTTCATAGATGCAGTGAAAATTATAAAGACCAAAATGCCATTAACCAAGATAAGTGGTGGGGTTTCTAATGTATCGTTTTCATTTCGTGGCAATGATACGGTACGAGAGGCTATGCATACCTCATTTTTGTATCATGCTATAAGAAATGGTATGGATATGGGCATAGTCAACGCAGGAATGATTGAAATATATGAAGAAATAAACAAAACACTTCTTGAAAAAGTAGAGGCTGTAATATTAAACAAGCATGACAATGCCACAGAAGAACTCATAGTATTGGCTTCTACAATCAAAAACAAAGGCAAAGTTGAAGTAAAAGATGAAGCCTGGCGGGAATTAGAGGTATATAAGCGTTTAGAACATGCGTTGGTGAAAGGCATAGTAGAATTTATAGAAGAAGACACGGAGGCGGCAAGACGCATAGCCGATAAGCCTTTGCAAGTAATAGAAGGCCCATTGATGGACGGCATGAATATAGTGGGCGACTTATTTGCTAGTGGTAAAATGTTTTTGCCACAGGTAGTTAAAAGTGCTCGAGTAATGAAAAAAGCCGTTGCCTATTTAGAACCTTATATTCAAGTTCAAAAAGAAAAACAACGATTAGAACATGAACAAAGTGAAAGTTATGATCCAAATGAAATTGTAAAAAGCGAAACCAAAACTATATTGCTTGCCACTGTAAAAGGCGATGTTCATGATATTGGTAAAAATATAGTAGGCGTAGTGCTCGCTTGCAATAATTATAATATAATCGACTTGGGTGTAATGGTGCCTTGCGATACAATTTTAGAAGCAGCCCAAAAACACAATGTTGATGTTATTGGTTTGAGCGGTTTGATAACTCCCTCGTTGGACGAAATGGTATATATAGCAAGCGAAATGCAACGACGCGGCATGACACAACCCCTACTCATAGGTGGTGCGACGACAAGTAGAACTCACACAGCAGTCAAAATTGCCCCAAAAGCAATTGATTTTCCAGTAGTTCATGTACTCGACGCATCACGTAGCGTAACCATTAGCAACACCTTGTTGGGTGAAAACAAAGAAACGTATTTGCAACAAATGCAGGTAGATTATGACAAAGTTCGATATGATTTGAAAAACAAAAACATTAAGAAAAATTTTGTATCATTACAACAAGCTCGAAACAATAAACCAAAGATAGATTGGAGTAATTATAAAACACCGATACCCAACCAACCGGGAATCACAATATTTGAAAATCTAGATTTAGCGGAAATAAGCAATTATATAGATTGGACACCGTTCTTTGCCACATGGGAACTAGCGGGCAAATATCCAGCAATTTTAACAGATGAAATTGTAGGTGAACAAGCAACTGTACTTTACCAAGATGCTCAAGAGATGTTAAAATCATTACTTAACGAAAAATGGTTACAAGCTAAAGCAGTAATTGGCCTATGGAACGCAAAAAGTAATAATGAAGATATTTACTTGACCAATGAAAATATAACATTGAATCACTTACGCCAACAAACAGAAAAAGCCAAAGGGCAAGTATATAATTGTTTGAGTGATTTTGTAAGCCCAAATAGCGATTATATTGGTGGTTTTGCATTAACCACAGGCATTGGAATAGAAAAGAAAACTGAGGCATTCAAAGCATCAAACGACGATTATTCGATTATCCTACTACAAGCGTTAGCCGATAGATTGGCGGAAGCATGTGCAGAGATGATGCACTATAAAACAAGAACAACATATTGGGGGTTTATACCCAATGAACCTTATGACAATGAACAATTTATCAAAGAAAAATACCAAGGCATACGACCAGCACCAGGCTATCCAGCTTGTCCAGACCACACAGAAAAAATTAAATTGTTTGATTTACTTAATGTAGAAAAAAATATAGGAATAACACTCACAGAAAGTATGGCTATGTATCCAGCAAGCAGTGTAAGCGGATGGTATATTTGCCACCCCGAAGCTAAATATTTTGGCCTTGGCAAAATAGATAGTGATCAGCTAGAGGACTATGCAACTAGGAAACAATGGACCACGGATGAAGCCTACAAATGGCTAAGCCCGATAGTATAAAAACGAAATTACAATTATGCTATACCTTGTGGGCCAAAGCCTGTTGGGAAGTTATACTCGTCGCTGCCGCCTATCTCTCCTTGTTGATCTTCAAACTTCTTAATATTATCGAGTAACGCTTTGCTCAATCTTTTAATATGTTGAGGAGTTAATATAACCCTACTTCTGACCTTTGCTTTGGGCAATCCGGGTAATATTTGAACGAAGTCAATAATAAATTCACTTTGCGAATGTGATATAATTGCAAAATTACTGTACACTCCTTCCGCTACACTTTCAGGCAATTCAATATTCATTTGTTGCTCAGTTTCTTTATTGGTTTGGGACATACTGTTTAATTTAAAAAAAATAGTTAAGTAATAAAGTACAAAAGTAATCAAAAAATTTAGTCAATTACTTCATGTGATAACAAAAAAAAATTCCCAACGATTGCGTTGGGAATTTTTTAATAAAATAATTATATAATTTTAGTTTTTGTCTTTACCAGTTCCCAATGTTGGGTGTGGCGGTGGTGGATTGCTCATGCATGGTTCACCTTCTGTGTAATTTTTAACAACTATACATGTGTTACCAGGATTACCGCATTCGCCTCTGTATTGAATACACATTTGACTGCGACCGATACCGTGTTTCTCTGTCATGTAGTCAGCTACTTTGTTAGCACGACTCCATGATATTTGCTCTTTGTATTTGTTTCCACCTGCACCACATATTGTAATTTTACAATTAGGGTTAGCTTTCAGCATAGCTGCAAGGGCATCCATTGCAGGCATTGCATCTGATTTGATATTTGACTTATCCATATCAAAACAAACATTTTGATTGATGGAAGGGCAAGTTTTCACTTCTTCTACTTTGCCGCAGCATGGACACTTGCCTACGCCGTCTTTGTCAGAAGGTTGGCAGTATGTTGGAGTGATAAGCTCTTTGTCGTTGCAATCTGCGATACCGTCTCCGTCTGTATCTAACAATACGCCATGGTTATCAACTGGGCAACCTGCAGGTGTGTTAGGTTCACGATCAAACAAATCAGGTACTCCGTCATCATCAGTATCAGGTAATTCAAACGGTGTTTGAGCCTTAGTATTACGTTGCATTAGTTCGTTATAACCATAGTCTAGTGGATTCAACCACCATAATGGCTCAACATTTTTCTTGCTACCAAGTGCAACGTTTAGGCGTAATGAAGTATAATTATATGAGTCAAAATCACGTGTTAGAACGGGTTGAGCACCTGTAGGCCATTCTTGCCAACGTTGACCGTCTAATAAGTCATCATTCACCCATGCTACTTTCTCTTCTATCGCTAAAGATACTCTACGACCTAATTTGAAAGCGATACCTGCACCTGTGTTAAAAACAGGATTAAATGTATATTTCTTGCCACCAAGCTCTAATGAATTTTCATCAAAATGTGATTCAGCAGGTGTTTCATACGTTTTGTCCATTAAGTCTTTCAATTGCTTGATAACATCTTTACGTCCGCCAATGTTAAATAAATCGCTTCTGTCTTCTACCAATAATGTTATTGAGTCATAAGCATATTGTCTGCCATCAGCACCTAAAGCGTTGTAATAAGTAGAATAAATCATTCCACCTGCACCAAACAATCCATAAAGTTCAACTTTATTACGACGTTTGTGAAACTTAATATTATTCAGTGTTACTATACCGTTCAATGACAATTCCATGATATTGGACTTGTAGTTGTGATATACATAACCTAAAGAACGGAAATAGTCTGTTGTAATAGCTATGCTATCAGGGTTAAGGTTGGTAGTTACACCTAACATAGCAGGGTTGTAAACAGGATTGTATCCTAGACCTGAAGAACGTTCGTAATTTAAACCTTTACCAACGCCGTATAAGAAATCGCCTCGTAGTGAGAATGTGTAACCAAATGCTTTGCGAATACTACCACCAAAACCGAAACCAGGTTGGATGTGTACATCACCTGACACTGAAAAGAAACCAGCATTAATACTTGCTTCCCACATGTTGCGAGGGCGAGAAGGATATGGATATTGGCGATTTAAAAAATCGTTGTGTTGTTCCATTCTTTTAGAGGGTATGAAAATAGAATCATACAACAAAGGGTCAGTTGCATATTTTTTGTCATACTTTTTTTGTTGACGTCCACCGTCAGCCATGTCAGGATCTTGAGCCATTGCAGGGTTGCCTAGTAGCGCGAACAATGCAAAAAAGAGTAAAAGTTTTAAATGTTTCATAGTATTTATTTCGTGGTTAATTTTGAGATTCTGTATTTGATTTATGTTTTGTTTATTCGATTATCGTGCAAATATATTTTTAATGTTTGAAAAAACAAAAAAAATAGACAATTAAAATAAAAAAAGGATAAGGTTAATGCCTAATTAATGTTTTTGCTTCTTGTTTTGGTGTTAAAAATAGATATTTTCTTATTAAATAGTTATTTAGTTAATTATATTACTGTGATTTCAAAATTATAAATAATTATATTTGCAAATATACATAAATACTCAACTCAACACGAACAAAGTTTAAACATTTTAAATAAATTATTTTATATGAAAATTATACCCCTTTTTATTTGTTTTTTTTTGCTATACAATCAAACTAAAATTACGGCTCAACCTACCGCTAACAAACTATTTGAGAACTATGACTATGCTGATGCAATACCTCATTTTGAGGAGTATTTAAAATCGAAAAACGACCAACAAGCTACAGAACGTTTGGCTGAATGTTATCGATTAATTAACAAACCTGATAAAGCCGAGAAATGGTACGCCCGATTGATGAAATTTGAAAACATTGAAGCTATCTATATTTTGTACTATTCGCAAGTGCTACAAGCCAACAACAATTGCGTTCAGGCAGTGGAGTTCGCTAAAAAATACAATGATATAATGCCTAACGACACACGTGGCAAAGCGGTGATGAACGCCTGCGACAATGAAAAAACATTGGGTACTGATGCTATTGTATATGAAGTTAAAAACACGCCGCTCAATAGTCCTAACGATGATTTCGGGCCAGTTATTTATAATAATGGTATTGTATTTTGTAGTGATAGGGCCAATAGTAAAAAGACAAATGATTGGACTAACAGGCCCTTCAGTGATATTTTCTTTGCTTCTAAGAAATCAGATGAATATTATACTATACCTGTTAAATTAAACGGCGATTTCAAATCAAAAAACCACGTCGGCCCTGTAGCCTTTAACGAACAAGGAACTATTGCTTACGTTACAAGAAGCGATAAAACGACGGGAAAAAAGGAAGAAGT
>JAYVJZ010000004.1:0-7129 GCA_043768865.1 Sphingobacteriales bacterium
AACGTAATTGATGGAGTAGAAGTAGTTACTTGATAGTGCAATACAGTTTGATTAAGTAAAATTCTTCTTATAATTAGTTATTGATTTGAATAATAATAATACAAACATAGTACTAATAATTGAACTTACCAAATTTATTTTCAAAAAAAATAACGTGTACTCTATTCAATGACTCATGCACTATAACCGTTGATTGAGGTTATAATATGTATCGTAAGCGAACCCTATCGTACATAATTTTCATTTTCATTAACAATTATAAAACAAACCCCGAATAGCATAAATATTATGACGCCCAACTAAGCTCAAGTTGCGTTAATTCAATTATAACTACATTGCCTATCTTTGTGTTTTTATTACATTAAATCAACCCACTAACCATACCTATGAGCGACGCTATAAAACATGAGTGTGGCATTGCCCTCATACGCCTCCGCAAACCCCTGAGCTATTACAGCGAAAAATACGGCACCCCGTTGTATGGTTTGCAAAAGCTGTATATGTTGATGGAAAAGCAAGTGAACCGTGGGCAGGACGGTGCCGGTGTGGCGACTATAAAAATGGATATGGCGCCTGGCTCACGGTATATTAGCCGCTCTCGCAGCAACAGTAGCACGGCAGTCAAAGACGTATTTTCGGGTATTTTTGAGAAGTTGAATCTTGCCCTGCTCGACGAGCGTAGCAAGGATATCGATTGGCTCAAAAACAACTATGGCTTCATGGGCGAATTGCTTCTCGGCCACCTGCGGTATGGCACATTTGGCATCAATAGTGTTGAAAGTTGCCACCCGTTTTTGCGTCAAAACAACTGGATGACACGCAACTTAGTAATGGCTGGCAACTTCAATCTCACTAACGTAGATGAGCTTTTTACTACCTTAGTAGAGCTTGGGCAACACCCCAAAGAGCGGACAGATACGGTTACTATGATGGAGAAAATTGGGCATTTTTTAGATGATGAAAACCAACGCCTGTTCGATGAATATAAACCCCTCGGCTTGGGCAATAGAGAAATAACTAAAAAAATAGGCGAGGAATTGAACCTCACCAAAGTACTACAAGGGGCGACTAAACGATTTGACGGCGGATACGCATTGTGCGGCTTAGTAGGCCACGGCGATGCTTTTGTGCTCCGCGACCCTAACGGCATACGCCCTGCTTTCTACTACGCTGACGAGGAGGTGGTGGTAGTGGCAAGTGAAAAACCTGCTATACAGACTGTCTTTAACGTCGGCATCATCGACCCTAATTTGGTGAAAGAAATACCGCCTGGAGCCGCTTTGATTATCAAAAAAAACGGTAGCTTTCAGGTCGCACAGATTCGTACGCCACAGCAAAAAAAATCGTGCTCTTTTGAGCGAATTTATTTCTCCCGTGGCACCGACGCAGGCATCTATAAAGAGCGCAAACAACTGGGCTTTAATCTTACGCAGCGGGTGCTCGATAGCATAGAAGGCGATGTAAATAATACTGTTTTTTCTTATATTCCGAACACAGCAGAGACCTCATTTAGTGGGTTGATAGATGGGTTGAATGAGCATCTGCACAAGGAGGCAATTCAAAAATTATTATTGCACAAAGAAGAGCTAACCGAAGCTGCGATTAAAAAAATATTCAACTTCAGGCCTCGCATCGAAAAAATAGCCACCAAAGACGTTAAGTTGCGAACATTCATTTCTGAAAAACAACAGCGCAGCGACATGGTAAACCTTGTGTATGATACTACGTATGGGCTAGTTCGAGAGGGTATTGACAACCTTGTGGTTATAGACGATAGCATCGTACGAGGTACTACTTTAAAGAAAAGTATCATCGGTATTTTAGATAGATTGGGGCCAAAAAAAATAATAATAGCAAGCAGTGCCCCACAGATACGTTACCCCGATTGTTATGGCATTGACATGAGTCGTTTTAGTGAATTCATAGCATGGAAAGCCCTTATATCGCTGCTTACAGATACTGCACAGCTCAATGAACTAGGGCTATGCTATACTCGCTGCTTGGCACAACTTAATTCAAAAAACGAAGTTAAAACCAATGAAGTTAGAAAATTATATGACCTATTCACTGACGAACAAGTAGAACAAAAAATATCAGAACTTGTAACCCCAGATGGCTGTAAAGCCAACGTGAGCGTTATCTACCAAACGTTGCAAGGCCTGCACATTGCCTGCCCCGAGCATCTAGGCGATTGGTATTTTAGCGGCGATTATCCAACCCCCGGTGGCATAAAAGTCGTGAATAGGGCATTTGTGTATTGGTATGAAAACAAAACTGAAAGACCGTACTAAATACGTTGATTATAAACCGAACTTTTAATTTACTAACTCATAGTATCTTTGCTAGTATGACTCCCGCTCAAACGAAAATTTTAGCCCGCACGATTAGTTTAGTTGAGAACGGACACACAAAAGCCGTTGAGATACTTAATCAACTGAAGCCCAATGCTACGAGGGTTATCGGCATCACCGGCCCTCCGGGTGCTGGTAAAAGTACGCTCGTCAATCAACTGATAAAAGAGTATTTATTACAAAAAAAAAAAATAGGCGTGCTTCTTGTCGATCCCTCATCTGCCTTCAATAAGGGAGCATTGCTTGGCGATAGGATTCGCATGGTGGAGCATTTTAAAAACCCTGACGTATTTATACGCAGTGTGGCATCGAGGGGCAGCTTGGGGGGCTTGAGCGAAACGATAATCGAAGTATGCGATGTGATGAAACAAGCCGATTTTGATTATATACTTGTTGAAACCGTTGGGGTGGGACAGAGTGAGGTAGAGATAGTGGGGTTGGCAGATTGTTGTGTAGTTGTGCTCGTGCCCGAGGCTGGCGACGAGATTCAAAACATGAAAAGTGGGGTGATGGAGATAGGCTCGCTATTTATAATCAACAAAGCTGATAGGCCCGATGCGACTACCTTTGCTGTGCAATTAAAAAAATATCTTCAAGGTACGCACGAGCATTATAACACGCCTGTGCTATTGACCGAAGCACACAATGGAATTGGTATTGCAACTGTGGCTGCCGCAGTGGAGGTATCGTTGCACAACACGTCACAAAAACAAAAATTAGCCTTACTATTGCAAAAAGCATTACATTTAATAAGAAAAGAAAAAATGAAAGACATAGACGAGGAGGCGTTATTATTAGATTTAAAACAACTACTCGATGACAACCGTACAGAAAAAATGTATGCCCTAATTCAAAAATATTATTAAAAAAATGTTCAATTATACTAAACTCCAACTAGCTATGCTGTTGCTGATGAGCCTCATGGTATGTGCCTGCAGCCGCGATGCGAATCTTACCAATACACAAATATACCTTGGCGACAAAACCAAACACGTATTTGTGATTGTAATGGACGGTGCGCGCTATAGCGAGACGTTTGGCGATTCGACGCATCGTTATGTTCCCCAATTATACAGCTACTTCACGCAATATGGCGTAATCGCTAGTGCATTCAAAAACAAGGGTCAAACCCTCACTAATGCCTCACATGCGGCTATGTGCGCGGGCGTTTATCAATCTATTGACAATGGCGGCAACACGCTACCTGCGCAGCCTTCGGCGTTTCAATATTGGCTACAAACGTATAATAGAGACCCCTCCAAAGCGTGGGTTATAACATCAAAAGACAAGCTGCACGTGCTCGGCAACACTACTGACGCAACGTATCAAAATAAGTACTTGCCACGCCTCAACTGTGGGCCTAATGGCATAAATAGCGGCTATCGCGACGACACTACTACCTTGCGTGTTGCCAAAGAAATACTGGTATTGCATCAGCCTGAGCTCGTGCTATTGCAGTTTAAAGAACCCGATCCGGCGGGGCATTCGGGCAATCTTAATCACTACTTGAATAGTATAATTACCACTGATTCTCTTATTGTTAATTTTATTAAATATACCGAATCGCTTCCTGCTTATGCGGGCTCTACTTCATATTTAATTACGAACGATCACGGTCGGCACACAGATGATTTTGTCAGTCATGGCGATGCTTGTGAAGGTTGTCAGCACATAATGTTGCTGGCTGCAGGGCCCGATTTTGCCTCGCACAAATCAATCGGCACTGCTTACGAAACCCCTGATATAGCTGCAACAGTGGCATCATTATTACATTTTCAAATGCCTACTTGCCAAGGTAACGTGATGTTGGACTTGTTTAAAAAATAAACTAATCGTATCACCTTGCTTATTGATAAAACAGTAATATTAGTATTAATGACGACTATGTTACGAATCTTATCGCCCTTCTTATTATAAATCAGTATTACCCTGCCTCGCCTTCCTTAGGTGGGGTAGGGCGGTCGTTTTGTGGTGGTCTTTTGTCCTGCGTGTTGTTCGGTGGATTGTTGCCCTGCGGTGGTCTTGGTCTTTGGTTTTGACCTTGATTGCGTGGCTGCTCCCCTTCAGGGCGTGGTCTATTGGCCTGCGGCGGTCTAGCAGTAGGGTTGCTTTGTTGCTTTTTGTTTTGTGAGTTGTTCGGGTTGGGCCTATTGCCCTGCGGCGGGCGTGGTGCTTGCGACGGTGCACCCCCTTCTTGTGGCGGGCTATTAAACGGTTTCGACCTCGTACCTTGGGGGGCATTAGAGCCAGGGCGTGATCTATCGCCAGTTCTGTTTTTTTCTCTGTCTTTGCGTATTTGTGTTGTTTTTTCTAATTTTTTTAGTGTTAATGATAAATCTCCCACATTGTCCACATACTCCTTTTTTTCTTCTATTTGCTTAACATAATTAGTGAAATTATCTGGCTTAACACCTTCTCTGTTTAGTCGTTGTATCTCACGCACAGCATCTAAATCCAATGCAACAATTTGGTACGTTAGCCTATCTTGATAGTACATTTTTTTCTTAAACACATCGGTTTTAGAGAGTGTCCAATCGCTTTTAGCTGCTTGCAGCCTATCTGCCTTTGGGAACACTTGCAGCGCATCTACATACGTATCGAGTTCGTAATTCAAACAACATTTCAATCGCCCACATTGCCCCGACAGTTTGAGTTGATTAATCGACAACTGCTGATATCGTGCAATCGTAGTATTCACGCTTTTGAAATCGGTCAACCAAGTGCTGCAACAAAGCTCTCGCCCACACACGCCTATACCTCCTACGAGAGCAGCCTCTTGACGTATGCCTATCTGCCGCATCTCCACGCGCACGTTGAAGTCTTTGGCATATATTTTTATTAATTCACGGAAATCAACCCGACCATCCGCTATGTAATAATACGTGCATTTTTTGCCATCGGCTTGATATTCCACATCGGCGAGCTTCATGTTCAACTTTAATTCACGAGCTATAGCACGGGCACGCACCATCGTCTCCGGCTCTTTGTCGCGCAGCGCATCGAGCAATGTTACTTCGTTGTCCTTAGCCACTCGCAATATATTTTTAATCAAATCGCTGTCCTCTTTAACCTTCCGTTTTTTCATTTGCCACTTCACCATTTCACCCATCAGGCTCACAGCGCCTATGTCATACCCAAACCCTAGCGTGCTATCCACACACACTAGCATTCCCTTTTCAAGTGCCAACTTTTGCGTATTTCTAAAAAAACCCTTGTGCACGCCGTTCTTAAAACTAATCTCAACGATATTGAACTGCTCATCGTCAAAATAAATATCATCGCTCAACCAATTAAACGTATTCATACGGTTACACCCACCGCTATCGCACCCACCGTTCGATTTACACCCCGCGGCTTTGCCGTCTTTACCGCTACTACAACTGCTACATGACATATATTATATTGAAATAATTGTTAAAAAAATAAAAAAAACATTTTTCAAAAATAAACCTTTTTGCTGAACACCCCTCAACTTTTTATATCGCACCATCAGACAATAAAATCATTATAATAACAACACAAAGCGCCACATCACAACAACGACGCACTCCGCCACCGCCTTCAAACACGCTATCGATATATACTTCAAATAAAATCAAAATACCCTGCAAATCAACAACACAAAGTACAATACGGATCAATGATAAGCCAAATAAAAAAGCCCTATATGCCGCAGCAACCCAAAGTATCAATAAAAACAACACCAACCCAGAAATTATTCATTTAATTGCATTGGCACATCAAAAAAAAAATAAGAAAAAACTAACAAGTATCAAAAATTAATACCTACACAATTCCTAAAAAATCACGTTATATTTGTACTAAATATTTATGCCCATGCAACACTTAGCCAAAAGCCTAGAAGCCAACAAACAAGCCTATCTCGACCAACTCTTCGAACTATTGCGCATACCAAGTATCAGTGCCGATAGTGCCTACACCAGCGACGTAAAGCGTGCCGCCGATTACCTTGTAACAAGCCTTAAAAATGCAGGCCTACAAAACGTAGAATGCTGCCCAACCGCCGGACACCCCATCGTATATGGCGAAAAAATAATCGACCCCAACAAGCCTACAATACTCGTGTACGGGCATTATGACGTACAACCACCCGACCCAATCGAACTCTGGGAAAGTGGCCCGTTTGACCCTGTCATCAAAAACGAAAAAATTATCTGCAGAGGCGCCTGCGATGACAAAGGTCAGATGTTCGCACACGTCAAAGCCATCGAAAACATGATACAAAATAACGCCCTACCCTGCAACGTAAAAATAATGATAGAAGGCGAAGAAGAAAGCGGCAGCAACAGCCTAGAAGCCTTTCTGCAAAACAACAAAGAACGCCTAAAAGCCGACGTAATACTCGTATCCGACACCTCCATTATCGCCAACGACACCCCCTCAATAGAATGCGGCCTCCGCGGCCTTAGCTACCTCGAAGTAACCGTCACAGGCGCAGCATACGACCTACACAGCGGCGTTTACGGAGGTGCCGTAGCCAACCCAATCAATGTTTTGAGCACCATGATAGCCGCACTGAAAGACGATAACAACCGCATCACTATACCAGGATTTTATGATGACGTTTACGACCTCACCCCAGACGAACGCAACGCCATCAACGCAATACCCTTCAACTTAGAAAATTATAAACAAGAACTCACTATCAACGACGTGCACGGCGAAGCCGGCTACAGCACCATCGAACGCACCTCCACCCGCCCCACACTCGACGTCAACGGCATCTGGGGAGGCTACACAGGCGAAGGAGCCAAGAC
>JAYVJZ010000005.1:0-10975 GCA_043768865.1 Sphingobacteriales bacterium
GTGGGCGATTTAGTATGGTATGATAGCAATCAAAATGGCATACAAAATAGTGGTGAGCCCGGTATGCCAAGTATCAAATTAGTATTGTACAACGCAACGACCAATTATCCTTTAGATACTACATACTCCAACGCTGCTGGTTTTTATACTTTTACAGAGTTGCCGACAGGCTATTATTATATTGTTGCTTCGCAGATGCCCTACGGCTATATATTTACGTTGCCCAACATAGGTGCTTTAGATACGAATGACAACGATGCCTGCCCTATGGGTCGTTCTACTTTGTTTACTATCAATGCAGCGGATACTTTTTTAGAGTATGATTTTGGGCTTGTAGTAGATAATACTCCTTGTGCATTATCCTCTATCGAGTGTTGTCAAGTGTTTCCAAGTAGTAACACCTATTGCTTCGATTCATATTTGGGCTTAGATGATAGCATCAGCAGTGTATCAACAGCTGCTTATGGGGTGGCTAGTAGTACGAATCAAGCGTGCATAACATATATTCAAAACGCAGGTGTGGCAAGCACTCAGGTAGATACTGTTTCGATTACTATTTGTAATAGCTTTGGCGATTGCCATCAAGTTTGTATATATATATCAAAAGATTGTATCATCGCTCCACCGGCTATTTTGCCTTGCAACGATACTATTTATACTTGTCTCGCCGTCTATCCTGCGAGCATGCAACTATGTGTGCCATCATGTTTACGCGATGAAGGCGACATTATCACTAACGCTAATTCCACATTTCATTGTGAGGTCGTCATCAACTCTGACAGCTGTATCACCTACACCTCTTTCCCCGGTATGCCTTTAGGGTATATTGACACAGTTACAATTGATTTTGTAAACCTTATGGGCCACGCACATCATATTATTTATTATTTACAAATAGGTTGTATAAACGATCAAGAACAGGCGCCACAGTGGGTAGATACACTTATGACAACGAACGTTTCGGTTCAATATTTTTTATTAAATGAAAATCAATGCAGAACGGTACGACTCAAAACATTAGACGTTGATGCAGCGGACAAGTTAACTTACACAACACAACAATCCAAACACGGTACAGCACTTTACAATTCAAATTTTACTTCAATTACGTACTGTCCTGATTTCGGATTCAAAGGCATAGACTCGGTTTTTCTAAAAGTATGTGATTCACTTGCACCTATAGAATGCGATATTTTATTGTTATTATTTGAAGTGCCAAACCCAACACCCGCCCCAGTCTTCTGCAATGATACTGTTTATGTTTGTGCACAAGTATTTCCACAAACCAAAACCTATTGCTTCAATTATTGTCATTGGATGGCAGGCGATACAATACAGTCCGCTTCCACTTTTTTCAATTGTTCGCTTGATTATATTGGAGATAGCTGTATAAAGTACACTCCGTTGCCAGGTATGACAGAGGCTATAGTCGATACGATGAAAGTTCGGTTTTGCTCACCTATTACAGGGCTTTGTCATTGGTTAGTATATGTGATAGACATAGGCTGCAACGCCTCCTCAATAGATGCTAGACCTTTTTTTTCTAACATTATATCGCAACAACCTATCAATAGTTATTCGGCCAATACCACTCAAAACACCTGCGTAGTATTGCCAATTTCATCACTTGATATTGATACTAATGATGCATTAACTTTTACCCTAGCACCCTCCACCGCTGCGGTTACGTTCTCTACTAACAACCACAGCATCACATACTGTCCACCCGTCGGTTTCGTTGGCCAAGACACGTTTTTGCTAACTATTTGCGACAGCCTACTGCCTGTGCAATGCAGAACGATACCAATTGTAATTACTATTAAAAGTAAAATATGTATTGATACAGTGCCTGCTTGCCAATCTATATTTCCACAGCCTCTCCTCGTTTGTCCTATTTTTTGTGAATTATTCCAAAGCCCCGTAACTATTCATTATTCAAGTTCAATTCCTTGTTCGGTTACTTTGCAAGGTACTAATTGTTATAAAATAATTCAACTACCAGGCACTAACAATGTAACTAATTATTTGCGATTTGTAGGCTGCGATGCCCTAGGGCAATGTGATACACTCATTTATGCAATCGAAATAGCTACCGGTATTATTTGTACAAATGCCACCAATGTAGTTGCTCAAAATGATACTTTTAATTGTAACAACACAAATGTAAATTTGTTATTAGTCCAAGCCAACGACGAATGTGTTAGCTGTACTATTGCACCTTACACAGTCAATGCACCCACGCACGGCGTCGCACTCTTCAACGCAGATGGTACAATCAGCTATATAGCCGACGCCCCTTTTGTAGGGTTCGATTGTTTTTCATACCTATTGTGCAATGTATATACGGGCAGCTGCGACACCGCACAAGTATGCGTACTATATCAATCAAACGCCCCTCTAGCAACCGCTGACGTATGGTTAGCTGCCGACTGCGATTTTGATATATCGTTAGCAGCCTTATCGTCAAACGACATCAATAGTTCATCAGAGAGCGTTTTTAGTATTATTGAAACAACGTCGCAAGGTATCATTACACTTGACAACTCTACGAACACTTTAACCTACAACCCTACGGAAAATTATACTGGCACCGATCAATTTATTTATAGATTATGCAATGAAACGCAATGCGATACTGCCTTAGTTATAATACAATGGAATTGTCCCAATGCCCCTCCAATACTAGCTATACAAGGACAAACGGCACCTTATTTTATGGTCCAAAGCGACACCTTCGATATACTGTGTTATTCAATACAAGATGAAACGAACAACCTACTTCCCACCTATTATTACAACGGAAGTGGGACTATAATTCAAACACAAAATTGTATTCAGTTTAGCAACAATACCACCAATGCTAACGATACGATTATGCTCATAGCCTGCGACCCACAAGGCCTGTGCGACACTTCATATATCATTATTATCAATCTTAATGCACTCAATATTATAGCATTCAACGATTACGACACCATCAATGCCTACGGTACAAGCAACATAAGCCTCACCAACAATGACCAAAATCTTAACGGCAACCCAACTACCTTCAGCATCATCGATTCTTTTAATTATGGAAATGCAACTCTCGACTCCGCTGGCATTTTGACCTACACCAATATCGACTTCTTTGGCAACGACCTCAATTATACCGACCAACTTACTTACGTGGTTTGCCAAGCAAACAACTGCGACACAGCAAACGTATTGATATATGTAGAAGGCTCGTTCGATTGCGATTCGTTCGACATCTACAACGCTATCACCCCAAACGGCGACTTAATAAACGATTATTTTGTAATCTCATGCAACTATACCTTTCAGGACGGACGCCTGATTATTTTCAACAGATGGGGTCAAATAGTATTCGAAGCCTCCAATTATAAAAATGATTGGAATGGGTATTGGCAAAACACAACTATAAAAGTACCAACAGGCACCTATTATTATTTATTTGAGCAAAACCAACACACCCCCAATAAAACCAAGCGTTTGAGCGGATATCTCTACGTGAAGTAACACCACAAATAGTAACTAAAAATTATGCTTCACTTTATATTAAAAAAAATATTATACGGGCTGCTAGTGCTCGCAGGAGTGGTAATAGTAGTATTTTTTTTGTTCAACATATTGCCCGCTGACCCCGCTCGTCTCACCCTCGGTCAACGTGCCGATGTGCAAAGTGTCGAAGCAGTTAGAAAAGAATTATATCTCGATAAGCCCCTTCTTACACAGTTTTTAATGTATGTTAATGACATTTTACCTATATCGATTCACCCAAGCGATCAACGACAAAAATACCATTTTTTTGCCCTCGCAACGGTGGGCAAAAATGCAATAGTAGTAAAAAAACCATATCTGCGGCAGTCCTACCAAACCAAACGCAACGTAACCGAAATATTGCTCGGTGCACTCCCGCAGACCATATTACTCGCACTTGCCGCTATGATAATCGCAACAGTTATAGGTATTATACTCGGACTCATCGCTGCCGTTCGGCAAAACACCTGGATCGACCACGGACTTATGTTCGTTTCAGTACTCGGCATTTCGCAACCCTCCTATTTTTCAGGCATCTTATTAGCTATACTTTTTGGGTATGTTTGGAGCGACTTCACCGGCCTCAACTACACCGGTTCCATATTTGAGTTAGACGATTGGGGCAACCAAATATTTGTTCTCAAAAACCTCTTTTTACCAGCTATTGCCCTAGGCATTCGCCCTATATCGCTTATTTTTCAACTTACCCGTTCGAGCCTCCTCGACGTGCTAACGATGGACTATATACGCACCGCCAAAGCCAAAGGACTTTCCAACCACAAAGTACTCTTCAAACACGCCCTACGAAATGGTTTAAACCCAGTGTTGACGGCAGTTTCCGGTTGGTTTGCAGGGCTGCTAGCAGGTGCCTATTTTGTAGAAATAATTTTTGATTACAAAGGCCTTGGCTATGTTACAATCAAATCCCTTGAATCGCTAGATTTCCCCGTCGTGATGGGTGCTATACTCATGATGTCCTTTGTTTTTATCATCATCAACATCATCGTAGATGTGCTGTACGGTGTGCTAGACCCGCGCATCAAGGACCATAATTAATACAAGAAGCAGTTACTTCTGTGAATAAAAATTTCAATCATTTATTAATTCAGTTATTAGTTCAATATTAGATAGGGCGTGCCCTAGCTTTTTTAATAACCTGACGCACCACCCAAACTGAATAGAAAAAAAGCTAGGTCGGTGCTCCGTTCTCGCTCTTTGTTTTGAGGATTACCTCAAAACAAAGGAGCTCCACTCAGCCCCTCACGCACCCTACGGGGAGCTAACGCACTAGTAGTAAACACAATAGCAAAGCCATTAGCCTTTGCTATCCTCTACTTCACTAGCATCAGCAACACTATCATTAGTTTGAAGATGTTGATTATCCTCAACTAATACATTCGATACATGAGACGCTTCAGCTTCTGTAGCTTCGGTAGTGTCTATAATCTCACTAGCGTCAGTAATTTCGGTAGTTGCGTGAGTTGCTGCAGGTTGTTTGGGTTCTGCAAATTCGGTAGGTTCTGTAACGTCTATAATCTCGCTAGCGTCAGTAGGGTGCGAAGTGGTATTGTCTTCACTCGCCACTAAGGTTGTCTCTAAATCTACTACCGTAGTTTCTACATTAGTTGCAGCTATCGTAGAATCCACCAAGCTATTTTCAGCTAACTGAGTAGCATCTTCTGCAACAGTCTCTATTGTCTTTTCCCCACTAATTATAAGTTGCTCAGTTGCAATATCGTGTTGCACTTCTGATGTATTTTCACTTTCTGCAATTGTATGCTTTTCAGTATCACTTATCGTGTGCGAAGTAGGGGTATTGGTTGTATCCAACGAGTTTTTTGACGCTACCGGTTGAGGGATAATCTTCACTTTTTTAGCTTCCACTTTTGCACTCTTCGCCTCCAATTCATTTATAGTTTTGTATATGTCTGCCAACTTCTCTTCTTTACTTTTTATAGTGTCTTCCAATACTTGTACTTTGGCTTTTCGCAATTGCATTTCTAGTTGCGACGCACCTTGATCGTTGTTGCGACGAAACTGAAAATTCAGGTCTTGTTTGTCGCGGGCTAATCCTTTTTCCATTTTACTCACTACAAGTTTGAGCCCTTCTATACGGCCGCTCATAAAGTTGTTTTTCGACTCACCTCTTTTGCCTTTCAATGTTTCAAATGCCTCATCTATTGCTGCCCATAGCTCTTTGCGATGCACAATTACAAGACGTGCATTTTTAGTTTTTTCTTGATATTGACGCAGTTCATTGAACACATCACCAAGATTTTTCGATGTTTCTATTTTAATATTTATAGCGTTTATTTGTTCACGCAATTCAACTAAAAGTACAGCCGATTGTTGTTCAATATTTTTTGAATTTTCATCGCGTTGTTTTTTTAAAATATCAAAAAGTATATTTACTTCATCTCTTAGTTCTTCAGCATATTGCTTGCGCATCATATTGTCGTTTCGCAATCGCAATACTCTATCCCATATCGATTTAGCTTGCTCCCAGAGGTCGTTTTTATATTCACTTGCGGCCTCTATATTTATTTTTAGTTTGGCTAATTCGGTTTTGAAACTTTCGTATGTTTTTTGCGCTAATATCTCGTAAGCCCACTCGTTTTGTAGTTTACGTATGCTTTCTAATTTTTCGACGCGCACATCAGCTGGCAATACACTTTGGTCGTTGAGGGGTTGCATGCGATGATCATACCCTTCGGGCAGAGCCACCTCTTCTCCTTCAACCCATTTTTTTGTCATGTCGCTATGAAATCCTGTCGGCAGGCTGTCTTTATCAAAAAGCATGATATCAACTACTCGGTCTTGCAAGCGCAATGCTATCGCTACCAATACATTTCTAGCCGGCGTTCCAGCATTACCCCATAGTACTATTCTTTCTTGCATGTTGAAGTTATCTTTTAAGTTTGTTGAATTTTGTTTTTTTTATTTGTGCAAAAGTATCATTTTTTTAATTCATATAATTAAAAAAATAAACCCAATTTCATAGGAGGCTGTGTTTATAATTAAGGCGTGCTGTTGAACAATTTTTTAATTAGACTGATTTTGTTTGCTCTTTATCTGTAGTATCAATAAAGTTACAAACACGTGAAGTTTTCATTTTTTTGTTTATTTTTCTGGTTCTATCGCAATATAGATACATTGCTTTTTAATTGTATTTTTTTGTTTTCACAATTGCCTTCAATCACACAAACATAAGTGCCTACTTCTTGTTGTACACCTTTGTAAGTTCCATTCCAACCGTTACCAATATTGGTTGTTTCAAAAATATTTTCTCCCCATCTGTTGTAAATTTTCATACTTATAAACGTTTCAAAACCTGATGTGTTTGCATATAGTATATCGTTTTCATTGTCTCCATTTGGAGTAAATGCTGTCGGCATTTTAAATCCTTGGCAACCTAAAAAATTGATAATTACAGTATCTTGGTCATAGCAAACGCTATCGGTGTCGTATGCAGATATTAAATAAACTATAGAGCCATCGGGCGTTGAGGTGGGCTCGCTGATAAGTGTATCGTTGAGATATAGCGAAGGTTGCCATGATATAGTAGTGTAAAACCCAGTTGTTGTATAGTTCACAGATTCGCCTTTGTACATTTCTTTGTAGCTTGGCGATACATTGATGTTGATAGGTTGTTTAACCGTTACTAATATAGAATCGTATTTATAACATCCATCTTCATTGAATATTTTAACAAAATAAAGTGTTGTGTTTTTGGGCGATGCAACAGTCGTAGAGCAGGTTGCACAGGTGAGCGTTGCGTCATAGGCCCAGTTCCAATTAGTGCCTCCTGATACAATGAGTGGTGCTGTTTCGCCTCTGCATATTGTAACATTATCACTTAAAAAAACTCCTTCCAAATCGCCTCCAATCAACACTTTAGCTTCCCCAACATAATTGCACCCCGATAGGGTATCAGTGATTATTAAAGTGTAAGTTGTGGTTGCGTTTGGTGTAGCGGTGGTATTCAATGCAAGTGGGTTTGCGATATCGCCTACGTTTGGCGATACCCATTGGTAGGTGTAATATGGCTGTGGTGTTAGGCTTGCGTAGAGTGGAACGCTTCCTAAAATACATAAAACTGTGTCGGGGCGTATGATTGCGTTGATAGTGTTGTTGCCCGTTATCGTTACTGCTTCTGTATCAGTGCACAACCCAACGGTCGTGGTTACTGTATAGTTCGTTATGCCCGAGGGGGTTGTGCATATTGGATTAGCAATTAAATTATTATTCAAACCGGTAGATGGAGACCATATATAGCTCGTGCCACCGGTCGCTTGTAGGTTCAAATTGAATCCTGTGCAGATTGTGGTATCGTAGTTAGCTTGAACTGTTACTTTGTCTTGTATTACAAGCGTTACGCTATCATATACGTAGGTTAATGCACCGCACGTGTTGGTTAAATATATAATAATTGTTTCGTTGCCTTCTGTAATGCCATCTACTATGGGAACAATTGTTATACTTGTGTCTCCCACGCCTGCAGGTATTGAAATAGTGCTCGAAAGCGCCGTATAGTCTGCACCGGGCGATGCTGTTCCTCCTACTATATAATTTATAACTGCTGGAAATGATGTAATTGGTGTTCTACTGAATGAAATAATGCCGTTGTTGCAACCTTCAACTGCGGCATTGAATATGCTATCGCCGAATTGTGTAGTTTGTTCAACATCAATGCCAAAGCTAGATAAAGAACCTGCTTTTATAAATACTCCAGAATCGTAACTAGCATCAAATATATCGCAAATTGCAATTTTTAAATGATATGAACTACATGGTATCACGGCAACTTTAGCTGGCAATATCGTTGTGAGCCCATCGTATCTTAGTGTTGAATCAAGCGGCGGCAATGCTAAACCGTCTCCATTGTTTTGATAAAAAGTTGAATTGGTTACATCATTGATATTGTTAATCGAAACAAAAGTACCAGCTGTGCCGGGAACCACAGCGAGGTTTTGAGTGCCTGCAATACCCGGCCCCGATATCCACAATGCAAAAGCATCATTGAATGTGCCTACGTATTCTAAATATTCCTCAGATCCAAATTGATATTCAAAAAATAAAGTATCGTTGCTAGGTATAATATCCATTTCTAACACGCACGCATCACTTGATACGTCTGATGTCATGGCTTCGAGGTCAGCATCGGTTATACTAGGAAAAAATAGGGCACTTGAAGTGGTAAAGTCGTTTGGCCCAACTATAGTGCGTGCGTGGCCGCTAGTCAATGCTACTCCTTCTGTAAATCCAATAATCGAAGGGCCTGCAACTGAAAATAAACCAAAACCATTGCCATTGACAGTATCAATTGCACAGTTGAGAGTAGCACCACTGACTATTACACCCGCTCCTGCGAGTGCATTCGCTAGATCAGTTGCATTCACATTGTCATTCACTGTGATTTGAGATTTTAAATTACTTGTTAATAAAAATAAAATGCCAAAGAGTAAACTTTTTTTCATACGTTCTTGGTATTAAAATTATAAAATATAAAAGTACATAGTATTTATCATATATTATTTTTTATTTATTAAAAAGTACACATAATTTGAATTTTTTTTATTCGTTTTTACAATGAAATGTATTTATTTTTGCATTTTAATTTTTTAGTATGCAGACCATAGAAAACAGTATTATCGACCTTGAATTGGAAATGCAATGGGCTAAAATCTGCAAGAAAATTGCTTTAGATTTTGATAAAAAAGAGGTTGATTTAGAAACTATTTTGATGCTGATAGGCATACAGGAATGCGGAATTATAAAATCTAAGTACACGAAGGAACAAAAGCAAGATTTGATGCACGTTGCCGTTTGTAGTTTATTGACGCCTATCGGTTGTTTTGAATATTTGCATACCGACGCCGATGGTTGGAAACACTACAAAGCAAAGGCGACTGTGTTAGAATTGACGGGTGATTCGCAAGAAAATGTGTTAAAAAGGCAAGTGATAGATTATTTTAAAACCATGAATTATTAACTAAATACTATTTTTAATATAAAACCCAAAATTTGAACACAATGAAAATTTTAATCTCCATGATGTTAGGTGTTGTATGTGCTGTGAATGCCTGCAAGCAACCAATGGCAAAGACCGAAACCACATCCACCGCCACGTCCACCGCATCTAAAGACACTGCCACCGCCCCCAAAGCAACTACCCCAACCGCATCACCAAACCTAGAAAAGAAAAATTATATGGTAACTTTACACACCGACTTTGGCGACATGAAGATCAAGCTTTATGATGAAACGCCGCTCCACAGAGACAATTTTATGAAAAATGTTGAAGAAGGATTCTATGATGGAACTCTATTTCATAGAGTGATTGCAGGATTTATGATACAAGGTGGCGACCCTACAAGCAAAGGTGCAGCTGCAGGGCAGCAGCTTGGCATGGGCAGCAAGAACAATCCACCTCAACGTGTGCCTTATGAATTTAATCCATCATTTATGCATAAAAAAGGTGCTTTGGCTGCCGCACGTGATGGTAATCCACAAAAAGCCTCTAGTGATTGTCAATTTTATATCGTGCAAGGCAAGAAAATGACCGATGCGGAAATAGATCAGAATCAAATGATGAATAGCATGAAATATACACCTGAGCAGAGAGAAATATTGAAAACTCAGGGAGGTACTCCTATGTTAGACAACGGTTATACCGTGTTTGGAGAAGTTATAGAAGGCATTGATATACTCGACAAAATAGCCGCAACCGAAACAGATCGTCAATTAGGCGACCGCCCGAAAAAAGATGTGAAAATGACGATTAAGAAAAATTAATAGTAGCTCAACTATAATAAAGCCTCGTTTTATACAAATATATAAAACGAGGCTTTATTTTGTTTTAAAAAAAACTAAAATCGTTATGCTTTGGGTGCTTTTTTTACTTTAGCAGAGTTAATTTTTATACGTACTAGCAGCTCCGACGGGTCTAATGGCTTGTTCACAAAATCATCTGCTCCTTGCTCAAAGGCCATCAATATTACTTCCTGTTGGTCCAAAGCAGATATTAATATCACGGGTGTGTAGCCTTCTTTTTTAGATTTTACATAATCCAAAATCTCTGTACCCGATACAAACGGCATCATCAAATCAGTAACAATCAAATCAGGATCAAACTCATCGATAATGGCATAAGCGTTTTGAGAGTCCGTTTCGGCGCGGGTTTCAAAACCATGAAAGCCTAAAAATGTTTTGATAGCAGTGATGATAATGCTATCATCGTCGAAAATGAGAATTTTCATAAAATGTTGTTTAGTTAATTAGCAAGTCTGTTTTTTACGATTGATATTTCTTTATTCAAGTCTTGCAAACATAGTTCAAAATTTTGAATTACTAATGCTACTTGATTTGGAATCGATTCAGTATTTGATACTGTTCTGCCATTTGTAATCAGTTCGTTGAAATGCTCGACCATAAA
>JAYVJZ010000006.1:0-7781 GCA_043768865.1 Sphingobacteriales bacterium
GCGAAAATTATCATCATGGGCGACTTCAACGACGACCCCGACAACAAGTCAATTACCAAAGGGCTGCTCGCCAACAACACCCCAAACAATGCTATCAAAAACAACGGATTATTCAACATGATGTTTGATTTGCATAAACAAGGCAAAGGCACGCTTTATTTTGATGGAAAATTTAATCTCTTTGACCAAATGATAGTAAGCGGCGACCTCGCCGACCCTACCAATCGCCGCATGGTTTTAGAACAAAATGAAGGAAAAATATTCGCCCCCGACTGGACTACATTCACAGACGTAAAAACAAACTTAAAACGACCTAATCGCACCTTTTCAGGCACTAAATACATAGGAGGCTTCAGTGATCACTTTCCTGTTTATATCGATTTGCGTAATAATTTTTAGCTCCAATCGATTGCTGTACACGTTAGTTTTTTTCTTGCATAAATTCCATAGCCCCTGCGTCGGCTTTTTTATTCATTAATTTTAAAATAAATTTTTTCAAAAAATTAGGTGGCATTTTGTACCCTTTTGCCATGCGTTTACCCATTTCTACATACTCCTCTGCCTTAGCTGGCGTTGTGCCTAGCCCATCTACATAACGATTGAACATACAAAAAGCCGCCGCTATCAAGACCGTATCGTGCAACTCTTCGTCAGTAGCACCACTTTGTTTAGCATCGTCAATATCAGCCTGTGCAACGTGCTTGCCACTCTTTTGTACCTTTGCGGCGATTTTTAAAAGTTTTTTTAGCTTCTCCGTAATGTTTGCCGTTTCCAGGTTTTCAATAACGCATTTTACTGTACTGCCATTGTCCCCATAATGAGTGTTAGCGGAGGCTGTGTGCGACAGATGACAAAATTCACAAGCGTTGAGATACGAAACATAAGAGGCTATCAGCTCTCTATCGCCCGAACTCAAAGGCGACTTTTCAATCAATAAAGCATTAGCTAAATTAGATAACGCATTGCCCGTAGTGTTTTTGTAAAACAACAATTCGATAATACCAGGTTGTTGAATGCCCGTGTTGATGTAAGCCATAAAGTTATTTTTTATAAGTTAATAATTGAATACGAATATAGCCATAATATTATACCAACAAAAAAAAGTATAAACGAGCACCGATACTACCTCAAATACATTGCCCCTAGCGATAGTATTAAAATTTATACGCTGCCTTAATCGAAACTGCAAATAGCTTTCGGCAAAATAACTATGACTATCAACGAACTGCATCAACTATTCTACACCGATACGGTATCAATTATATTATACACTTGTGCATCAAAAAAAGTAGGTAGTTATGCTAATTAAAATCGTAATCAATAGAAATCCTATTTGAAATTTCTACGATTGTTTATTGAATCTAATATTGATAATCGATGTAGATGCTGAAATTAAATATAGCTGGAAATCGATTAGTGCGCTATTGTCATTACAAGGATTTAAAATACCACATGAAATTCCTGTTGATGGTTTAATTTTAGTTGATAATTAGGGCTTTAAAATTGATGTTTGGATAATGCCAAACAATAACGAAAATGGAATGTTATAAAATTTTATTTCTTTCTTTTTACCCAAAGAGGATAAAATTTTACTACTATTTAACGACACATTATTAACCATAGAAAATCAAGGTTTACATCAATATTCATTCCTTCATAAATCAAAAGCTACAACACCTGCTTGGTTATCTCTACTATCTGACCCGGGTACTCCATTGGGTTTAGGCATAACAAAAAGATAGTTAACTGCTGATGAAGAAACGTGTTTGAAGTAAGTCAATTGGTTGATAGATCTTTACTGTTAATAAACAAAAGGCCATATTGCCAACTGCAGCATGGCAATATGGTGGGTTTTGGGCTTAATATGAAATTGGTTTAGTACTTGTAAAGTTAGTGTTTAACCGAAAAATTAATCCTCCTTAATCCGCCACATCGCTATGCTGCGAGACGTTGTTGGTCAAATGAACAACAGTTTTGAAATGTAGTTCAACCCGCTAAGGGTCGCCTCAATCGTCGTTGCATGGCTAACATCACAAGCAGCAGCTATAGTGCTGTTTTGAGTTATTTTGCTAGGTACTTATTAATAAGTTGTGTTGCGGCGTGTGTGCCGTCTATAGCGGCTGACATGATGCCGCCTGCATAGCCCGCACCTTCTGCACAGGGGTAGAGCCCAAGCGTAGTAGGGTGCATGAACGTGATAGGGTCTCGGGGTATGCGCACAGGCGATGAGGTTCGGCTCTCAGGAGCTACAAGCACAGCGTCGGGGTGATAATAATCTGGCTTTTGTTTACAAAAATGGTGCAACCCCAAACGTAAGCGATGCAAAATTGGCAATGGCAATACGTCGGCTAAATTGCAACTAGTGATACCGGGCTGATAACTACAATCGGGCAGGGTGCTACTAGTAGTATTGTTCAAAAAATCGCTCAACCGCTGGGCCGGAGCGTGCAGTGTGCGGCCGCCTACGTCAAAGGCTTGTTGCTCGATAGCTTGTTGATAATCAAGCAATGCAAGCGGTCCGCTGCGGGCGAATTGCTTAGCGTCGTCGAGGTGTACCTCAGTTACAAGCCCTGAGTTGGCAAAAGGGTTGTTGCGCTTGGAGGGAGACCAACCGTTGGTAACTACCTCATCGGGGGCAGTAGCACATGGCGCTATAATACCACCCGGACACATACAAAACGAATAGACTCCACGATCATCGGCTTGCGTAACTAGCTGGTATGAAGCAGGCGGCAGCAGCGTATGCCGTTGCGTTTGGCGGTATTGCATGAGGTCGATAAGCGCTTGCGGATGCTCTATACGCACTCCTAAAGCAAATGATTTGGGCTCGATAGCGATGCCTGCATGGTGCAACATTTTAAACACTCCACGAGCGGAATGCCCTGTGGCAAGCAACACAGCATCTGTTTTTATTTTGGTATGATAATTAATTATAATACTATTGATGCTTCGGTGTAGTGTACTGATGTCGGTGAGCTGACTGTTGAAGTGCACCTCACCGCCTACTTGGCGTATATAGCTACTCATAGCACTGATAATGTGTGGTAGCTTATTGGTGCCTATGTGCGGATGGTTATCAATAGCAATATCTGGAGCGGCCCCAAAGTGAATAAAAGTATTGATCACGTGTTCGATACTGCCTTTTTTTTTAGAGCGTGTGTAAAGTTTGCCATCGCTATACGTGCCTGCACCGCCTTCACCAAAGCTATAGTTGCTTAGTGGATTGACGATGCCGTGTCGAGTGATTTGAACAAGGTCGCGGCGGCGGTCTTGTACAGATTTGCCTTGCTCAAACACTATGGGCTTACACCCTAACTCAATACAACGCAAGGCAGCAAAGAGCCCGGCAGGCCCTGCCCCAATAATATATACTGGTTTTGATAGACTTACATCGCGATCGGGCAACTCAAATGGCACCGGCTTATAGGTTGCTTTGTCTTCATACAAATCTAATTGTAATTGTACTTTTATTTGCCTGCTTCGAGCGTCTATGGCACGTTTCTTGATTTGTACATAGCATCTGTCATTTGATTTAAAGCCTGCTTGTTTGCAAGCTAGCTGTTGAATAGCGGCACTGTTACGACTTGTTTCAATATCAACAATCAGTGTAACAGCTATTGGTGGGTGGCTTGGCATAAAGGTTTGGTGTTACAAAATTACAACTAAAATAATGGAACTATATAAGCAACTACTGTTACTGATAAAAAATAGTTTCGATTTATGAATAATTTGATATAAATTTGTTTTGTTTTAATTGGCTTAATTTAATTGGTTTGAACACAATTCTAAATATAAAAAATGAATAAAATAGTTTTATTTCTTGCTATTCTATTAGCTAGCGCCGCACGAGCACAGACTTTTTCAGTTACCGTACTTGATTCACTTCCCGACCCCGGCATTGAAGCCTTTCCAATCAATGTGAGTGGACTGCCTAGCAGCATCGATACTATTTATGGCTTGCAAAGTGTTTGCGTTAATATTACACACTCCTATTGTGCAGATTTGTATTTGCGATTGATATCCCCCGACGGCACAGTGATACCCGTTTTAGGTGGCATCGGCGGGGGAGATGATAATTTTTTTACTTGCATAGACGGCACTGCCGCCCTGCCTATATCGTCTGCGAGTGCCCCTTACAGCGGCTCGTGGCGTAGTGGAAAATTACATTTGGCTAACAATTCACAAAACCCAAACGGCGTATGGATTTTAGAATGCGAAGACACCTATGGAGCTGATATGGGATTTTTGCAAGATTTTAGTCTTACTTTTTCTACTACGCCTAGCAAGCCTCCCTCTTCAATACAAAGCAGCAACCTGCCGATTGTTAAATTGACGACTACCACAGGCGAGATAGTCAATGATCCTAAAACAGAGGTGTACATGCAGATTATCAACCACGCACCGGGTATTAGGAACTACACCACCGACATAGATTATCAATACGAAGGGCGTATCATGGCTGAGTTGCAGGGGTTTTCAAGTCCATCAAATCCCAAAAAAAATTATGACTTTAATTTAATAGATGCCGCAGGCAATACTATCGATACCACCCTGCTTGGCATGCCCGCCGACAACGATTGGGTCTTAAAAGCAGAGTGGACAGATTATTCACTAATCAACAATGCTTTAACCTATGCTATGGCTCGCAAAATGGATAATTATGCTCCACGTACTATTTGGTGCGAAGTGATATTAGACGGCGAATACCTTGGGCTATACAACCTTACCGAACAGATAAAACGCAGCAAAAAGCGTGTAAACATTGACAAGATAAACCCAGCAGACATAGCAGGTGCGGCCTTGACGGGCGGCTATATAATAGAAATGAATATAAATGGTGATCCAGGCGCATGGAACAGTGCGTATCCTCCCATCAACTCAGCTTCGTGTGGGTTGCCCGTTGAGTTCAAACATGTATATCCAAAAGCCACAACGATACAGCCACAGCAAGCCGATTATATTAAATCGTATGTAGATAGTTTTGAAAATTCTATAAATGCAAGTACCTATACCGACCCCGTTGAAGGATGGCGCCGCTTTGCCTCCGAGAGTTCATTTATCGATTTTTTGCTAGTTAATGAATTTTCAATGAACTACGACAGCTATGGACGCAGTACATTTATGTACAAAAATGAAAGTAAAAAAATAAATATAGGCCCCTCATGGGACTACGACCGAGGATTCTCAAACGACCCTAACGAAGGGTGGGTATGGCAGATAACGCACCTCGGTTGGCCATTTCCTAATTGGTGGCAACGTATGTATGACGATACACTTTTTCGCCATAAGTTGGCTTGCCGTTACAAATCGTTGCGAGCCGATACATGGGCTACCGACTCATTTCATGTGCAATTAGACGCCATGAAAAACAACCTAAGCGAAGCCATACAACGCAACGTAGCAACCTGGGCTGAACTAGGCATAGCAGATTCAACAGCTTGGTTTGATATTATAGAAAGTAGAAAAGATTTTTTGATAGATAGATTGGCCTGGATGGACGCCACGCTGCTCACTAGCACCTATTCGCTACCCCCTATACCACCCCTCAACACCACCTACTGTGCAGGCAGTGCCATCAACCTATACACAAGCCCCGAATACACCTATAATTTCATAACTGGCCCCGACACATCTAATTTCACGCCCACACAAGCAGGCAACTATATAGCAGAAGTAAGCGACGAGTTCGGATGCTACAGCCGCAAATATTTTAGTGTTATAGACAATGCCAACGCCCAATTTAGCCTAACCAACACCGGTGGTCTCAATTATACATTTGCCCCAATCGACATAACCGCAACTACGTATAATTGGGATTTTGGCGATGGCATCACAGCCACAAGCCCCAATCCAATTCACACCTTTGCTAACAACGGCACCTACCAAGTCCAACTTACCACCACCAACGCAAGCGGTTGCACCGACACCTACACCCTCCAACTCAACACCCTCACGAGCCTACACGAAACGCCCAACACATGGACACTAGCCCCCAACCCCGCCAACACACAACTAACGATACAAACGACTAGCACCGAACCCCTTCTCATACAACTATTTGATGCCAAAGGACGCCTCCTCCTTCAACAAAGTAGCCTCAAACCCACAATGCTCATAGACACAAAAGCATACCCCAACGGCACGTATATGCTTCAACTCAGCACCCCTGTCAAGGTTTTAGGCACAAGCACGTTACTAATTAATCATTAAACAAAAGCGAAAAAATAAGATTAAACACCCGATTTTTTTTAACCCAATTATAAAATGGTATGGAAAATATGTTTGACAACAAAGTGGCGGCGCACTTCATCGAAAGAATAGAAAAATTAACCCCCCAATCAACTCCACAATGGGGCAAAATGAACGCCACACAAATGCTAGCACACTGCAACGTTACCTACGAAATGACCTATGAAAACATACACCCAAAACCCGGCGCAATCGTACGATTTATTTTGAAACTACTCGTAAAACCCAACGTAGTAGGCCCAAACCCATACAAAAAAAACAATAGCACCGCGCCGCAATTTATTATAACAGACAATAGAGATTTTGAAACCGAAAAAAACCGATTATTACATTACATCAAACACACGCAAGCCCTCGGTGCAGAACATTTTGAAAACCGCGACTCACACTCATTTGGCAAACTCACAAGCGACCAATGGAACACCATGTTCGCCAAACACCTCACCCACCACTTAACCCAATTTGATATATAAAAAACCAACGCAAGCGCTACATACCACTACTTAAATCAACGCAGAAGCAGCAACAAAAAAGTAAACAACTATCCACAAAGCAAAGCACAACAAAAAAAACACCCAAGTTCAACGCTATTTTAAAAACAACTAGGGCGTGCCCTCGCAAGCAATATGTATCACCACCAATGCCATACATAGGCGAGGTCGGTCTCTCGGCTCCCGCTCTTTTTTTTGTTTTGCTCCCCAAGCATAACACCCAAACCAATACCATTTATCACCATCGCAAAACAAAAAAAAGGAGCTACGCCTCCGCCCTCACGCACCTGACGGTACGCCACAGCACAGCAAAATAAGCACCTCACAGTAAAATAAGCACCATCAAAAAACAGTTGCAACACAACAACTCAACGAGCCACAAAAAATAAATACGCTTGTAGTAAAAAAATAAACTCCACATAGACAACCTTACCTACCGCCTTTTTATTTTTTGTATCTTTACAACGTGTTATTACCCAAAGCCACTTCGTTAGCATCATCACTTATACTCTCAACCGCAATACTACTGCTGCTTGCTACCTGCTGCACTAGTTGCCACATCGACGGATACAGTTTCTTTAGAAAAGCCAACGTACAGGACTACAAAGTTTTTTCACAAGCGTCGATAAAAAAACCTGAAAAAGCATATAATTTTAAATTTTCACCGATTGACATACACCTCGAAATGAAACGTTGGATGCGTCCGATGTTAAAAAAAAGAGAACGATACAGGAGTTTTGAAGACTTTCTAATCGCCAAAAAAACCATAGCTTTTATAGTCATTCGCAACGATAGCATCTTGTATGAAAATTATTTCAATGGATCGAGTCGCGAAGACCCGCACTGCGTATTTTCCATTAGCAAAAGCATAGTCGGCCTGCTCACCGGCATCGCCTACAACGACCGCATGATACGCGACCTCAACGAACCACTACATCATTATATACCTAGCTTCGCCACAGACGACCGAGCCGGCATCACTTGGTATCATGTGTTGAACATGACCTCAGGGTTTAATTTTAATGACTACGTCTCATTTGG
>JAYVJZ010000007.1:0-6438 GCA_043768865.1 Sphingobacteriales bacterium
AGTTGTCGAAACGTTATTGGATTGGAGTCCTTGGTAATCAAATAGTCGTTAATAATCGTTGGTGCAACTTTTTCGGTTTTAAAATATTTTATAATTTGTTGAATATCAATTATTTTTGTCTGAACTTTATCATTTTGTTCTTTAGTAACCAATCCTAATTCGTATGCTTTTGGTGTTAATCTAATGTCGGCATTGTCTTGTCTTAATAAAGTCCTAAACTCTGCTCTCGAGGTGAACATTCTATATGGTTCTTCCGTGCCTTTGTTTATCAAATCATCTATGAGCACACCAATATAAGCATCTGACCTACTGAGCACAAATTCTCTAACCTCTTTTCGTTTATTATGTGCGTTGATACCTGCTATCAATCCTTGACATGCGGCTTCTTCATATCCCGTTGTACCATTTATCTGTCCTGCAAAGTAGAGGTTTGGAATTAGTTTAGTTTCTAGGGTATATTTTAATTGCGTTGGTTGAAAATAATCATATTCTATAGCATACCCTGGCCTGAACATTTTGCAATGTTCAAATCCAGGTAGTTGTTGTAATGCTTTTTGTTGAACGTCTTCTGCCAATGAGGTAGAGAAACCATTTACGTATATCTCGCACGTATTCCAACCCTCGGGTTCTATGAACAATTGGTGTCTATCACGGTCGGCAAATCGTACAATTTTATCTTCTATCGAAGGGCAGTATCGTGGGCCTAACCCTTGTATCCGCCCTGTGAACATAGGAGATTTATCAAAACCTGTTTTTAATATTTCATGTACATTTGAGTTGGTATATACTGTCCAACAACACAATTGTTTAGTAAGTGATTTTGTGGTGTTGTTAAAAGAAAACTTTTCAGGCTTCTCATCTCCTTCTTGTATTTCCATTTTGCTATAATCCAAGCTTCTGCCATCTATACGTGGTGGTGTTCCTGTTTTCATACGCCCACTTTCAAATCCTAGCTCGACTAGTTGTTCTGTTATACCTGTTGATGATTTCTCGCCCATTCTCCCTCCTCCTATTTTTCTTTCTCCTATGTGAATAATCCCATTCAAAAATGTACCTGTTGTGAGTACTATTGCATCGCAAGCAAACTCGACACCCATTGAAGTTTTTACTCCTTTTATCACCCCCTTTTCTATTAATAATGCTTCTACGCTGTCTTGCCAAAAATCTAAATTATTCGTTTTTTCCAGCCTACTTCTCCATTCGCTTGCGAACAGATGTCTGTCGTTTTGCGTTCTTGGGCTCCACATAGCGGGTCCTTTCGAGCGGTTTAACATTCTAAATTGTACTGCCGACACATCGCTTACCATACCTGAATACCCACCAAGCGCATCTATTTCTCTTACTATTTGCCCTTTTGCGACTCCTCCCATTGCGGGGTTGCAGCTCATTTGAGCTATGTTTTGCATATTCATTGTTATTAGCAATGTTTTGCTACCAAGGTTAGCTGCTGCTGCTGCTGCCTCGCAACCTGCGTGGCCAGCTCCTATTATTATTATATCGTATTTATTAAACATAATTTTGTTCCACGTGGAACTATTTTTTTAATTCTTTACTTAATTAATTGTTCCACGTGGAACAATGTCGGCTTAAATGCTTTTCATAAAAGTGGTAAATCGATACACGCACTCGTCAATTCCATCTTGATTAATCGTATAAATAGTCTTTGTCTTGTTGCTAGTTGCATCTATGAGCCCAGCTATTTTTAATTCTGTCAAATGTTGTGAAACCGTAGATTGTGAATAGGGTAGTAGGTTGACTACCTCGCCACAGCTGCAATGTTTTTTGTTTGATATTATAGTTAATATGTCAATGCGAGCAGGGTGGCTCAGTGCATTTGAGAAAGTAGCGACGCGCTCTGTGTTCGCATCAAATTTGTGTTTACTATATCGTGCCATTTAGTATAATTCTAGTTTTTGGTGAATTTTGACACACCTACCTGTTGTTGAGTGTTGTTGTAACACCTAGCAATGTAAATGCCATTCGCCAAATGTTTGATGTCTATAGGTTCGTTGTTGTATTCTCTAATCATTAGCACAGCACCGGTATAACTGATTATATGCACAAAAGCAATTTCTTTGTTTGATATTAAGTTTAAAAAGTGTGTATTATCTACAAAAATCAATAAATTGTCGTATTCATCGTTAATAGAAGTTTGAAGTAAATTGAAGCCGTCGGTTACAACGGTGCAATCGTTGCTGAGTGTAATGCTACAAGTAAATAAGCCGTGTTGTGTAACTAGCGACCCTGTTTGTAGAATAAATGAAGTAGCCCCCGTTATTTCAGTGCCATTGACATACCATTGATAAGAAGCCGTTGAATTATATATCACTTGCAACTCTGCATCATTTGATTGCCATATAGTATCGCTAATGCTTGTAATTATTGGCTGACTTATAGTTGCACTGCCTGAACATTGAGCAAAAGTGCTATTCGATGATACCACAAATGCGATACACAAATAAACGTATAGTTTAAACATAAGGTAAAAAAAGTAAAAAAGTAAAAATGTAATACAATTCAGCAAAGTTACGGATATTTGCAATATGAACAATCAAATAAATAATTATATTGCTTTAGGCACTATGTCGGGCAGTTCCTTAGACGGCCTTGATATAGCTGCTGTTGAGTTTAATCAAACTAATGATAAAATTATTCACGTTGTACTTGCTACCTCCTGCTTTCGTTATCCCACCGAATGGGAGGTTCGTTTGGCCGCAGTTCGTGATCTTTCAGCTATCGATTTGCTTAAAACTAGCATTGATTACGCAAAATGGAATGCAACTTGCATTTCTAATTTTATAAAAACTAACGAGTTGAAACAATTAGGCTTAGTGGTGTCGCACGGGCATACGGTATATCATCAGCCGTCACAGGGCTTTACACTTCAAATAGGAGATGGACAAACCCTTGCCACAACGCTTCAGTTACCTGTGGTGGCTAATCTGCGAGCCAAAGATGTGGCTCACGGTGGTCAAGGAGCGCCGATAGTTCCAATAGCCGACCGATTGCTATTTGCCGAGTATGCCGCTTGTCTCAATCTTGGCGGCATAGCGAATATCACTTTTAAACAGGGAGCATTCTATAAAGCATACGATATATGTGCGGCGAATCAGGTGTTGAATTTTATAGCAAACAAAGCAGGTAAGGCCTATGACGATAGTGGCATTATCGCGCGCAGCGGCTCGATGTTACCTTCGGTGCTGAACGATTTTGTAAAATTGGAATACCATCATCGTCTTGCTCCCAAAAGTCTAGCCAATGAGTGGATATATGAATATATTATACAAAAAATAAACACAACTCAATATACGGTACCCGATTTGTTGCATACTTTTACGAATGCAATAGCCACGTTGATAGCTCGTGAGATTAATGAAAACATAAACAATGAGGAGCGTGTACTCGCCACTGGCGGCGGAGCGTTTAATACGTATTTGATAGAATGTTTACAAGCCAAAACCACTAGAAGAATAGTCGTACCCGATGCCACTACCATAAACTACAAAGAGGCAATAGCAATGGCATTGATAGGGACTATGCGATGGCACGGACAAGCGAACGTGCTTGCTTCTGCCACAGGTGCTCGTAGCGACACAACGTGTGGCGATATTTATCTACCTTGAACAATTGTAATAATGCGATAAGTACGATAAAAACCGACCACTTAGGTGCATTAGGGTAATTATTATTTAGCGTTGGACGACTAACATGAAATAATAGCACCATTTTTTGAACGCATAAAATAGTATGTTGCAGACGTTATATCAAAAAAGTATATTATTTAATAACACCATTGAGAAATTATTTTGTGCATATATTCAATTATAGGCAGGTAATGATAGAATCCAAATCGCTATCAATTGATTTTTAATAAAAGTATAATTCATTGAGATGTGGCGAGTGGTTTTCATTTATACATTCAAAATAATCAAAAATAGGGGGAACTATTTAATTGAACTGAAACATTGTTCCTGCTCACTTTTGGGGTTATCTTAGTAGGCAGATATTACCATTGATGTTTTTTGTATTGTTTTGTATGGTAACTACAAGCCTGTAAACATAGGTGTCTAGTGGCTGTGGCTGCCCGTTGAATCGGCCATCCCAGGTTTTCAATTCCCCTAAAAATGTTTTATTTTCAAGGCTATATACCTTAACGCCCCATCGATTGAATATCTCAAAGCTATGCAAGTGGGTATCGGCCCCTGAATATAAAGTTACTAGGTTGTTAAAGTCTTGTCCGTCAGGCACGAACACATTTGAAACGTTTATATTTTTGCTCTCTTCCACACGTCCGCATTGTGTAGTCGTGTCGGTGCAACCTTCGCTGTTAGTGGCTACAAGCACAAAGCAATATACCCCGACGGTATCAAACACAAATGTAGGTGATGCTGAGGTGGAGACCAATTGGGTATTATAAAACCATTGATATGAAACGGCTCCGCTGCTTTGATTCAGCATCGTAAACAGTGGATCTATAGTATAAGTGGTCTCAGGATAGATAGTAAAACTAGCGATAGGGTCGGGTACAATAGTCAAGCCAAATTTTACAATATCGGTAACAGGACAACTACCCGTTATCTGCCCTATAAATGTGTATTGCGTAGAGGCGGCGGTGGGGGTAATAGTAAATTGGGTTTGGTCCATGTTGGAGGCAACCGTTGCAACGGGGTTATAGGTGATAGCATTGGTAGTGGGCTGCGATAGTAGTATCGATTCTCCAGTGCAGAGTAGCGTGTCTTGTGGGAGGTTTAGCGCTAAAATTCCTTTGTTTTTAGAGGCGTCTTTGAGGCGACTAAAAAATCCGTCGCTTGAGCCTGCAGAAGCCAACGACGTGCTGCCCATTGATGCGTTGTCTCTAAAATAGCCTGCTATGTATATTTGGTTGCCTGTGCCCAAGCATAGCGCATTGCTTCGGTCTTCGCTTGCTGTGCCTCCACCCGTTGCTACCCAATGCCAATAGCCCTCAGGCGATATTTTTGCCAAAAACGCTTGTACGCTGTCGGAGCTAGGGGTTGTAATATCATTGCCAAATTTCGCACTTTGATTGATATCTCCTGTAACATAAACATTGCAATCGCCGTCGGCAACGATATCGTTGCCCCGTTCTCCACCGGAGTTTGAACCTGCTCGTTTGCCCCATATAGCCGCACCTGTCGAGGCGTTGAGTTTATATACAAATGCGTCGCGCTTATCGTAGTTTTTAATAGCTACACCACCCATATAAAACGAATCGCGGTGTTCCCCCGTTATATATACATTGCCAAGCTTATCTGTTGCAATGCCGTTGCTCCAATCGTCTTTGTCGCTTCCGCCTTGAGTTACCCACTTGAAATCGCCTAGGGTATCGTATTTTATTGTAAATGCATCATGTCCACCAAAGCTAGTGAGAGTGGTGCTTTCAAACACTTGTGTGCCGTCGAACCCCCCCGTAACATACACTCCCCCCAGTTCATCTGTGGCTACTGCTATATCACGTTCTATGTACTTGAATGCCCCAGGGTCGTAGGGCAAGTTGCCAAAAGTGCGAGCCCATTGAAACACCCCCGCGCTATTGATTTTAGCCAACCAAAAGCAATAGGGATTGACTCCCGTATTGGAGTTGATAGCCGATACAGTGCTTCCATTACAAAACAAGGTGCTGCCAGTCATAAACCCACACACATACCCGTTGCCGTTTTTGTCAAAGGCAACATCAAGGCCTTGATCGTCGCCCGATTCGCTGCACACAAATGCCGACCAGAGGCCATTGCCGTCTTTGTCGTGTTTGAACAAAAAACATTGATCGCCCCACCCAAAAGCCGAACCATCTGACACAAGCGAGCCCATCAGTAAGCCTCCGCCTACTTGCCAATAGGTGCCCGTTATTAAGCTATTGCCGGCTTTGTCAACGGCCAAGCCGAGCACTCTGTCGTCAAAATTCTCTCCGCCGCTTTTTGCCCATAAGCAAAAGCCGAGGCTATCAAATTTCGCCAAAAAAGTCTCTTTGCTTGATGAGTTGGAGGTGAAATTGAGAATCAAATTGTTCGTACCTAGGGTCAGTTGATTGCTAAAATATCCTGCTATATATACATGACCGAGCGAGTCGGTTTTAATGCAAGTTACCTTGTCGCTTTTGATATTGCCAAGACGCTGTGTCCACTGCCACGACTGCCCTTGAGCTGCTGTAGTTAGTTGTATTAACAATAATATAAATATGTACTTTTTCATTATTCAAAGTTACTAAAAAATATCAACGGTAGTATAATTTTATTTTTTAGCGATTTTTATAAGAATTTGAAGCCATAAGAGGACGATATGCGAAGCGTTTAGGTGTGAATAGGGGGGACGATAAGCTGTTTGAATGCTACTCTAGGCTGTATTGATGTGAATGTTTATTGTCTAATAATATCAATCCCATAAAAAACAGTACCCTCAGAAAAGTACAAAAAACATTCTCCA
>JAYVJZ010000008.1:0-20290 GCA_043768865.1 Sphingobacteriales bacterium
CACGCCTGTGTTGCGTCTGCTTGTTGCAATGCAGACTTGCAAACAGCAATATTGTATGCTATTGCCTCCCTATTTTGTGTAAAACAATCACTCTCATTAGGCAATAGTTCTAACAACTGTAGTGCAATCGTATAATGCTCCTGTACAATATTTTCTAAAGCCAAATGAAATGCACTAATGTCGGTTTGGTGCGTCATACTTTGTTGTGCGTTTGAGTTTTCATAAAGAAAAAACAAACAAAGTAGTGCTATATTTTTTATACAATTCATTTAAAAATATTTTTGTTCAATGAGTCTAAGCATACAATATTATCTACTTAAAAAAAATAGTATATAGAGACCTGATGTGTATTTTGATTTATAAATAATGTGAAACAGTAACTTTAAAAAACTACCATTATTTTACAACATTTAGCCTAAAAAAACAACTGTTTTGCAGTTTTAATTGATTAATGAGGGAACATTGATAAAAACAATAAAAAGGCGAAAATTATGGTAGGAACATAACGCAGAATCAAAATCAAAAATAATGATAAAACTAGTGTGGCTGTAACAGTATTATCAACAAACGTAACCCTTACGTATTAAATTGTGGACAAAGAAAACACCTATGTTTTTTTAGTTACTTAATTGTAGATGAAATGAACTGTAAAAATTACAAAGTAGCCTCGTAGTCAGCTGCTGATAGCAAACTTTCTATTTCGTTGTTGTTTGACAATTCAATTTTTATCATCCAACCGCTCACATACGGGTCATTATTAACCGTATCGGGGGTAGTGTCTAAGGCATTGTTGAACGTAATCACTTTGCCGCTGATAGGCATAAACAAATCGCTAACAGTTTTAACGGCTTCTACGGTTCCAAATATTTCGTCTTTTTTCAACTCCTTGCCTACTGTAGTTACATCAACATAAACAATATCGCCTAATTCACGTTGAGCAAAGTGTGTAATGCCTACTGTGGCGATGTTACCGTCTATTTTTATCCATTCATGTTCTTTGGTGTATAGCAAATCGGCTGGGTACATTATTTTAATATTGTTAGGTTATTATTTCAATTAATTGTGTAAAAGTAAAATCAAAAACCGAATTATAAAAGTTTTTTAAATTTTGTTTTTAATTATACAACTTTACCAATTTAGATAGTTTTTTATACATCAAAACACACTATTTTAATGTAGTTTTACGTTTATAAGCGTTTGTATTTATAGTTTTAAACAAGATAATTTATTTTTGCCCCAATTAGGCAATGTTTTTTTTTTATAATCATATTAATTTTAATTACCGAGTTTGCCTAATTTTATTGGTTGCTCTTTTCGGTTTGAATACCATGGTATCCGCCCAGCAAAAGTCAATTAAAATGTCAAACCTTAGAACGCAACTTTGGTTGCGTGCAAGCTCAGATACCTTATGGCTCAATTCAGTGAGTGTGGTTCCGAATAGTATTCAGTTGAAGGTAATAGCAGGTTGTCAGGCGCCGCTCCCTATTGATTTTAGTATTAATTATAACCCAACATATATTCTTAATAAAAATAAAAATAGATGCGATAGCATAATTGTGATCTATCGTACATTTCCTATTAATTTTAATGCAAGTTTGAAAACAGATATTAAACTTAAAAAAGATTCTAATCAAGTGTATATCATTCAACCGATGCCCAACAAACAAGTGGCAAGCCTTGATGTATTTGATTTTGGTGGATTAGATTATAACGGTAACTACACGCGCGGCATCACAGTTGGCAATGCACAAGACTTAAACCTTACTTCTAATTTTAATTTGCAATTGCGCGGGCAAGTGGGAGATATAGAAATAATGGCAGCATTAACAGATAATAATCTTCCCTTTCAGCCCGACGGCAACACGCAACAGCTACAAGAATTTGATAGAATATTTATACAATTACAAAGAAAGAATACCGTACTGCTGCTCGGTGATTTTCAAAATAACAGCAAGGCGATGCACTATTTTCAACGCTTTCATAAAAAAGTACAGGGCGTTAGTATTGCCTCTAATTTAAAAAGAAATGAAATCACGTTCAGCAGCGATGCATCGTATTCTATTGCAAGGGGTAAATTCACAAGAAATAAAATTACGGCAATAGAGGGCAATCAAGGACCATACAAAATGCAAGGGGATAACGGCGAAATTTTTATTATAATATTAGCAGGTAGCGAGCAAGTATATATTGATGGTCAGCTGATGCAAAGGGGCGAAAACAATGATTATACAATCGATTATAACCTAAGCGAGATACGTTTTATGCCGCGTCAATTGATAACAAAAGACAAGCGAATATCGGTTGAATTTCAGTACACAGAAAGAGCTTATTTTAGGTCTATTTTTTCAACTTCGATAGGTGCACAATACAAAAATTTTCAATCTACTTTGACGTATTTTAATGAACGTGATAATAAAATGCAACCGATAGAGGAAGAACTGACCACACAGCAAATTAACAAATTAAAAAATGTTGGAGACAGCATTCAACTTGCCTTTGTCGATGCTATAGACAGTGTTGGGTTTAAGCAATCACAGGTATTGTATGCTACAAAAGATACCCTCGTCGATGGTTTTTATTACGACTCAATTTATGTATTCTCTCAACTTGCGACGCAAGCATTTTATCAAATACGCTTCACACAAATAGGAACTAACAAAGGGAACTACATACGAGATTTTAATGCCACTAATGGTAATGTTTATAAATGGATTGCCCCAATTAACGGCATCAAACAAGGGCAATTTGAACCTGTTGAATTGATTGTAACGCCCAAGAGTCAGGGCTTAACAAATCTTACTCTTGTTTATGACAACAAAAAAGGACGTGGTTCAAGTGTCGATGTTGCATTGAGTCAGTATGATGTCAATACGTATTCTAGTATTAATAATAGTGATGATGCCGCGGTTGCATTTTTAATAAAACACAAGGAACGTTTTTATTTGGATTCAGCTAAGGCATGGCGCATCGAACCCTCCGCACAGATTGAGTTTCAACAGAATCAATTCAAAGAAATAGAGCTTTTTAGGAATTTTGAATATGTGAGAGATTGGTCAATAGACAATGCTATCAATGTTAGGCAGGAGTTATTGCAATCGTCAGCACAAATTGCAATTACGAACAAGACAAAATTTATAACTACTTATAAAATAGAAAATTTACAATTAAAAGCAACTAAATACAACGCAACGAAACACAGTATGTTTACGAATTACGAAAAAAATAAATTGCAATTAAATGGTACAATATCAATTTTGAATGGAGGGGACGCTACAAAATCAATACAATTTTTTAGACCATTAATTACTTCCGTTTACAAAATAAACAAACTGCTTTCAACAGGATTACGCTACGAGGCGGAGCAAAATAGTATAAGAAATAAACAAGCCGATAGCCTCTACACTAACTCTTTTGGATTTGATATTGGCCGCACCTGGATACAATTAGACAACCAAGAAAATATTAGTATAAAGCTAGAAGCAGCAAGGCGTTATGACGATGCAGCATATAAAAATCAACTTCAAAATTCCACCTACGCAGATGAGATTAGCAACACTATCAAACTGACTTTTTCAAACTTTGATTGGGAAAGCAAGGCACAGTATCGCAACTTAATAAATGTAGATAGTCTGGTAAGCAAAATAAAAAATAAAAGAACCTTGCTTGTCAATACGAATTCAAATTTAAGAATGCTTAGAGGAATGTTTCAATTAAACACAAACTACCAACTCAACAACGGACAGGAACAAAAAATAGAATATCGTTACATCAAAGTACCTGAGGGGCAGGGCCAATATATATGGATTGATTCGTTATTTAATAACAACGGAATACCTGAAATAAATGAATTTATACAACCTGGAATAGCATTTGCCTACCAAGCAAATTATATACGTTTGGCAACGCCAAGCAACAACTATATCAGCATATCGCAGGTGCAGTGGACGCAGAGTTTACGCATTATTCCACGTGCTTATTTTTCTGCCAATTCAAAAAAATTAACCGTCAAATTGTTACGCGCATTGAGCAATCAATCGCAGCTTAATTATACCACTCGAAGCAATGAAAATAACAATTGGCTGGCATTCGTACCTTTTGCAGTTTCTCTTGCTGATACGTCTATGCAGAGCAACGATGTCGCACTTCGCAATGTATTCAGTGTCCTGCAATCACATCCTCAATATGGGTTGGATATTACGTATGTGAACAATGCAAGTAAGATATTGTTGGTCAATGGTTTTGACCGCCGCAATAGAGAATCGATTAACAATGTAGTTCGATTTGGTGCGAATACGCATTGGCGGAGAACTCTAGAGGTGTATTGGGGTTCAAATGCATATTATTCGCCGCTTTTTACAACAAACAATTTTTTCATAAATGAACATAAAATTACACCAAATCTCACCTATCAATTCAAACAAAATATCAAACTGAGTGCTAGTTATGGTTATATAATCAAAAAAAACGGAGCCGTTTATGGGGGCGAACAATTCTCAGCTAACAAGGCTGAAATAAAGTCAAAATATAGTAGTATAGACAACGGCAGCGTCTCTATCGACTTCTCTTTGGTCAATGTCAAGTATATAGGGTTGCCCTCTAAGCCTGTCTCATATACTATTTTGGAGGGTTTGCAAGCTGGCAACAATTATCTATGGACAGTAGGTATAGACAGAAAAATCTTAAAAAACCTGATGTTGAATGTAACTTATGATGGTCGCAAAACGGGTACTAACAAAATCATACATGTGGGCAGAATGCAATTTTCGGCCATTTTTTAAACTACAATTTGATGAAAAAATTTAACTTTTATTTATTTCACTTCAATTTTAGATATTGGGTAATCCTACTAATGATACTCACTTTGCTGCTCGGGTTATTTATAGGCAAAGCTCTAATGGCAGGTGCAATGATCGTACTTGCCGGCCACGCAGTTATTAATACTTCTGTTTTGAGATATATAAAACAATATGCATCTTCTAGGGCAATGCTGTGCTTTTTGGCTCTGCCTATTAGTTATGTTATTGCCTCAATCATTCACCAAGATGGTTGGCAGGTTTTGGGAGTTATAAAATCTAAATTGCCTTTATTATTTTTTCCTTTTGCAGTATTTGCGTTCAACGATTATTTAACCAAAAAACACTACCAATTTTTCTTACATTTCTTAGTATTACTCGTCTGTATAGCTTCTACTTATAGTTGGTTTTTTTTGATTCGAGATTTTAATGCTATCAACAATAGTTACCTCAAAGCCTCTACAATGCCAACTTTTATTAGCCATATACGGTTCAGTTTATTAATAGCTTTTTCGTTGATATGGTGTTTACATGCTTATTTTAATGATTCTATTTTAAGATACAAATCAGAAAAAAAAGTACTCCTTATTTTGTTCTTATACCTGTTCATCACACTTCATATATTAGCTGTGAGGAGCGGTTTGGTGGCATTTTATATTAGTTTTTTAGTGTATGCTTCCTCCTACTATATTCAACAAAAAAAATGGAGACAATTGTTAATAACATTCACCATTTTGGTATTTGGTTTTATGCTAATGTATAGTACGATACCGTCGCTACAAAACAAAATAAAATATAGCGTCTATGACTGGGAGCTTTTTGTGACGAATACAGAGTTAAAAAACATATCAGACGGCAAGCGATTTGCAGCATTTGAAGCTGCTTATTCTATTTTCAAAAATAATCTTTGGGCAGGGGTAGGGTTGCCGAACGTTAAACGTGAAATTAATTCCTATTTTACAGTACATTATGTATCATTAAAAAATGAATATTTAGACGCTCATAATCAATTTTTAAATACAAGTGTGGCAGCTGGTATTTTTGGTTTAGTAGGATTACTAGTTACTTTATTTGGTTGTATTTTATACTCTCATTTGAAGCAATCATTGCTAGCACGGGCTTTTGTTAGTATTATGTTTCTTTCATTTTTGGTAGAATCAACTCTCGAGTCTCAATTAGGCCTTACTATTTTCATTGTCTTATATTTGCTTATTTATAAATTAGAAGAAGTTATACACAATGAATAAGCAACCCATTACCGTCTTGATTACAACCTACAACGAAGCACTTATTTTGGACAAGTGCTTAGAAAAATTGTATTGGGCAGACGAGATTTTGATTGTCGATTCCTATAGCACAGATGCAACTATAGCAATAGCTTCAGCGTATGGAGCTAAAATTATCTCAAGAAAATATGATACTCCAGCTACACAAAAAAACGTTAGTATTCCATTGTCAAAGCACGTTACGATATTACTCTTAGATGCTGACGAAGTGCTTACTGAAGGGTTGATTGAGGAGATAATTACCGCCTATCCAACTATGAAAAACAAGGTTGGATCGATAGGAAGAGAGAATTATTTTTTAGATAAAATGGTGCGATTTAGTGGGTGGCAAAACGACAAAGTAGTTCGATTAATCAACCGCGATGTGCATCGTTTTCATGGCGTTAGTGTGCATGAGTCCATCGATATACAAAACTGTGAGGTGGTGTATTTTAAAAACAAAATGCAGCATTATACATATAAAAACATACCCCATTTTATTGCAAAAATTCAGCGCTATGCAACATATCGTGCCAATGAAAATTTTATACAAAACAAAAAAGTTTCTGTATTTCAATTGTACTTCAAACCCATTTTTCGATTCATAAGACAATACATTTTCAAATTAGGATTTTTGGATGGCAAAGTTGGTTTAATAGTTTGCACCTTAGCGGCTTATGAGCAATTTCTGCGAGCCGTATTTACATTAGAATTATTTGAAAATCAAAAGAAAAACCCATCATAACGCAGTACAAAATGTTCCTTTTTTACGCTCGGTCGATATAACAATAATCCAATATCAAACAAGTCGATGCTGTAACTCACCTCCGGCAATGCACGCAGCTCATTCCAGGCTTGTAGCATTTCGCTGCTCCAATGTATATCGTCCAAAACCACTACCGACGCTGCATTTAAGTGTAATTTTATTTGATTATAATAGTCAATAGTTGGCAGGTAATTATGATGTCCGTCAATGAAAACAAAATCTATTTTCTCGAGTTTATCTAACGCTACTGGTAGCTTTTCGTTGAAGTGTCCTTGCAGTACTTCGACATTATCTAAACCTAAAGCAGCTAAATTTTCGATCGCCACACGACTAATATTTTCACAACCTTCAATGCTAATAATTTTATTATCACTTTTAGCGGCCGCTATATATGCAGTGCTAATGCCAGTAGAAGTCCCAAGTTCTAGCACTGTTAGGGGTTGAAAATAATTAACTAATCTAAAAAGTAAGCGTCCTATTTTAGGGGATTTTGATGTATTTTTAGTTATAATATTAATGCTTCGATAGGCGTCATTGTTCTTGTGCGAACCTGCTCCGTAGTCTGTTACTTTTATTTTTTGTGCATTAGAAAGTAACATCTTTCTTCTATCCTCTATGCGATTGAAAGCATAATAATCTCCCACATCAGGCAAAATTTCGTCATTTATTTTGTAAACGTAGGGCGAATGAAGCCCGTGCCTATTATTGCTTTTATAAATAAATTTTACGAATTGCAACAACAAAAATAGTACGTTTTTCATCTAATAATAATTTATAATGTATTTTCGCAGCCTACCTATATGATGCGAATTGTAGCGTTTTTTTGTTTCTTTTTTTACAATAGTTGTAATCTATATGCACAGCACTTAGCTGGCGGAGATGCTTACGAATATACATTTGATTTCAATAAATGTAATAAAAATCAACTAGAAATAATTTTGCTTGCTCCCACTGTTGATAGAGACACGCTTGAATTTGTGTTTGATGCCGCCAATGTTGTTTTGTTTGTGCACGCATTTGATATATTTGGAAAAAAACTGAAAGTAATCAAAAACAACAATAGTACATTTACTATTTATAATGCAAAGTTGTTATTTAAAATAAAATATACAATTAAATGCAACTGGGAAAATGAGGACTATCTGTTGTTTGAACCTCAAAAATATATAGGTCAATTTACTAAAACAATTGAGTACCCAATAACTTTGTTTTTTAAAAATAAAAAAAAATGGGAAGGTGTTACAGCCCTTTCAACACCAAGCATTCAGCATCATATACAAGCGTTTCGATACTCTAAATATAAATCAATGTTGCAAGAACCTATAGTGTTTTGCAAACCAAACAGCAGTATAAAAACTATACGTAATCAAAAGTATTTAGTAACAGTAGCTTCGGCCAATACCAATGTCTCAGCTACTGATATTTGTGAATTATTAGAGCGATATCTCGACCCTACTTCTATTAATTTAAAAAATGATTCTACCCTACTACATCTTGTATTTATACCAAATGCAACTACTGAAAAGTATGAGGTAATATCGGTTACGAGTAGGTTTGAAATTTATAAAATATCGCAAATCTATGTTTCAAAATCTATAGATGCTTGGGCAAAAAACAGAACTCAAATGGAGCTCGACAATAGCATTAATGCAGCTATCAATACCCGCAACGATGCTGCTCTAGAGTGGTTCAAGCAAGGGGCTATTTCATACTTAAAATTTAAGACCGACTTAGCTGCGCAGCCCAATAAGAAATTATATTTTGAAAATTGGTTACAAAGAAGTTTGCAACAATCGATGTGGTATGAGGACACGGTGGCACTGTGCAGATACGCAAAAAAATATCCCGAACAACGATATATTAATAAAGCACGAGGTGTTTTGTTAGCCTTTTGCTTTGATATAGCCACCGCCACAGCGAGCTCAAACCACCGCGATTTTAATCAATTTTTAGAATACTTCAAGCGCAAGTATGACGGCCGTCCAGTAAGTTTTTTTGAGGTTAATTATGATATAGTCAAAGCCACCGAAAACACCGCACTCGCCGATTTATTGTGGGGGTCTGTAGAGGGAAAAAATGCTTTTAATTTCAAACCTTTTATAGAGGCTCTTGGGCTTTTGGTAGAAATAAATACCACAGCTTCGGCTATTGGTATAGGTAATTTTAATTACACAACTCAATCTCAATCTGCAAGCATCGATAATGTTATCATTAAAAAAATTGATTCGGATTATCTAACTAGCTTGGTTGGATTAAAGCAAAATGATGCGATAAAAAATATAAATGGACAGGAAGTCAATGTCGCTAATTTTTTTAAAGTATTAAGTAAAATAGAAGAGCTCAAACTCAACACTCGTGTACCTTTACAAGTGGAACGTAGCATTAATAATACAAAAACAAGAATAACAGTTTTTGCTACTACCTCCTACTTCAAACCTAAGTACGACGTAAAAATCACAACTTCTAAAAATCCTACTGAACAGCAATCGGCTATTTGTAATATGCTATTTGGATTTTAAAACAAGTGCTATTTTGTTTAAATTACATATTTCTTCTGTATTGTCCCCCTACTTCAAACAACGCATTTGTGATTTCACCAAGGCTACAATATTTTACAGTTTCCATTAATTCGTTAAACAAATTACCGTTATTCATTGCTATTTTCTTCAGTTGTAGCAAGGCCTCCGCCGATTTCGCTTTGTTTCTATTTTTAAATCTAATTACATTTTCTATTTGAAATTCTTTCTCTTCAACAGTAGCACGTATTACTTCGCTAGGCAGAATAGTTGGCGAGCCTTTTGATGACAAAAAAGTATTCACTCCTATAAGCGGCAACTCGCCTGTGTGTTTTTTATGTTCATAAAACAAACTTTCTTCTTGTATTTTGTTACGTTGATACATTTTTTCCATGGCCCCAATCACCCCTCCACGCTCATTTATACGTTTAAATTCTTCTAACACAGCCTCTTCTACGAGCACCGTTAATTCTTCGATTAAGAACGAACCTTGATTTGGATTTTCATTAAAAGCCGTTCCCAATTCTCTATTCAAAATCAATTGAATCGCCATCGCACGACGCACACTGTCCTCTGTGGGGGTTGTTATTGCCTCATCATAAGCATTGGTATGCAACGAGTTGCAATTATCATAAATAGCATACAGCGCTTGCAAAGTAGTGCGTATATCGTTAAAGTCTATTTCCTGTGCATGCAACGAACGTCCACTCGTTTGAATATGATATTTCAACTTTTGTGAACGCTCATTTCCATCATATTTATACTTAATAGTTTTAGCCCAAATACGCCTCGCAACACGCCCTATCACTGCATACTCAGGGTCCATACCATTACTAAAAAAGAAAGATAAATTAGGAGCAAAATCATCAATAGACATGCCACGTGAGAGATAATATTCAATATAAGTAAACCCATTGCTCAACGTCAAAGCTAGCTGTGTGATAGGATTAGCACCCGCCTCGGCGATATGATACCCACTAATCGACACACTATAAAAATTTCTTACCTTTTCATCTATGAAATATTGTTGCACATCACCCATAAGCTTTAATGCAAATTCAGTTGAAAAAATGCAGGTGTTTTGTGCTTGATCTTCTTTCAAAATATCAGCTTGTACTGTGCCTCTTACTTGCTGCAAAGCCCGCTGTTTGCACAAAGCGTATTGACCCGCTGACAACACCTCATCACCACTCATGCCTAGCAGCATCAAACCCAGTCCTGTATTGCCTTGCGGTAAATTACCTTGACCATGCAAATCGCTATTATAGGTAGGAATAATTTGACCTAAATCAGCGTATTTTTTTTCAATTTTTTTCTTAATTTCATCTTCCAATTTATTCTCTTTTATATACTTCTCGCACTCTTGATCAATAGCTGCATTCATAAAAAAAGCAAGCAACATCGCCGCCGGGCCGTTGATAGTCATGCTCACAGAAGTCGAAGAAGAACACAAATCGAAACCACTATACAATTTTTTTGCATCATCAACGCTAGCCACACTCACCCCACTATTACCAATTTTTCCATAAATATCAGGCCGACGTTCAGGGTCCTCACCGTATAATGTTACACTATCAAAAGCCGTACTCAAACGCTTAGCAGGTTGCCCAAAAGACACATAATGAAATCGCTTATTCGTGCGTTCAGGCCCGCCCTCACCCGCAAACATTCGCGTCGGGTCTTCCCCCTCTCGCTTCAACGGAAACACCCCTGCCGCATACGGAAATTCACCAGGAACATTCTCCTGCATCAACCACGTCAGCACATCGCCCCAATCCTTATATTTTGGCAGACTCACCTTACGAACCTTGCTCCCACTCAGCGATTCAGTCGTAAGTGGCTGTGCAATAATTTTATCCCTAACTTTATACTCAAAATTGTCGTTGCCATACGTAGCTATCACATCATTCCAAGAGTCCAAAAGCCGCGTTGCGTCTGCATCTAATAGCGATTTGTACATCTCAACAAGCGCCTCTAATGCAGGCACTGCAACAAGCGACAACTCACTATTAATCTTAGGAATAGTATTTTTTTTTAACATAAAATCTATATGCAAACGTTTAAAATTTACACTCTACGAATGTACAAAAATTGCACTAAATATACTAGCAAAACACATGAATATTAACAATAATATTATTAATGATTTGGGCGTTACCACAAGGTTAAAAGTGCATTGAACGAAACACCCAAGCAGTTTATAAAACCTTGTGGTCGGTGCCCGCTTCTCGCTTTTTTTTTAAAGTAATAAACCCTAATTTATACGTAATATCTTTATAAAAATAAGGCAACTAAAAGACCATTAATAATTAAAAAAAAAAGCTACAGCTAAGCACCTAACGCTCCCTACGGGCTGCCTCAATTCCATAAATAGTACACTCAAAATAGCCGTACTAATAATAAAAATATTAGTCCACCCAATCGGCAATAAAAATATTCGTATCTCGACCACCATTGTTATTTCGATTACTACTAAATGCAATTTTCTTACCGTCCGGCGAAAACATCGGAAACGCATCAAACTGTGTGCTGTTAGTGATTCTTTCAAGCCCTGTTCCATCAATATTAATCATGTATAGATTGAACGGAAAACCTCGCAACGACGCATGATTGCTCGCAAAAATAATTTTTTTACCACTCGGGTGATATGATGGTGCCCAATTCGCTTTGCCTAATTTAGTTATTTGTTTCATATTACTTCCATCAACATTGACTGTAAAAACCTCCATATTAGTAGGTGCTACCATGTTTTTAGATAATAATTCTTTGTATTCTATAATCTCCTCATCGCTACTTGGGCGGGAGGTTCTGAACACTAACTGCTTGCCATCAGGTGAAAAAAACGCCCCTCCGTCATACCCTAATTGATTCGTAATTTGTATTACATTGCTGCCATCGATATCGCAGACGTACAAGTCCAAATCGCCGTTGCGTGTAGAAGTAAACACAAGTTTAGAACCGTCGGGCGATACTGTTCCTTCGGCGTCATAATATTTGTTATTCGTCAATCGAGTAACAACGTTGGTTTTAATATTTTTTATATAAATTTCAAACTCAGTATATAGAGGCCAAACGTACTTTCCAATCAGTTTTTTATCGGGCACAGGTGGGCATGCACTTGCAAAATCATGCGTCGAAGCATACAATATTGATTGCCCATTTTTAGTGAAATAGCTGCACGTAGTGCGTCCCTCACCACTGCTCAATCGTTTAGGTTCAAACGCGTTGTTGTTGTCTTTTGGCAAGGTGCCGTAGTAGATTTGATCGCAAGATATACCCTCTTTTTCATAGGTTTTTTGAAACACTAATTGCTTGCTGTCATAACTCCAATAGGCCTCTGCATTATCGCCCCCAAAAGTTAGCTGCCGCATATTAACAAAATGCGTTTCGTTTGGCAATATCAACGAATCGCAGGGCAAGCTATTGATAGCACTTCTTTCATTTTTTTTGAATACACCACACGTAGTTTGCATGACTACAAGGACGATGACGATGAGTTGAGGTATTTTTTTTGACATAAATCTTGATACTAATATTGAGTTAAAAATAATGGGTTGTGTATATTTACACCATGGAAAAAAATATAAAAGTGATAGTAATATTGTTACTAATTAATAACTTTCTATCTTGTATTAATAAGAGCGAAAATACTACTATAAATACCAATGAAAAACCCCTCCTACATAACGATTTAATTAAAAATTTATCCCAAAAAATAGCATTAGATTCTAACAGTGCAACTTTATATTACGCTAGAGCCCAGGCCTATTTAAAAGATACGTTGATCAAACCTGCTGTGGCAGACCTTCGCCAAGCTATTGCATTAGACAGTATGAACACCGCTTATCGATTGCAATTGAGTGATGTTTATTTCAACACTGGTGAGATAATATTTGCAATAGAAGAAGGTAAAATTGCACATCGCATTAACAAAAATGATATAAACACCAAAAATAAATTAGCAAAATATTATATGCTCACTAAAGGCTACGACAATGCCCTACTGCTCTGCAACGAATCGCACATGTTGGACCCCACTAATGCTGATGCTTATTTTATAGAAGCGATGGTGTATGCTGACAAAAACGAGGATAAAAAGTGTATTGATGTATTATTGAAATGTACTGCACAAGACCCGACTTATAGTGAAGCCTACATGAAAATTGCTACTATTTACAATAGAAAAAAAGATGTTCAAGCTATAAAATATTATGATTATGTTCTAAAAATAGATTCTAACAACCTACTCGCTATGTATGGAAAAGCCATGTATTATCAAAATAATAATCGCATCAAGCAGGCTATTGAAATATATAATAATATGATATTGAAAGACAAAAATTATACAGATGCTTATTATAATTTAGGATACATTTATTTTGATACCGATTCGATTGCCAAAGCTCAACGACACTTTGAAATGGCTACTAAAACCAACCCCACACACGCCCCTTCGTACTACATGATTGGCGTGTGCTTTGAGGCTCTGAAGCGTTATGTAGAGGCACTTGTAGCGTATAAGCAAAGCTTGGTATTCGATGACAAAAATACGCTAACTAAAACAGCAATTGGAAGAATGGAGTCCGCAGTTACACAATAAAATGCCGACTATTATTCATCATATAATCTACGTAGATGTCATAGTTGCATTAAACATACGCAAGGCGCTTACGTATTCTGTTCCTATTGAACTGCATAACGAAATAGAAATAGGAAAGCGGGTGCAAATAAGTATAAAGAGCAAAAATTATGCTGCCGTTATTTCTAAAATACATACAATAACGCCGGCTTTTGTGGTTAAACCTATAATCGATATTTTAGACGCTAGGCCTATTTTGCACCAACCACAATTAGATTTGTGGTTTTGGATGAGTGACTATTATATGGCCACTATAGGCAGTGTGATGCAAGCCGCATTGCCTGGTGCGTTGAAGTTGAGTAGTGAAAGTTATTTTTATTTGAGCGATAGTTGGGATAATCAATGGGACACTTTGACTGTCGAGGAACAAAAGATTATTGAGGCTTTGCACAATCAACCTCACCTGACTGTGGCTGATGTACAGCAAGTTTTAATGAAAAAAAGTGTGTTGCCGATTATTAATAAATTGAGTGAAAAGAGGGTTTTAATAATTGCCGAATTTCTGCAAGAAAAATATAAACCCAAAACTGAAGAAATAGTTACAGTTAGTAATACTATAGACTGGCAGCAGATTATCAATGATTTGGAGCGAAGCCACAAGCAGCAAAACATAGTACTAGCTTGGTTAGAAATGAGTAAGCTGAGCAAAATGATTACAAAGAAGGAACTACTTAAAAGAGCTGATGCTACTACTGCTCAAATGCAGGCATTAGTTCAGAAAAAGATATTTATTGTTACGACTATAGAAGTCAATAGGATAGTACCTAAGTCGCTGCAAATGCAGTCCACTCCTACCTTGAGCATTGCTCAAAAGGAATGCTATGATGCGATTAATAAGATTTGGGAGCATAAAAATACGGTACTTCTGCACGGCATAACGGGTAGTGGAAAGACTAATATATACATGCAGCTGGCAAAAGAGGTGCTATCGTCGGGCAAGCAAGTGTTGTTTTTGTTGCCTGAGATAGCTTTGACACATCAGATAACGGAACGTTTGAAGCATTTTTTTGGACCACAATTAAAAGTGTATCATTCAAAATTTAATCATCATGAGCGTGTTGAGATATGGAATTCTTGTCTCGATTCTTCTCCTATAATAGTGCTAGGTGCTCGAAGTGCGTTGTTTTTGCCATTACAAAATATTGGTTTGATACTCGTAGATGAAGAACACGATAGCTCGTATAAACAAGGCGACGACCCACATTATCAGGCACGAGATTCAGCATTGGTTTTAGCAGCTATGCAAAAAGTAAAAGTGATACTAGGATCTGCTACACCGAGTGTAGAAAGCTTATATTTAGCACGCACTAACAAGTATGGATATGTGCAACTCAACACACGTTACAACGACGCTGAGCCTTCTAAAATAACCATTATCAATACAAAAGATGCCTCTAAACGGAAGTTAATGCACATGCATTTTTCGCAAGAAATGTTGGAGCGTATAGAGCAAAATATGGCCGACGGTAATCAAACTATGGTATTTCAAAACCGCAGAGGATATGCACCCTGTTTGCAGTGCCATTATTGCGACTGGACGGCTAAATGCAAACATTGCGATGTGAGCCTGACGTATCATAAACAGAAGCATGAAATGCGCTGTCACTATTGCGGCTATGTGCAGGCAGTGATAACGCAATGTGGCAACTGTGGTGGCAACGACATTAGACAAAAAGGCCTTGGCACGGAACGATTAGAAGATGATTTGAAGACGATATTGCCTCTTGCACGTCTTGCTCGCATGGACTTAGATACCGCTCGCAACAAAGATGCGCATCAAGAAATATTAGGCAAAATGGAACTTGGCGTTATTGATATTTTGATTGGAACTCAAATGATAAGCAAGGGCCTTGATTTTGGAAATGTTACATTGGTGTGCATCGTCAATGCCGACCAACTTTTTATGTACCCAGATTTTAGAACCAACGAAAAGGCCTTGCAATTGATAACGCAAGTAGCGGGCAGGGCAGGTAGAGCTGAAAAAAAAGGAGAAGTGCTTATTCAAACTTCTCAACCCGAACATCCTATTTTGCAAAATGTAATTAACAATGAGTTTACTTCATTTTATGAACGAGAGCTATTGCAACGCGACCAATTTAAGTATCCCCCTTTTTACCGATTAATAGAATTAAAACTACTGCATAAAAAAGAAGAAACAGTGCAACAGGCGGCGTATGAGATACAAGAATATTTAAAAAAATCGCTAGGCGCCCGCTCAATGGGCGTAAGCATACCCCCCGTGTCGCGAATTAGAAACCAATACATACGCATAGTGTTAGTCAAAATAAAACGAGAGAGTGATGACATAAAAGCCATTAAGGTTTTTATACAAACGGCTATCGATCATCTAGTTTTTAAACCTGAGTATAAGCAGGTCTTAGTGAGAACAAATGTAGATCCGGGCTAGAGATGATAATTGAGGATAACTAAAATTATAATTGAGGATTCCAAAGCAACGATTCAAAATCTTGAACCACATCGTTTATAACAATTATTCCCTCCCGCTCCAGCAACTCTTGCATCAAAGTACTAGTGGCAAAATGGTGCTTGCCCGTGAGCATACCATTTCTATTGACCACACGGTGGGCGGGCACTTGAGGCACCTCCTTGTGGCTTTCATTCATAGCATACCCAACCAAACGAGCTGATTTGGCTGCACCTAAACAACTAGCTATCAAACCATAACTACATACATTACCTTTGGGTATCTGACGAACCAAATCATATACTTGTGTATAAAAATCCTTTGTGTCTTGTTTCATACTTATTCTTTTGGATAAACATAGAAACCCTCACCAGACTTACATCCTAGCTGATTAGAAAGTACTTTTTGCTCTTGCAAACGAGAGGGTCTAAATTTTGAATCGTAATGAAATGCATCAAAAAGTGATTTGGTAACGCTATAATTTATATCATTGCCTATCAAATCCATTAATTTGAACGGCCCCATTTTGAAGCCAACAGACTCCATGAGTGCATCTATACTTTCTATACTAGCCCCTTGCTCCTCTGCTATTTTCAGGCTTTCTAAATAGAAATGCCTCGCCACACGATTAACAATAAAACCCGGAGCGTCTTTGGTTATAACAAAACTTTTATTTAATTTTTTTATTAAATATTCTAATATAAGTAACGTTTCGTGGTTGGTTTTTTCCCCTTTTACTAACTCTACTAATTTCATGATTGGAGCAGGATTAAAAAAATGTAACCCTGCAACATTCTCAGGACGGGGCATTGCACTTGCTATTGCGGTTATACTTAGCGATGAAGTGTTGCTTACGATTATACAGTTTTTGTCATTAATAGCGGCGATTTGTTTTAGTACTTCTTGTTTAATAGTTAATTTTTCTACGATTGCCTCTATGATTATATCCGCCTTGGCATCTACTAATTGCGAGCTGAATGTTAAATTTTGTTCAAAACTTTTAACTTGACTTTCAGTAATTTTATTTTTTTTGGAAAGCATATCCCAAGTAGCAAATGCCCAAGTTTTAGCATCGGCAACTACCGATTGATTGGTATCTATCAATATCACCTCAAAACCTGATTGCACACATGTTACAGCTATACCACGACCCATAGTTCCTCCACCTATTACTGCTACTTTTTTTATGTAATCTGACATGTATTTATTATAATTTTATTTTTTAAAGTGCAATATTTACCACAAAATATATTTCTAAATTGATGCTACTTCTTCTATAATTTGATGCATCAAACTTAATAAATAATTACAACAAAAATGCTAAATAATTAAAATTAAAAAATAGAAAAAATTTCAATGTAATCGTATAATTTACAACTAGAACCTGCGAATAAAAAACAGTTTAATTTAAAATAATGCGTAAAAAAACGCACAAAAGAAATATTTATTCTATTAAGTAGTATTTCATTTTTATTTTTTGATATATTCGCAAATCACAAGCATTTAATTTTATACTCTCATTTTTATTATTCTAATATAATGCAACGATTTAATTTATTTATTTTTTTACTATTTTGTAGTTTTGCCTGCACTGCCCAATCAATTAATAATACAATTAAAACAACAGAAGAGACTTACGTCAAACATACACCCACCAAAGAGGATCGACTGAAAGAGGGATATTCTATGTGTAAATTTTTATATAACAACAAAAAATATACACTTTATAATCGCAGTTTCACATTGACATTGAATGATGGAACGAAAAGTTATCAGGTCGAAAAAATGCCCCCTTTGGACAATACAGCATCTTACACGGCTCAGTTCAATGCTGTTACACATTGCATAGAGGTGCAAGCACGTTCGGTGATTAATGAACAAATAGTGCTGAATGATAAAAATGTTTTGCGTCGATTTAACTTTCCTATTGAGCGTATAATTGCAGAAAAAAATTATCACGCAAAACACAAGAAAAAAGCACCTACAAAGAAAATTATTCCTAAAAAAGTTTAAAGAATTTTTATATGAAATTACGAATAATTATTTGTTTGATTATTTATTTAGGATTGGTGAATGTTGGTTGCAGCCGCAGGGTTGGTTGTCCCACGTTCGATGAAAAAACCCAAAAACCAAATCTGCCTAAAGGAAACAAAAGTGAAGCCAATCAATTGTTTGGCAGAAAAATGGATAGCCATCAAAATAGCAATAACAGACGCAGAAAACCTTCAAAGTCGAAAGAAGATAAAAGCATCATGGGGAATTAATTTGATATTTTCTTTTTGATTTTATAAAACTTTTGTATCAATATTTGTAGTAGAAACAAATCGCTGAACAAAGCAACAACGAGCGTTACACCAACCAAAAGTCCTGTATTAAATATCCCATTAAAGTCGGATAATAACAACACAGCAAAACCGATAATCAAAATAACGGTAGTAGTTGCAACCGCTTTGCCACTGTGCAAATAAGCATCATAAAGGGCTTCGTTTTTATTCATTCCCTTTTTGATATTGATACGAAAAGCGCCTAACAAATGTATAGTGTCATCGACACAAATGCCAAATGCTATATTAAACAAAATAGATGATGAAAGGTTTAAATGAATGCCCAAAAAGCCCATCAGCGCTGCTATAAAGGCAAGTGGTATGATGTTAGGAATCAATGCGATAAATGTAATAGGCAGCGAGCGGAACAACAGCCCCATCAATAACGCAATAGCTAGGAGTTCAGTTATCAAGCCATTCATGAGGTTTTCGGTGAGATAATCGTTGTTTTTGTCTAGTATAGTTCCAATGCCTGTTATGCGGCAAGATATTAGATTAGTATCAATAGTTGTGTTGATAAATTGATAAAATTCGGCATTAATTTTTTTTGCACGCAAAGCCCCAATATCCTCTATACGTCCCGTTATACGGGCATTGAGAGCGTCGTCAGTAATCACAGCACGCAACTCTTCTCGCTGTTGCATGATAGCAATTATGTTATTATTTACAACGTGAGTAGAATCATTTTTGCTAACACAATACGCCGTATCGGCGCCGTTATTATTTAGTTGATTGGCGAGCTTGACTAACGTGTTGCTACTCGTAATGCCTGAAACTTTGTACGTATTTTTTAAATAATATTCAATTTTTTCTATTGATTTTACGATTCTATAATCAAACATTGTAACACTCGTATCTTTACATTGAATAGCAAGTTCAAAAGGACGTACACCTCCAAAAGTAGCATCAAAAAACATGAAATCTTTCTTATGTGGATCGTTTTCGCGTAACTCTTCTGTAAAAAAATTATTTACTTCTAGTTTAGAAATCCCAACAAAAACGGGCACTGCAGCTACTACAAAACAAACAATAATAAAACGTTGATACCTATTGACTGTGTGGTACATCGTAATAAACCAATTGTCTTTTAGTAAGTTTTTATCGTCAGCCAATTGAAAAGTCGGCAACAAAAAAAGCAACGCAGGCAACAAAGTAAAGGATATTACAAATATAATTAAAATACCCAATGCTGAGAAAATTCCAAAATCTGAAATTGGCAAGACATTGACGGATATTAATGTAAAAAATCCGATAGATGCGGTAATAGCTGTTAAAAAAGTAGCTAATCCTATGTCTTTGATAGTCGTAAGAAGTGCGTCTAGCTTCGATTTACCTGAATTAATCAAGCTTATGTATGAGTTGAAAACGTGCACACTATCGCTAACGCCGACTACAAAAAGTATGTTAGGCAAAATTATAGACACCACATTGAGCTGATGCCCTAATACTATCATTGCAAACAAGGTAAAAAGCAACCCTAATGAAACCACCCCTGCACAAAGTAGTACAGCATAAATAGTTCGATAAGTGTAATAAATAATAGCACACAACCCAATGATAGT
>JAYVJZ010000009.1:0-4062 GCA_043768865.1 Sphingobacteriales bacterium
AAATATAACCCCATACAAAAAATGGGCTCAGCTTGATTTTTATATTGCTTATCCCTTTCATATCAGAGCCGTTTTGATTATCAAAGAAAACAATGATTTAATATTGGTTCGTGAGATTGATAACCATGCAGGCCCTATGTCTTCGTATTATAAAGATACTTGCTTCATTGGGACTTTTGACCCTATTACACAAAATTTAAAATCAAATTGTCATTTTATTAATGCAGGTAGTAAGAAAATTACAAGATATGATTATACTATTATTGGCATGAACAGTGAACTTTTAGTCTGCCGACATAATGTATTGAACGATACAACAATTTTTAAAGTTAGACTATGAAACTAAAAAGTATAAAAATAATAATGCTGCTGCTTTGTTTTTCATGTTCAAAAGACAAAACTATTGACCCTAATAACAATACTTATACCGTTGAAGAAAAAAAACAGTTTATTAAAAAAAATTGGAAAAGTTATTATAATACAAGTGGCGGCGATCCATTTAATCCTGATTGGAATTTTTATTTATATTTAAAGACTGATGCCTTACCTCAAGTGGTTAAAGTAGAATCTATAACCGGCGCGTTGCTTCCTTGTGCTAATGCTGTTTTTATAAATAATGAAGTTACAAAATTGATTTTTGATTGCGAAATAGCAGCAGGATTTCCATTAAACAGTGATGCATACAATGATTTTGTGATAAGTGACATACGCCCTAGTTTATTAAGAATCTATTCAGTGATTAACCCAAAATACGCCCTTTATTTTAAACCTTATTAATTTAAAAATGAAACAATACTATATAACCATCAGTATATTGTTCACTATACTAATTTGTGCTTGCAATAAAATTGAAACTAAAAATATGTCTTTAGCTGAAAAAAAAGACTTTTGTGTAGAAATTGGAAATTAGTAAGTTTTAATAACATAGCATTTAATGAAATTCTATTATTAGAGGATTGCAATAATCCTATGGGATTTACTTTCGATACCACCACTTCATTTTACGGCTATTGCTTAATCAATGTAGAATTTACTAAAAAATATATATTTGTAAAATATCCATTCACTTGTTTTTCTTACGTTGATCCATCGTTTCAAGTTATGGAAATTAACGAAACTACTATGATTGGAAAAACTACAAGATATGGAGTAGAAAAAGGACTAGATGTAATTTTTAAAATCTTATAAACTAATAACATGAACAAGTTTCAAACAATAAAAATAAATTAGAATACATAACTGAAAAATAAACACCAACCCAAAATGCCAAGTGAAGTCTAAAAAGGTGTATATGACATTACTGAAATATAATTTATTTTTTAAAAAAAGTCGAAGGTTTAAGATTACACTTTATAGAACTCAATGATAAAATTAATAAATTAAAAGGAGTAACTCAATGATAAAATTAGTAAGCTACTGTTGTTCAACTTATCTATTGCTTGCAAAAAAAATTCAATTTTAGGGTTGTCTTGTAAAACTAATGTTGGTTATTTTAATAAAGATGTACGTTTCGATATTGAAAAGAATTTATTTAGATTTAAAGTTAATAGGAGTTGATTGATATTTTAGTGAAGAATCCAGAATAAATTTGAACTGGGTTTTGGGTAATATAATACCTGATTGTGCAACCGTTATATTGGAATATATATGAAAAAGAGCAACACCACCCTTGCGTTTCTATTAATTATAACACTTGGATACGGACAAATTACAATCTCAAATGATGACCTTAAGACCCTCAACAGCATTAGCACGAATCATGTTTAAACTTAAAAGCATCGATTCGCTTTTGGCTTATTATGAATCCTTGACTACATATAGATATACCACAATCGAAGTAAATAATGAAACCAATGCATACTAATATAAGATAAAATACGCTTGTCCGATTAGCTACCACTTAAATTGTTTTTGATAGATGACAATGAAATAACCCACTGAATATAAAATAAAAAAAGCTATCATAATTTAGTATTTATATTAAACTTTTCAAAGAAGTAATTTTATAATTCTTATAATTTGTAATATCGCACAGCGGTTTAAAAATGACTGCTTATAATCGATATGACTTATTTGAGTTTTGATAAATTTAGTAAAAATTTTGGCGAAAAAATATTGTTTGACAATGTGAGTATGCAAGTGAATGAAGGCGATAAGATTGCCTTGATAGCTCGCAATGGCAGTGGCAAAACATCGCTACTTCGCATGGTGGCTGGGCTCGAGAGCCTCAACACAGGTGCTAAGATGGAGTTGAACAAAAAAGTGAGGATTGGGTATTTAGAACAAGCTCCCCACTTTGCTGATGACAAAACTATCGAAGAGATTATATATATGTCGGACTCTGAGAATGTGAACGTGGTGCGGCAGTATGATCATGCTATGGCTACACACGACGAGCAAGGCATCAACAATTGGTTAGGCGAAATGGAACGATTGCAGTTGTGGGATCTCGAAGCACGCATTAAGGAAATACTAGGCAAGCTGGCCTTGCACGACGTTACACAAACAGTCAAAACCCTATCAGGTGGGCAACGCAAACGTCTCGCATTGGCTCAAATGCTTATCGATAACCCTGAGTTTTTGATCTTCGATGAGCCTACCAATCACCTGGACCCTCCTATGATAGAATGGTTAGAAGATTGGCTGACACAGGAGCGTATCACGTTGCTTTTGGTTACGCACGACAGGTATTTTTTAGACAATGTTTGCAACCAAATTATAGAATTAGACGGCGGCAATTTGTATAAATATGCGGGGAATTATAGTGATTATTTAGAGAAAAAAAATATGCGTTACGAGAACGATAAGGCCAATATCGAAAAGGCAAAGAACCTGTATCGCAAAGAATTGGACTGGATACGCAAACAACCAAAAGCACGGGGCACTAAGGCTAAAGCTCGTGTTGATGCATTTGATGTAGTGGAGAAAAAAGCGAAAACCAAAATAGACGATGAGCGGGTGAAGCTCGAAATAGATGCCAACAGAATAGGCACTAAGGTGTTGGAGTTTCATAATGTGTGCAAGGCCTATGGCGATAAAATTATGCTCGATAAATTTAGTTATAAATTTCAACGTTTTGAAAAAATAGGTATCGCAGGGCGTAATGGTGTTGGCAAATCGACGTTTATTAAAATGGTGATTGACGAGGTGCAACCCGATAGTGGGTCTATAATAGTGGGCGAAACAATCAAAATCGGGCACTATTCGCAAGAGGGTATGAAACTGCCACAAGACATGCGGGCTTTGGAGGTGGTGCAAAATATCGCCTCCTACATACCACTCAAAGGGGGGAAAACGTTGAGTGCATCGCAGCTTTTGGAGCGATTTCTGTTCACCCACGACGATCAATTCACCTACGTAAGCAAGCTAAGCGGAGGCGAGCAGCGTCGGTTACAGTTGTTGTGTGTGTTGATGGACAACCCAAATTTTTTGATTCTCGATGAGCCCACTAACGACCTCGATCTGCATACTTTGATGGCCTTAGAAGATTTTTTAGAAGATTTTCCGGGCAGTGCGATTATCATCACACACGATAGGTATTTTTTAGATAAAGTAGTCGATCATATATTTATATTTGAAGGAGCGGGCAAAGTACATGATTATAATGGCAAAATCAGTGAATTTCAATTTGATAATTACAAAGATAAAAAAGGCAGTTCTCTCAATGAAGTTGATAAAAAAGATGTCCCTGCTGCCAAGTCGGGCCCGATAATCAAAAAAGTAAAATTAAGCTACAAAGAGCAACGTGAGTTGGAGTTGTTGCCTGATGAAATATCAAAACTAGATACTGAAAAAGCAGCCCTAGAGCAGGCCCTGCTTGAGCATACTATTGATTATGTTAAAGTAAAAAGCATAAGCGATGCCTTGGTCGAGAAGTTAGCTAGTATCGATACCAAAACTTTACGTTGGTTGCAGTTGAGCGAGCTCGTTGGCGAATAAAAAAAGCATACACTTTTAGGAATAAAAATGTATGCATATATTAATGGCTGTTTGCAAAAAGCAATTATAAGTTAGTGATATTAGTGAAAAAACGGTCCCAACGCAACCTGTTGATGCCCTTGG
>JAYVJZ010000010.1:0-9464 GCA_043768865.1 Sphingobacteriales bacterium
TGCCATTTGTGTTGGTGCAAGTGTTAGGCGCACTTATGCTCGCTCGTCGTCAAATCAAACTACTCATCAAAGCAGCAACTGTTGCTTTGTTGTTCAACATAATTATTAATTTTGTTTTGACTAAAAACATGGGTATAGTTGGCACCTGCATCGCTAATTTTCTTACTCAAAGCATCGTGGGGATATGGGCTGTAAGGTTTGCTATCAGTGAGTTGGGCTCGGAGGTGTGGGTTGTTTTTTTTAAACAAATGATCCGCTATACAATAGCTGTGCTAGGGGTTGCGTTTGTTGCATTTATTCTTAATTTTACGTTGCTTTGGTGTTGTGCAATAGTTGCTGTAGCTTCGATAGGAGTGTGTATGAGATTGAAAATTATTAATCTTGCAACTGTTTACAATTTATTAATTTTTAAAAAATGATTGGTTGTATATTTGTTTTAAGTAAATAAAAAGTAAAGAAAAAAGTAAAGAAAAAATTATGGCTACAGCAAAAAAAGAAGGTAAAAAAACGACAAATCAACTTGCCAAAAGTGCCGACCAATCGAGTACTAAAAAATCCAAAAGCGGGAACAACACAAAATCAAAACACACACCCTTGAAAAAATGGGACGAAGTACAAGTAACCTCAACGAGCAGCTGGCGCATGTTCAAAATATTGTCCGAGTTCGTAGAAGGGTTTGATAGAATGGAAAAAATAGGGCCCTGTGTGAGTATATTCGGAAGTGCAAGGACCAAGCCTAGCAATAAGTACTATCAGCTCGGAGAGGATATGGCCAAGCAGCTCGTAGAGGCAGGCTATGGAGTAATAACAGGTGGCGGCCCCGGCATCATGGAAGCGGCGAACAAAGGGGCGTTTTATAACGACGGCGTCTCGGTGGGGTTGAATATAAAGCTGCCTTTTGAGCAATCCCACAACCCTTATATTCACGCCGATACCTTATTTAACTTTGATTATTTTTTTGTTCGCAAAGTTATGTTTGTGAAGTACGCACAAGCCTGTATATATATGCCCGGTGGCTTAGGTACGCTCGATGAGTTGTTTGAAGTATTAACATTAATACAAACCGAAAAAATAGATAGAGTGCCAATCATACTCATGGGGCGCAAATATTGGGAGGGCATGATTAAATGGATAGTGGAGGTGATGTTGAATGAAGAAAAAAATATCTCGCCCGAAGACCTTGATCTATTTACGATTATAGATGATCCTGCGGAGGTGTTGGCTTACATCAATAAGTTTTACAGCAAAGGCCGAAAGTTCAAGCCCAATTTTTAAAAAAGTAAGTATTCCACTAAAGCATTATTTTGATGTACATTAGTCAAATTTGATTTTGAGTATCGGTTGTGTACGTGCCGATTATTATCTATAATTTTACAAAACACACTATTTTTTGACCTAATCATGCTACGTATTTTTTTGATTTATATTGTAGTGCTTTGTGCCTCTTGTGCGACGGTTATTCCCCCCACAGGAGGGGCTAAAGATAGCGTGCCGCCTGTGTTTTTAAAAGCCATGCCAGCGTCTAATTGTATTCATTTTAATGCAAAAAAAATTACTTTATACTTCGATGAATATATAGAATTAAAAACGGGTGAGCAGCAGGTATTTATGATCCCTGATGTAGAAAAAAAAATAGCAGCAAGCGCAATCAACAAACTAATCAACATCGAAATAAATGATACATTGGCGGCGAATACTACCTATGTTATCTATTTCAAAGAGGCGATAGCGGACATCACTGAAAAAAACGTTTTACCTCAACTTACTTACGCTTTTAGCACGTCTGACCATATAGACACGGGCGTGGTGCGCATTAAAATTCAAACAAAAAACACCGAAAAAGAGTACACCAAATACATAGCACAATTGTATAACGACACGGCAAGCATGGCAACTATGATGAAAAGCAAATCGAATATTAGCTTGCATTTTGGCAAAACCGACGAGGTGGCATTTACTAATTTAACAACTTCTAAAATGAATATTTTAGTGTTTAATGACGCTAACAACAACGGGGTTTACGATGCATTCAAAGAGTGGGTGGGCTTTAGGCTCAGCGATGATACCACCCAAAAAAGCAAAATACCAATTGCTCTTTTTATGGAAAAATCGCAGTATCCAATATTAATCAAATCTAATTATATTAATGAAACTACTACGCAACTTATATTCAATCAGCCGACTCAAATCAAACAACTACAAACCCTGAGCGGCGAGCCTATTGAGTATGCTGCCACTCAACGCAAAGATACGCTGCTCCTGTGGCACCCTCCTGTTGCTGAAAATTCAAAAGCAATTATTACACACGGAAGCAACCAAATAGATACTATCGATTTCAGTAAAAACAATAGCCTAAAACGCACCAAAGCGCCTGCTAGGCCTATGCTTACTACATCAATAAGCAACGGAAAAATAAGCAGCGATACGTTGTATGTAACGTTATATCCTATCAAAGAAATGGACGTGACGAAGTTAAATGTTACGTGGTTAGAAAATGAAAAAATAATAGCTAAAGCACTACCGTTAGTAGAGACTGAATATAAAAATCAAAAAAGTTGGGCGTGGATATATACATGGAAAGCAAATGCAAGCTATCGAATCGTAATCCCCGCAGGGCAAGCGCAGTACGCCTTTGGAGATACATTCAACGATACTATTCGCGCTTCTTTTAAGCGGCTGACGAGCAAAGATTTAGGGGCAATAGTTCTACCTTCGCCCGTGTTTGAATCCACTACCACAAAGACGGTTTTGTATATTGAAAACACGAAGACATTGGAAAAATTAGTGTATAAAAATCCTACGTATCCGTTGGTGGTTAGCAATGTAGCGCCGGGCGGCTATCAAGTGTCGATGTTAATAGATGCTAATGGCAATGGCGAATTTGATACGGGCGATTTGAAATCTAAAAAACAGCCTGAGGTAGTTCGTAAACTCATAAAAATACAAGAAGTAAAAAGCGGATTCACGACAACGGTTACAGGTTCCAAAAAATAAATAAATGGGCAGCAAACTAACGTATAACGAACTGTTGAATGCCATTGACAAGCTCCCTAACTTGTACCTCTACGCCGCTCCCCTTATGCTTTTGAGTGTGTTGGTGGAATACATCTGGGCCCGATATACGAATCAAAATATTTATAAAAATGAAGATGTACTGCCAAGCCTGCTTATTGGTTTTGGGTATGTGTGTGTAACACTTTTAGTTACCACGTTTACATTTTATATGGTTTGGTTTTTTTATTTTTATTTAAGTTATTACACCCTGCCTAGAACACCGTTATGGTTTTTGTTTTGCTTTGTGGTATATGATTTTTTTCGATATTGGGCACACCGCATGTCGCATCAGCAGCGGTTTTGGTGGGCTACTCATAGCACACACCACAGCTCAGAACAATATAATCTGTTAGTAGCTTTTCGGTTATCGTGGGTCGATCAACTCAAAGTAGTTTTTTTTATACCCGTGTTGCTACTTGGTTTTGACCCTACTACTTTTTTCTTAGCACATCAGCTGAGCAACATCATACAGTTTTGGCAACACACGGGCCTGCGGCACAGGCTCCCCAGTTGGGTCGAGTATATTTTTATTACGCCACGTTTGCATCAAGTGCATCATGCTATCAACGCAGATTGCATTGACAAAAACTATGGAAGTATATTTGTTATTTGGGATAAATTATTCAAAACCTATCGAGCACCTATTGATCATCTCGTTTATGGAATCACAACACCCGTTGCCTCTAAGAACCCTATCTATCTTGTGTTTCACGGTTTTTATGAGTTGATTGTTGATGCCAAAAAAACGAATTCGGTACGTGGTATTTGGACTATGCTGTGGAGTAAACCAAAGTAAAATAGTAAAATCAACTGCTATCTCAAATCTACCACACTCACACCCGGATGAGCAGTAGCATTCCAACTAAAAAATGCATCGCTTAGCGTTTCGTTTGTATTGAAACTATTCAACTGATAGGTATATTTATTTCCATTTTTTTCCATAATTTTCGCCATTTTGATTTGAGAAAGCGAACGGTCAATATATAATTTTATCTTAAAAAAAGGCTTGTTTTTGTCTGTTGGAGTGAAATCAACAATGTCTATAACATTGCCGGCTTTGTCTTTCTCCTCGCCCGCATATATATAGCTGAACCCTTTTTCATATATTGTAAATATCTGCGAGGGCGAGAGGCCTTGTGTGGTTGGGTCGTAGCTGTTCACTTGCACTTCTTTTGATTCCTTTAAGTGTGTCCAAATAGTCTTATTATCGCAGATCACGTCTTGTTCCTTCATTTCTAGTTTGTATTTATTGCCGCTGATATATACCTTGCCACTTTGCTCCTCATTCACTTTGTTTTTCGTGTTTTCTATTTTTAATTTGAATGCCGCCACTATCGATTTGTACGTTTTATATTTTGCACTCACCTTATCTAAAATCTTTTTGGCCTGAGGGTCGCTAACGGTGGTAGCTGTTTTTTGCTGATTTTTTAGGTTATCAACCCAGCTTTGGGCCACTGTGTTTTTATTAAACAACAGAACAATAAGCAATACACGGAGAATAAATTTCATAATACGATAAATTAGTAATGATAAGCAAATGAGGCAATTGAAAAATGAAATAGTAGTAAAACCATGCCAAACTATTAACTCACTAAAGCTAGGATACAAAAGTAAAGAAAAAACATTTTTTAATACCATTATCGCCAAAAAAATATTATTTTTTTACAATTAATAATTAGGGTTTTTGCTAATGTTTTGTAAATGTTTTAACTCTATGTTTGCAACATAAATAACTCTCGAAATGCACAATGATAACCAAAATCCGATAGAAAAAGTGTCCGACAGTAGTTTGAAAATTGACTTTAATGACACCCGTAAGGCTGCTCTTATACTGCGAGCTATCAATCATAAGCTACGTCAAAATATGTTGCATTTCATAGCCGAAAACGAAAAAATGACCGTTACAGATATGTATATCAAACTCCGTATGGAACAATCTGTAGCCTCGCAACACTTGTCAATACTACGCAGAGCAGGGCTCGTGAGCACACAACGCGAAGGCAAATATATTTATTACAAATTGAGCCACGATCGTATCGAAAGCATTCATACGTTTACAAAATGCTTGTTAAACTAAAAGCGACACGCCCAATCGTTACCTTCAATTTTCAACCCACTTAACCCTATTGCTATTGGCTAGCTCTGTGTCTTTTTTAACAACTAAAATGGATAACCGATAGCAAGATTTAATATTATATTTTGTCGGCGCCAATCATTAGCTTGTAACGCTATTTTGTTAAATAACCATCTGTCGCCCTCGGGCAGATAGGGCTTGCGCAATGGAATGCCGATATCAAAACGCATGATAAAATACGAAAAATCGAGTCGCAACCCCACCCCCGTTCCTACTGCTATTTCTTTGTAAAAACGATGCAAAGCAAACTCCGCATTCGGCTTGCTTATGTCCTTGTTCACAAGCCATATATTGCCCGCATCGATAAACATTGCCCCCTTGAACCATTTAAAAATATCAAACCGCAGCTCGGTATTCGCCTCTATTTTCATGTCCCCATTTTGGTCAATATATATGTAACGCCCGTTGCTATTAGCTACCTGTTGCGATAAGTATCCACCCGGGCCCAAACGCCTGATCGGAAAGGCGCGCAGGCTGTTGTTGCCTCCAATATAAAATTGTTTGATGAATGGCAGCACCGTCCTCGAGTTGCCAAACGGAATGCCAACTCCACCGGCTAGTCTGAGGATAAATGAACTGCGACGGCTGAAATTAAAATACTTACGCAAGTCAATCTCCGCCCGCACAAATTGTGAAAACGGACGTTTTAAAATAATGTATTGCTCCTCGATGTTTTTCTCAAATTGCATCACTCGAGCAGCCAAGCTCAACGTATTGCCCGCTACGTCTAGCAGCGAACTAAAATAAATAGGGTTGCGTTTCCCCACAATCGACTTGTCATACACATAGCGCCACGAGCTACCAACTATGAACTGCTCTTGAAAACTCTGTTTCAACGCAGGGTTGTCTGCCAATCGTTTGTCAAACGAAGTGGAGGTCGCTAATAATTGAAAAAAATTAAGCGTCAACGGCGTTAGCGTATGTACTTTATAGCGGTTTTCGTTCCAATTATAAGAGAAAGATATGTTCGTTGTGTTCAATCTAAAACTATTCAATCGATACTGATAATTATTACGAATAGCAATCGATGTTTTTGGATTATTAACGCTTTTTGATTTGATTGTAAAAGGCACTGCGAATTTAGGAAAACTTAAATCCACCTGCGAGTTGAGCTCAAACAAAGCCAAGCTACCCTGCTTGCCAAACAATTGCCATTCTACTCCAGCTCGCTGTTTGAACGATAGTATCTCCCCACCCTTAAACACATTTTTATGCTTAAACCCGATGTTGATGTTCGAGCCAATATTATTGCTCTGATTGTTGAAATCGTTTGCTATAGCCTCTGTTTCTAGCGTGTATTCTTTCTTTTTTTGATTTTTTAGAAATATATAACAATCTACCTTTTGGTGCAACGTATCTGATGTTTCTATATATTTTATATCCACATTTTTCACTATCGGCAATTCACCCAAACGCCTTATAGTCAAATCAATATCGTCTTGCACAAAACCAGTTAAGGGTTGAATATATATTTTTTCGGACAACGCTTTTTCTCTAAAATTACGCTCGCTGTGTGCATATTTTACACCATCATACACCGTGGTATCAAATCGCAACGTACTGTCTTCTGACATTTGAAAATTAAATTGTGTTATTACAACCACCTCATTGATTAGATAAGGTTGCAGCATAGTAGGGTCGTTGGGCTTCTGTATTCGAATAGAAAGACGCACAAAACCAGGATTTATCGAGCTGTCAGCATCAAAATAAATCAAATCTTTTATAAATTTTAAATACCCCTGATTTTTAAAAATAGCCGTTATCCGCTCTCGCTCGTTTTTTATAACATCTGCATCATAATACATAGAAGGCTGCAATAGCGACCCTCGTTGCGTTTGGTATAACAGCGAGGTGATTTTATCGTTGCCGCTAGGGTATAAAATACTATCGATACGGCTGCGCGTACTTAGTTTAGAACTATACGTAACCACCGCTTTTTTGTTAAACGTATAAACACCGTACCCTATGCTACTATTGAAATACCCTTTGTTAAACAAATAATTTTGCATACTCAATGCCGTATTGTCGCAGGCAAATGTATCGAGCAGCACGGCAGGTTCGCCAGCTTTATTTTTTAAAAACCACCTCCAACGGTTTTCTTTGTGTTTGTTTCCTTGATTATAAAACCACAAACGCCCTTTTAATAACTCCGCACTGCTTCTTTTTTTAGTTTTAATAAATGGCAAACTCACAAGGGCTCTATTGGGCTTGTCTTTAATCAATCCCACCAACGCGTCGTTGAGCAGCGACCGCACCTCGAGTGAGGTATTTGTTTCTATATCAACTCTACTCTCTCGCAACAAATATTGGTTTTCTTGTAAATATTTTGTGTTGCTACACCCAACAGATGCGCTCAATGCGGCAATAACTAAGTATATTCGTAGCAATCTTTTTAACATGTTATCAAAAGCAAAAGGGCAATGGATTAGAAGCCTCAAAATTAAGAAATTTCGTGAGGAAATAGGGTATTATATTGCCGAAGGCGAAAAAATAGTTAGAGAACTAATCGCTAGCGATTCAGATATTGACGCTATCTATGTTACAGAACAGCATCAGCACCTGTTTCAGCACCCCGCTGTGTGGGTAGTTACGGAAAAAGAATTCGCCACTATATCCAACTTAGAAACCCCCTCAGGGTGCTTGGCTGTTGTTAAAATACCCGAGCCAGCCTTGCAATTGCTTTCGGGCAACATATTGATACTCGATGCCATACGCGACCCCGGCAATCTAGGCACTATCATTCGTACCGCCGATTGGTTTGGCATCAATGCTATAGTATGCAGCCCCGATTGTGTTGATGCGTTTAATCCAAAGACGGTGCAATCGAGCATGGGCAGCGTGTTGCGTGTAGCTATGTTTTATTTGCCATTAGTTGAATTTATTCAAAAAAGCACCTTACATCATTTTTATATCTCCCACTTAGAAGGCGAGGAGCTAGGCCACCAAAACATTAAACAACCGTTTGGGTTGATAATCGGGAACGAATCGAAAGGCGTGAGAGATGAATTGCTCCAAACAAAGCACCTAAAGCTACGCATAGAAGGCAATAGCAACAGAGCAGAGTCGCTCAACGCAGCAGTGGCGAATGGCGTGTTGCTGCATCATTTTTTCAAATACATATAACGTAAAACTATACGCAGCCGCACATCGCAGCATATTGATGACGGTTATTATTTGCCCGCGGCATATTTTTCAATTGCACGATTGTTAGCAAACACTTTACATTTGTCCATCCACCCGGTTGGGTTTTTGGCACGTATCGAATCTACCTCGGCTTGTGTAATCAAGTTATTAAAACGTTCCAAATCAATCTTCTCAAAAGTAGTAGCGGGAACTACAGGTTTTTTTAATGAAGATGGTGTAGGAGTTTCGGCTTGTTGTGGAGCAATTATTTGTACTACTTTGGTACTAATATTTTTAAAAAAACTAGGCATTGTAACTGCGATAGCACTCATCCCTATTAGTAAAAATAAGGCAAAAAATAAGATAATTTTTTTGTTCATACTGATATATTTTAATTGACTTTTATTTGATTATTCATAACAAATATACAAAAAAAACGCATTCATTTTTTTTATTTTAATAACTTAATTACTTTATTTTACTCATAACGTCTATCAAAGTACGTATCATTTCGGTCGTTATTGCGTTGTAGTTAGATACTCTAAATCCGCCACTAGAGCGGTGTCCTTCTATGCCTTTGATGCTATACTTTGTACAAAGTGCGAGTACTTTTTGATGTACATTGTCATCTATAGCTTTGAATGTTATGTTGCAAACAGACCGCTCGCTTGGGTGGGCAATCATACGGAAGTGGGGTTGCTCGTCCAAAAACTCATATAACATAGCCGCCTTGTGTTGCGTGTTTTTTGATAATACTGCGATACCCCCTTGTGCTTTGGCCCATCGCAACAGCAACAATGTTGTAAAGACACTTAATAAATTAGGGGTTGTATAAAGCGAGTTGGATTTGATAAAACTAGTGTATAGCAGCATCTCAGGGGTATTGTTAAGAGGAGTGGGTTCAAATTTTTTAGCGATTACGACCACCGTGTTGCCGGCAGCGCCTAATTGCTTTTGAGCACAAGCATAAAACAAACTATACTTCGCAAAATCCCTATTTACAGCCAATATATCACTGCTCATATCAGCCACTAGAGGGCATAGTGCCGCAATATCTTCCGACAATTGTGTACCTTCGATAGTGTTGTTCGTGGTTATGTGGAGGTATTTTTTTTGGTAAGACAATGCAACTACGTTTTCTAATAGTGTCGTG
>JAYVJZ010000011.1:0-21904 GCA_043768865.1 Sphingobacteriales bacterium
TCAAATCGGCTTCTGTCAAAGCATGATGCACAAGATCTAAATTTGCATTCCTATTGCGTCGTTCGCGTATAGGATTGGTGTTGCTTATCAAGTGAGCACGCTGCCTGTATGCATTTATTAGTGCCAATACTTGAAACTCTTTCGAGGAAATAGTAGTGTCATTTTCGTTGTTTCTCTCGAGTGCAAAATCAAACCCCTCAAAAAATTTTACCCATTCAGGGTCGATATTATCAGTATTTTTTTTTGCTTTGTACTCATTATATAATTGCTCAATATAGCTAGGGTGTGCGTTTGAAATATAACTGAAATGTGAGGACATAAGGTAAAACTTGGTAATTTATATTTTTTGTTAAATTATAGGTTGCGATTATAAAATGTCTTTTGATTTATTGATTTTGTACTAATAAATAAACGATTTTTTATAAAAAATTTGCACGCAACGAATTTACGTATTTTTACTTAATTGTACATTTTTTATTATCAATTTGTTGCTATTTTTTTTACTATATTTGTCATAATTTTATTCTATTTTATGATACTTATCACGGGTGCAGCAGGATTTATAGGTAGTTGTTTAGTCAGCCGTTTCAATCAATTGGGTCGAATGGATATGATATTAATTGATGATTTTAAAAACGAAGACAAACGAAGAAATTTATTATTAAAAAATTATGCAGGTAGCACCGATCGCAGTTTGGCATTTGATTTTATAAACACTCATTTTTTGATAATTGAGGCTATTATTCATATCGGTGCTCGTACTGATACTACCTCTAAAGATGTCGAAATATTTGATACGTTAAATTTGAATTATACCAAAAAACTATTTACTATTTGTGCCGAACGTTCTATCCCCATTATTTATGCATCAAGTGCTGCTACCTATGGCAACGGCGAGTTTGGATACACTGAAATCGAAGAAACGTTGTTCAAACTTCAACCTCTCAATCCTTATGCACACTCCAAACATGATTTTGATAAATGGGCTTTGCAACAAGTCAAAGTGCCTCCTTCTTGGGTTGGCTTCAAGTTTTTTAATGTGTATGGGCCAAATGAGTATCATAAAAAAAGAATGGCGTCAGTTGTGTTTCATGCTTACAATCAAATTAAAAAAACAGGCACGTGCACGTTGTTTAAATCTCATAAAAATACATACGAAAATGGGGAACAATTAAGAGATTTTGTTTATGTAAAAGACGTGGTCAATGTCATTGTTTGGGCATTGCTTAACAAACCTAAATCAGGGATATACAACCTTGGTACGGGCAAGGCTCGTTCGTTTAACGACCTCGCAAATGCATTGTTTGCTGCATTAAAATTACCCTCTAATATCAGCTATATCGATACGCCCGCCGACATACGTCAGAGCTATCAATATTACACTCAAGCAGATATGAATAAGCTAACATCTGCGGGATTTTACGACCCTTTTACAAGCCTAGAAAATGGCGTTAAAGACTATGTTTCCAACTATTTAGAACCTTCTATTTATTTATAATAAATTTCAATGTTGTTGATTGTGTAGTGTTATTTTTTATTCTAAATCGATGGTCTATACGATGATTTATTACCCACACTATGTGTTCATTTGAGCAAACGATCCATGTATTTTCTTTCTCATATAAGGTTAGTTTTTTGTTTTTTAATATGTCGTGTACTTTCTTTTTTTTGTTCAAACCTAATGGATAAAAATAATCACCTTGTTTATATTTTCTTATTATCAGTGGATAAGATAACATCGCAAAATCAAGCTGCGCATGGCTTGGGTCATTTATTATTGTTGAGTTAAATTCTTTTGTTGAGTGAATAATATCAAAGCCCTCGGCGGCTATTCGTGAAGTTGCCTCCTCAATCTCATAATATTTTGTGTTATTATTTTCAATCAATGCATTCAAAATATAAACTTTCTTATCGATTACTAATTGCGAAGTACTTGAATAAAATATTTTTCTAGTTTCATCAGTTTGTAAAATTTGATTCACCTGATCAAAGTTAAACCCAAACGATTTAATACACTCATAAAGCAATGTAGGAGCGTAGTCTAGCTTTTTTAATAGTATTTTATTAATAAAAGTTTGATGCTTTAAAGTTGTACATATTTTTTTTTTCAATTGTGCAATTCGCTCTTCATACAATATGTTTATTTCGTTCAAACGTTCAACCGTTGAAGCTATTTTTGAGGAAGCAGTTGCATTTATTTTTTCTAATTCGGGAACTATATGCAACCTTATTTTATTACGCAAATACACCGTTTCGGCATTGCTTTTATCTTCACAGTAGGGTACATTATTTTCATTTGCGTATGCAAGTATTTCAGATTTAGTAACTAATAGCAACGGCCTTACTATTTTAGTTGAATCGATGCCTGTCAAGCCTTTGATACCACTGCCTCTCATCAAGTTTATAAAAAAAGTTTCTACATTATCATCTTGGTGATGTGCTGTAATAATTTGATGCAATTTATATTTTTTTTGCAACTCATAAAACCATTCATATCTAAGTTTTCTAGCCGTTTCTTGTACTCCCATTTTCCACTTATTCATATATAGTTTTGTATCCATTTTTTTTAAATATAATGGTATGTCGTTATTTTTGCAATACAATTCCACGCATTTTTCATCATTGTTGCTGTCCTCTCCTCTGAGTTGAAAGTTGGCGTGTGCAACTATTATTTTATATTCACTTTTGTGCAAAATATCGAGCAATACCATGCTGTCCAACCCACCACTCACTGCTAGTAGATAGTGATTTTGCTTATTTATTTTGCTTTCAAGTAACTTAATTGTAGTGCTATTTTTTTTAGTATTATTTTTCATAAATATTATTTCAAATGTAATAACTTCGTGTTTAATATTATACTAATGAAATTTTTTTTTACGTCGTTTATTTGTTTATTCTTTTTAAGTAGTTCGTGCATTTCAAATAAAATATACCAATCTAGAGCTCGCGTCTCTAATCAAAATGTTTTAATAGAAGTCTCTAATTATCTTATTGGAAATTATGATACGGAGGTGCAAAGTAAAGATGATTCAGCGTATTTCAATATCGCTTTGCACATGGCGCCTATTTGGGGTGCAGACACGATAGGCAAATGGTTGTATGTCGAGCAGGCTATGGCTTCTACTCCTTCAAAGCCCTATAGACAGCGGGTTTATCATTTAATCCAAAATAATGACAATGAAGTTGAAAGTTTTGTTTTTACATTCAAAACCCCTAAGCGTGTAATCAATTGGTGGCAGAATTCTTCTAATTTTGATAGCCTTACTGTCAATGATATTGAATTAAAAAAAGGGTGTAGTATCGTTTTAAAAAAACAAAATAAGCAATGGAAAGGCAACACCAATGGTAAAGATTGTTTCAGCGATTTAAGAGGTGCTTGTTATGCTACCTCTGTTGTAACGCTTCAAGTTGATAAATTAATCTCCTGGGACCAAGGGTTCGATTGTAGCGAAAAGCAAGTGTGGGGTGCTACAAAAGGGGGGTATATTTTCTCAAAAAAATGAAACTAATCACGCAATTATTTTTAATGCTTATCTCGAGTGCTGTGCTTGCTCAAACGAGCAGTAGCAACTATTTTAACTATTTTGCAAAGGTAGATTTCAAAAATATAAAATCCCAATATTCATACTCAAACATCGACAATAGTGGCAATTTTTATTTTCAAAAATCAAATAATTCATATTGTATTAAAGTCAATAGTTCAACCTTTGATAGCAAATGGCTGTTTGATGATATACTATTAACTCGATTTTTTGATACGTATTCGTTGTCATTTAAGGCACGCTCAAGCAGTACTATCAACCCCGCCTTGCTTCATATAGTCTTAGACAAATCTGATACTACGGTACAGTTGAATGGTGATACATCTATTTGGCATAACATAAGCCTAGCTTGCATCACAGGGTTTCAGCATAGTGTTCTTTTTCAACTAATGAGTGTGAATACACTAGCCCTAGGCAATGATTTTGAGCTGAAAGATTTTGTTTTTGAATCTATTATACCGAAGCAGATTATTACAACGCCACCACAGTATTTTAATAAAAAGAAAATAATTAATTACGGAATTTTTAATCTTGAAAATGATACTTTCTCGATACGTATTTTTGAAATATTCAAAGACGATAGAGAGCGTGTAGATATTTATTATAATGGCATCAGGGTTTATAAAAATTATAAAATTATTGACAACGCTTTGCCTTTGCAGTTTATTGCTAAAGATGATGTAAATCAAATAGTGGTAACTGCCCGTAGAATGGGTTATCCACCGCCCTGTACAGGTAATTTTGGCATCATAGATTATTCAAAAAAATCAAGGATTTTTCCTTTCGCTTGCGACAAAAAAAAATGTGTAAGTCTTTACATAGTTCGCAAAGGTTTTGAGTAGATGATTTAATGCATTTTATTTTCAGTTGCTATTGCACTTAGGGCTACTTTTTGTGCCATATCTAGTTGATATTTTTCTAGTTTTTTGTAGAGTAGTACATCATTATTAGCCAAAATACGAATAGCAAGTAATGCCGCGTTGGCAGCGCCGTTAATCGCCATTGTCGCCACAGGTACACCTTTGGGCATTTGTACAATAGAGTAAAGCGAATCGACTCCTAACAGGTTTTTGGTGGCAATAGGCACTCCAATGACAGGCAATAAACTATAGGCAGCAACCATACCCGGCAGGTGTGCAGCTCCCCCTGCACCTGCAATAATTATTTCTATTTTTTTTGATTTAGCGTCTTTTGCAAATTTAGCCATTCTATCAGGCGTACGATGTGCACTCACTACGCTACAGTAATATACTATGTTAAATTCCTTCAAAATTTCGATTGCCTCTTGCATCACTGTCAAGTCGCTTTCGCTACCCATTATCACTGCTATGCGTGGGGTTGCTGACGATTTCAATACATTTTTTGATATCATTTGCTTTACTTTTTAATTGATTAATATCGGGTTCTAACAAGGTAATATGTCCGAGTTTTCTATTAAAACTCGTAGTTGATTTACCGTATAAATGCAAGTAAACTCCTTTCATCGACAACAATTTTGCACTCGTTGCTAGTTCATAATTTCCTTCTACATCTCTTGGCCCTACTATGTTTATCATTGCATTTGGAAGAATATTGTCCGTGCTGCCAAGCGGCGCGTCTATCAACACTCTAAGTAGTTGTTCAAATTGAGAAGTATAATTGCCTTCAATGCTTGCATGACCGCTGTTGTGCGGCCTCGGAGCTATTTCGTTTACATATATTGCACCATTTTTATCTAATAACATCTCAACAGCAAATAGCCCAATGCCGTTGAGTTGCTGTACCGCATGTTGTGCTATTTGTTGTGCTTTGTTTTGCACTGAGGCAGCCTCAAAGCTAGGACTGTAAACCACTTCAACCAGATTGCTTTTTGGATCAAATTCCATCTCTACACACGGATATACTGCCATTTGACCATCTTTTTTTCGAGCAACCAACACCGATAGTTCTGTTTTGAAATCAATACATTGTTCAACTACAACATTCATATTTTTGAAAGGCAGCTGATTATAATCTATACTTTTTTTGGATATTATTTCTACGCCTTTGCCGTCATAGCCCCCTTTGCAGGCCTTTATAACCACTTTGTCGCCCACTATTTTATCAATAGCCGAGCGTATATCATCGGCTTCATTACTAACAAAAAAAGGTGCAGTTGGGATATTGTTTTCTAAGAAAAATTGTTTTTGTTTGCCCTTATCTTGTATCAACTGCAACGTACTTGCAGCCGGTATTATCATTTTACCTTTAGACTCCAATTCAAGCAACGCTTCGATGCTTACATGCTCTATTTCATAAGTCAGCACATCAACTTTTGCTGCTAATTCATTTATTTTTTCAATGTCATATAATCCACCAATTATTTGATTTTTATTCACAATATAAGCAGGACAATCATTACTTTTTTCTAAAAAAAATAGTTCAATATTCCACCTATTTGCCTCCTCAATAAGCATTTTGCCTAACTGTCCGCCTCCTAATATTCCTATTTTTATCATTTTTATTTTGTTAAAATATGTAAGTGTTTATTGCCAGGTTTTCTAATTTTTAATACTTGTTCACTTTCGCTAACAAGCTCATATTTTTTTGATTTTTCAATCGTTTCTGTACTGTCTTTTATAGATAGTATGTTTAAAGTCAAAACAGTTCTATCACTGTTCACGAGCCATTTACCTGCCTCTTTCATCTTTCCATTCTTCTTTTTTATTTCATAATAATTATTACAAGTGAGTTGCAACACCTCTCCAACATTAATCAATTGATTATCCTCAAATAGTCCTGCCAAACCCTTGCGTAAGCTATCTGTTTTATCAATGTTTTGAACTTCCCAATTGCCAATCAAGTTGTCTTGTATCGCTATCTCACAGCTACTTATTATCCATAAAGTCAGTAGCAAAAAAGCTATATTTTTTATCTTAAACATTACGGTATTTTTAAATATTTATGGCTCTGTAGAGATACCTGCCACTTCGCAGTTTCCTTTACAAAATCAATTATAATCGGTATCATTTTATCTTCAACACTCCATTCAGGTTGTAAATAATATTTACAATTATGTTTCGTATTTACAGCATTTTCGATTGCCCATTTCAAATCGCTTTTATTGAAAACTACTACTTTCAACTCATCTGCATTATTCAAATTTTCAATCAAGGGTGCTTTGAATTTTTTAGGTGAAACACACAGCCAATCTATGTTACCCACTATTTTGTAAGCACCTGAGGTCTCCAAATGCACCCTCTTGCCTTCGGCTTTCAAAGCAGCACACAATTCAGTAAGATCATACATAGCAGGCTCTCCGCCCGTTATCACAACTATAGTACATTGTTCAGGCACTTCTGCAATTATTTCCTTTATTTGCATTTTAGGGTACTTTGCAGCTTCCCAGCTGTCCTTCACATCACACCATACACAGCCCACATCGCAGCCAGCTAATCGTATAAAATACGCTGCACTTCCACTATACGCACCTTCACCTTGCAACGTATAAAATTTCTCCATCAAAGGGTATTCCATTTTTCCTTCTACTTAATTTTTTAAATATGATGCGAAGTTAAGTTTTTTTTCAATGATAGTTTTATATTATAATCATATTAACTATTGGCACATTTATTGACTAACACGGGTATATTCATCACCTAAAACAATTAAACCATGAATCTACTTCAAGTAGCAGCCGCTACTGCAACCTCCGGCTATCTTGCCAAAATCATTGATATGTGCATCGAGTATGCACCAAAACTCCTAGGTGCCATTCTAGTCTATATCATAGGCTCATGGATCATCAATATTATCTGCAAAGGTTTGGGTAAAGTACTCAACGCCAATCAGTACGACGCCACACTTCAATCTTTTTTGATGTCTATGGTTCGTATTGTTCTGCTTATCCTGCTTATTATTTCTGTTGTCGGTATGTTAGGCATCGATACTACTGCGTTTGCAGGTGTGCTTGCAGGTGCGGGTCTTGCGATTGGAGCAGCTATGAATGGCTCCCTTGGCAACCTCGCAGGCGGCGTGATGATGTTGATTTTTAGACCTTTCAAAAAAGGCGATATGATTGACGCACAGAGCCAAATAGGCGACGTTTTAGAGCTTGGCATTTTCAACACAACCATACTAACTGCCGACAAAAAAACCGTCTTTATACCCAACGGGCCGCTATCTACAGGCGTTATTACCAATTATACCACCAGCGGATATCTTAGGGTCGATTTGATGATGACCATCGATCCGGCTATGAATATCGATGCAGCGCGCACTGTGGCTATAGATGCGATGCTCGCACACCCTCAGGTATTGCAAAATCCAACCCCAGAGGTCAGTGTTTTGAAAAGTGCAGATGGCATGGTAACCCTCGCTGTACGCCCTTATTGTGCTCAACCCAACTATTGGGATGTCTATTTTGGGTGCACCGAATTAGTCAAAAATGCGTGGGACAAAGCGGGTATTTTAGCACCTATTCCTCACCGTGTTATCATCAATAAATAAAACGAATTTTAGTTGGCAATAGCCCACAAAACCACTTCGAAAGAAGTGGTTTTTTTTTATAATTAGTATTACAATTTGGGCGCATCCACTGCAAATTAAGTTTTGTAGTGCTATTCGCAACAGGCATCTATCGTGCAGTGGTCAGTGCCCGCCTCCCGCTAATTTTAGCCACTTGCTTAAGCTGTGTGGCTAAAATTGAGCTACGGCTAAGCACTTTGCGCAGCTGACGCATCTATCGCTTAGCCCTTCATTTTTATCAAACCCTAACCATGTATCGTTGATTTTTTTGAAACTGAATATCCATTTTTATTGAACTACACATTACAATTATCTAACTCTACAATTACGCCTTAATGATATTTTTAAGAAAAAAATAGTCCACTCATGTAGAACCTTATCGATTATAAATTGTAAAAGTAACCATGTTAAAAAGCACCATAATAACTTAAAAAACAGATATTTATTTGAGCCTTGTCATACTAACTCAACTAAAGTGCAACAGTTTCAAAAAGCCTGTAAAAGCGAACAAAAATTATTTTTTTATTAACGTAAAACTCGCCTCCTTGCCGGTGTTCAACTTTGACAATAGCAAGCTACTCGAACGTTTATCGATAAGCATGATTTTAACAGTATTAGGAGGATATTGCCCCTCATTGATAGCCCTAATTGTAAATTTTAAAGGCATACCAGATGCAATAGGATAGGAGAATATTTTTTTCTTATTAGTGATATTATACGAAGCTGCTATAACCTTATCATTTTTTAAAATAGTTATCAAATCACCATCTTCCATGTTTTCGTCCCATATAGCAAAACGCACCGTGTCGCTTGACCATCTGTAAGTATTCTCCTTGCCTGCCGTCAATTCTTCTACTTTATTGACCCCCTCTAATTCATTCATTTCAGTTAGTATTTTTTTTGCACTAGCGTCATTTATTTTTCCAGTATCTATTTTGCCTGCATATTTTGCCATAAGCTCATACACGTTTTTTGATGGCGTTAATAATAAATTCCCTCCAACACATTCAATCAAAGTATTACTATTGCTTGACGTGAAAGTGCCTTGTACAACTTCTTTACCTCCTTTTTTTATGAATTTACCTTGCATTTGCAACAAGCAAAACTCGTTTATAGCAACTTTTGATTTAGTAGATATGATGCTAGTTTCTTTGAACGAAAAGGCCTTGGTTTTTTTATTAATAGTACCTGCTATTTTCGATTTTGTTTCGTTAGCACCATTAAAATCACTAATACTATAACCACTTATTTTACCATCTTTTTCATCAAACACCAATTTATAAGGCACCATTTCTGTTTTGTTGATAATCGCAACCCCCACCATATCCAATTGTTGGCCGAAGGTTTCATGTATGTTGAAAAATAATATCACTGCAAAAGTGAATATTAGATTTTGTAGTTTGAAATTCATGTTTATATTTGCAGCAAATCTATTCTAAACTAAACTAATTAAAACTATGAAAAAAATTAAAATTTCGTTACTAGCCCTAACCACAATCGTTCTTTTTGCTGTTGCGCTAACATTCACTTTCAACAGTACTCAAGCTGCTTTCCCTGGAAAAAAAGCTACTACTGAACAAAGCGCTACTTCAAGCAACACTAGCATTGGTACTAACCAAACTACTGTTTCAACAGCAACTGTAACTACTACTGATGCTACTACAACTGATGCTAATACTGCTTTAGAACTCAGCACAGGATTGTTGATATTAATTGCAATTTTTTGGCCTACACTTGCCGTAGCACTTGCTTACGATTTTGATTTTGACAATCACTTAAAAGAAATGTTAATTAATTTACTTTTGACTTTTTTATGTTACATACCAGGTTTGATACATGCAATTATTCATATCAAACGTGCTAAAGCGTAATCTTTTTTAAAATTTATTTTTACAAACCGTCAATCATATTGACGGTTTTTTTTTATCTTTATTTTTTATATAAAATGAATTTTAAAAAATTATTCGCTTCACTTTGGTTATTATTTTTAATAATTATGCCGTTGTATTTACTCTATTTGCCGGCAGACGCACTCGATGATGGTCCTACAATTTGTTTATCTAAAATGCTTTTAAAAATCGAATGCCCGGGCTGTGGTATGACCCGTGCAGCTATACATGCATTGCATTTTGATTTTATAGCCGCATGGCATTTCAATAAAATGTTTGTAATTATATTACCTATTTTAGGTTTTTATTATTGTAAAGAACTACTGAGGAATTATCTTGTTATAAAAGAAAAAAAATAGTCTTTTTAAGCACGTACATTCCAATTATAGCTTTACTTTTGAATAGTAACAAAACCGACTGAAACGAACTAAAAAGTGTATGGCATTAAACTATATTTGGATTTTCTTTTTTATTGCTGCTTTCGTTATAGCTACGTGCAAGCTTATTTTTCTTGGCGATGTAGAAGTATTTAACAAATTAGTTGGGGCAACGACCGACATGAGTAAGACTGCTTTTGATATTTCATTAGGTCTCACGGGAGTTATTTGTTTTTGGTTAGGCATCATGCGTATAGGCGAGAAAGGTGGGGCATTACATTATTTGGCGAAAGCGATTTCCCCTTTTTTTAAACGACTTTTTCCTGAGATTCCCCCAGAACATCCTGCATTGGGCAGCATCATTATGAATTATTCAGCCAATATGTTGGGTTTAGACAATGCCGCTACACCATTGGGTTTGAAAGCTATGAAAGAGTTACAAGAGCTGAACACGGACAAGGAGGTTGCGAGCAATTCAATGATAATGTTTCTTACGCTCAACACAGCAGGTTTTACTATAATTCCTGTTAGCATTATTGCCTTTAGAAGCGAGGCAGGCGCTGCAAACCCTGCTGATATTTTTTTACCTCTATTGATTGCCACTTATACCACTATGATTAGTGGGTTATTGCTGTGTGCTGTTTGGCAGAAGATTAAATTTGATAAAGTGTTGCTCACATGGCTCGCGTGTATAGTCGGGGCGCTATTGGGGGCCACTTTTTTATTTAAAACTATGGGAAGTAGTACCCTCAAGTTAGTAACTAACGTCGCAGGTCCTTTGATTATCTTCAGTGTCATTTCATCGTTTATGATATTAGCTTTATATCGAAAAATAAACGTATATGATGCATTTATAGAAGGGGCTAAAGAGGGGTTTGATGTAGCAATCAAAATTATACCTTTTTTGATTGCAATGCTTGTAGGCATTGGCGTTTTTAGGGCAGCAGGTGGGCTTGATATGATTATCGATGGGCTTGGTAGAGCTTTAAGTTTTGTAGGCTTAGATGCGCAATTTGTTGAAGCGCTGCCTGTGGGGTTGATGAAGCCTTTCAGCGGGAGCGGTGCGAGGGGGTTGATGGTGGAAACTATGAAAACCAATGGTGCGGATAGTTTGGTGAGTTATATGGCGTGTTTGATGAACGGTTCGCACGACACTACGTTTTATATTATTGCAGTGTATTTTGGTAGCATTGCCATCAAAAATACACGTTATGCGATTGCTACTGGGTTGATTACAGATCTGGTAAGTATAGTGGTGAGCATTGCGTTGGCGTATTTATTTTTTGGCTAGTTATTTTTTAAATTAAATTTATTTCAAAACATGAAATCTCTACTTTTTTTTCTTTGTTTTTTTTTGAATTATTCAATAAAAGCACAGTCTTTTATCAACATCAACTTAAATGAAAAGCCGGTGCCTTATGAGCACAATATAGACATGATTCATACTATTATTGAACCAACATTTGATTTGAAAAATGGTAAGGTTATAGGTAAAGTTACTCACCAATTTAAAGCAATACGACCTGAGGTAGAGGTTGTTTTTTTGAATGGCGACAAAATGGTATATAAAGAGATTTTACAAAACACATCAAAGTGCCGCTTCAACCCGACTGATAGCGGAGTTTATATTACACTTAACAAAAAAATAAAATGGAATGAAACCACTATTATTTCTATAAAATATGAATGTGCTCCTAAAAAAGGATTGTATTTTATTGGGTGGAATGATACTACAAATAGAGCTAGAACGCAGCTTTGGACTCAAGGCGAAGGGGAGGACAACCGAGCTTGGATACCTATGTATGACAAACCTAACGACAAATACACCACTGAAATGATTTTGGATTTTGACGCTAAATATAAAGTGCTTAGCAACGGAACTTTGCTGGAATGCAAGACTGGTGTTACTTCTACGCATTGGCATTACAAAATGTTGCATCCACATGCTGGATATTTAGTGATGTTAGGTGTTGGAGAATATGAAATTGAAAAACGAAAAACTAAACGTGGTGTTGATGTCAATTTGTATTATTATCCTGATTCAAAAAACACGCTAATGCCATCTTATAGGTATTCTACAGAGTGTATAGATTTTTTGGAAGATGAAACGAATGTTCCTTTTCCTTGGGAAAATTACAGCAATATACCTGTTCAAGATTTTATGTACGGTGCAATGGAGAATACTACGGCAACTATATTTGGAGATTTTTATTTGACCGACGCACGAGCAGCTAATGATAGAAATTATATCAATACGAACGTGCATGAGCTTACACATCAATGGTTTGGTGATTTGATTACAAATAGGAACTGGGATCATATCTGGCTGCAGGAGAGTTTTGCGACCTATTATCCTAAAATTTTTCAACGCAAGGTATATGGGGAAGACCAATATCAATGGATGAGAAGGCAAGAACAAAACGGTGCGTTATCGGCGGGTGCACGAAACAATTTGCCAATAGTGCATCTCAATTCAGGCACCGAAAGGGTATATAGCAAAGGTTCTACGGTTATTGATATGTTAAATTATGTATTTGGTGAAGAGGTTTATAAGAAAGTTATTACTCATTATTTATTAAAACATAAATATGCTAATGTAGAAACCTCGGATTTGATACAAGCCTATCAAGATGTAGCTGGCATCAGTCCTCAGTGGTTTTTTGATCAATGGGTGTATAAGGGGGGAGAGCCGAGTTATGCCGTTATTCGTAACGATTTCAAAGTGGGTGTTCAATCCAAAACCTCACTTACTATTACACAAAATCAACTATTGAGCAGCGAAGTTGGGTTGTTCAAAATGCCTATCGTTACTGAATTTTATTACAGAAGTGGGGCTATCATGCGAGATACTATTTGGGTGGCAAATCAAAGTGAGTCATTTTATTTTGATACAAAAACAAATGATACTGTTGAGTTTATTTTGGTTGATCCGGGAAGCTATATTACTAAAAAAATTAAGTTTGAAAAATCTCCCAAAGCATTACTCGCACAAGCATCGACGGCAGCTAGCATGATTGACAGGTTCGATGCGTGGATTGGGCTGCAATCTTATGAAGGTGAGGATAAAAAGGCGTTGCTTATCAAGCGTTATCGTGCAGAAAATCATCAAGCTATACTTAGCGAAATAGTTCAACAAATGCCTAAAGAAATGAAAGACTTGATAGCAGAGGCAATGACTAACAAACACACTGAAGTCCGCGCTGCGGCGTTGTCTCAGGCCATTAAAAATAAAGAGTTATTTACGTATAAGCAAATAGCAACAATGTTGTACGATTCGTCATATAACAACATCCAAATAGCTTTAGAATATCTATGTGCAAATGACACGGCGAACATAGCTACCTACTTAGGTGCTACTAAAGACTACAAAAGCATTGGTTTAAAGTTACACATCAAATGGTTGGAGTTGGAATTAAATAGAGCACCTAATACTGTTTTTTATTTGAATGAGCTTATCGATTATACAAGCCCTTCTTATGAATTTCAAACCCGTAGAAATGCTGCTGAGGCCCTCAAAAGATTAAATATATGCAACGTAGCAATAGCGGCTAATCTTACAGAAGCAGCTACTAGCTTCAATACACGCCTCTCAGGCCCTGTCAAAGAAGTGATAAAATATTTTGCTCAACAGAGCAACTACAAGAGAATGCTTTTAAAATATTGGAATGAAAATCAATCAAATAGTAAGTTGAAATCAACTATTGTTGAGTTAAAAAAAATATAATCTATATTAATTTATAGCGGGATTTTCAGTGGTTAATTCTGAGATTTTTAAGTACAATTCCTCTGGTGCAAATGGTTTTGAAATCACCCCATTTATGCCATTGCGTTTGCAGTGGTTCAGCACTTCTTTAGTTACATCAGCAGTTACAGCCAATATGGGAGTTTTATAATTCAAGTTAGAAACGTTATTTCTTATATGAGATGAGGTAGTATAGCCGTCTTGTTCAGGCATTTGAATGTCCATCAATATTATATCAAATGTTTTTTCATTCGACTTTTGTTCGGCAATAGCACCATTTTCAGCATAGGCAACGGTTGCATTTATTTTATTTAGATATTTTTTAAAAATGAATATATTAGTTGGATTGTCTTCTGCTAACAATATAGACAAATTACCAATGCTGCTATAATCAAATATTGGTATTTCAACGTTAGATTCTATTTCTTTAGACTTGGTAGATTCATAGCCAAATATTAACGTGAATATAAACGTAGTACCGGCGTCTTTGCTGCTTTCTATGAATATTTCACTGCCCATAAGGGCAATAATATTTTTAACTATACTAAGCCCGAGGCCTGTGCCACCATACTTCTTGCTTGTTTCTACAGTAGCTTGCGAAAACATTTCAAACACCTTAGATTGATTTTCTATGGCTATACCTATACCATTATCTTTAATTTCAAATCGAACGTGTGTTGAATTTTGTGTTTGCTTTACTTTTGAGATTTGAACAGAAATAGTACCATTTTCTTCTGTGAATTTTAAAGCATTATTCAGCAAGTTGTTCATTACTTGGTTGAGCCTCAGCCCGTCAAAAAACAACAAAGAAGGAATGCTTTCATCGTAGTTAAATTCAAAGTTAATTTTTTTCTTTTTGGCATTCAAACGCTGCGTATTTATGTTGGCCGTGAGTTCATCTTTGAGGTTCAAATATTCGTTATAAAGCTCAATTTTACCAGCTTCTATTTTATTAAAATCTAATATATCATTCACTAAATTAATAAGATGCTTACATGTGTGTAGCAACATGTTGAGGTTTGTAAGCTGCTCTGTTCTTGGTTTTTCGTCTATTAGTACATTCGTAACCCCTAATATTCCGTTGAGAGGAGTGCGTATCTCGTGGCTCATCGTTGATAAAAATTGCTGCTTGATACTAAGCGCATTCTCAACTTCATTTTTCGCCTTTATTATCTCTTCTTCGGCTTTTTTCAATTCTGTAATATCTGCACTTATAACAAATATTTTTTTTATGTTACCAGACACATCAAAAGACGGTAGCAATCGAATTTGAAAATAATTCACCGTGCCACTTTTGTTTAAGTTCTCTTCAATTGTAACAATTTCTTTTTTTGTTTGTAGCACTTCCTTCAACGAATTATTAATTTTTCTTAATATCGAAACATTGAAAAGCTTTGATACATTTATTATTTTATCTAAACTAAAACCGATAATGTCATTAGGCGTTGCAGCACCTTTGATAGCGCGCTTGTTGGCAAATTCTAAAATAGTATTTTCATTAAATACAAAAATAGAAATCGGTGAATTTTCTAATATATTCTCATAAAAATCTTTCAACTCTACCAATTTTGTATCACTTTCTTTTTTAGATGAAATATCAGAATGAATACCCGTGAACCGCCTAGGAGTGCCGTCTGCATTGGTTTCTATTACTTTGCCTCTCGACTCTATCCACTTATATCTACCGTCTTTGCAGCGCATTCTGTACTCTGCTTTATAAAATTCTGTTTCTTTAATCAAATGTTGATTTATCAATTGAAACACCGCGTCTTTATCCTCAGGATGTATCAATTCCTTGAATGTCTCTATTCGATTGACCAATTCATGATTTGAATATCCAAGCATCTGCTTATAATTGTCTGAAATATAGAATACGCTATTTACAAAATCCCAATCCCAGACGCCTTCTTTACTGCCCTGCAAGGCATTTGAAAGACGCTCTTCATTTATAATTAAATCGCGCTCTTTTCTTTGCTTTTCATTCACGTCAGAGCCAATTATTGCAATAGCTATAGTAGAATCATTTTCATTGTGAATTGGAAAAAAACTAAATTCAATGTTGTAAAGTGGATTGTCTTTTGAGAGATTATTCTCTCTTAATTTTTTGGTAAATCGATCACCATTGAATGCTTTATCTATAGCTATTTTAAAATCATTATTCACTTCATTGTGCAGCTTCGTTTCTTTAATATTCAAACCTTTATACAATTCTATTTTGCTCAAATTTTTGAATATTCGTTCAAATTGTGTATTGTAATAATTAATCCGATAGGTGCTATCTATCACGCACACATAGTCTCCTGAGCTCATCAATAGACTATTAAACATATTAGAACTTGTGATTAAATTATTCTTTAGAATTTTATCGTTTTTCAAATAAAATTTTAAGTACAATACACCTATAGTTAGTGTAAATGTAATGTCTGAGAAGTGTTTGAATTTATAAAGGCCAATAGAATTTTCAAAAATCGGCGTCAAATTATTTAAAACAAAAAACATAGTCAGCATCAAGCATAATATCGAAAATTGATGTGGTTTTTGGTTTTTGCTATGAAACACAAACATGTTTATTAAAATGAAATAATGCAGGTATGAACAATCCCCATTCTGCAACCCTTGATCGTAGTATAACGTAGTAAAACTTATAGTATAAACTACTAAAATAAATAGTATCTCGTTTATTTTTTTTAATGAAAAATAAAAACAACACGAAAGTATAATTGCAGAAAGTAAATAACTTAAATATTCAAAAGAATGCAATAAAATAGCACTACTTATGCACAATAATGCATAATAAATTGCGTACCCAAGCAATACTATTAAAAATAGTTGTTCTTGTTTAGTATCTTTGTTATCTTTATTTGAAAAAATGTTGCTCAACACATATTATAATTTATTCACACTACTTAAATGAAATATTTCTTATTCCCAATTTCTTTATTATTTATAGTAATTTCAAATATACGAAAATTTTTTTATAAAGCTCAAATTTTTCATTCAATTACTTTTGATATTCCCGTAATCGGGATTGGTAACATCAAAGTAGGAGGTACGGGCAAATCACCACACACACTTTTTATAGCAAATCTTTTACTAAAAAACAACTATTATCCTGGTATTATTAGTAGAGGATACGGTAGGTACAGCAGTGGTTTTAGGCTCGCTACCTGCACTAGTACGTATCGCGATATAGGCGACGAGCCAATGATGTATTTTTTAAAAAATCCGAATATTCCAATTGCAGTTTGTGAAAATAGAGCCATCGGAATACCTCATTTATTAGACACTAACGAGCAAATAAATACGGTAATTATGGACGACAGCTTTCAGCATTTAGCAGTCAAACCTTCGTACAATATTTTATTAACTGAAATGAACGATTTATATACCGATGACTGGTGGTTACCTATTGGCGGGCTTCGCGACGACAAAAATGTTGCCGCCAAAGCCAACTGTATTATAATCACAAAATGTACTAATCTTACTAGTGTAAAAAAAAATGAAATTATCAATAAAATTTTACCACTCCCACATCAACGTGTTTTTTTCTCACAGATAGTATATGGTTCGTTATTTGAAGCCGTAACCAAACAAAGTTTTCAATTATCGTTATGTAACACAAGTGTACTTTTAGTTACGGGTATTGCACAGCCTCTTCCACTGCAAGAATATATCAGCAACAAGGTCAAACATTGTGTCAGCTTGCATTTCAACGATCATCATAATTATAATTTTACAGATTTGGCTAAGATTAAATTGCTGTTTGATGGAATAGATGATACCAATAAATGTATCATAACTACTGAAAAAGATGCTGCTAGATTACATTATTTTAGTCAATGGTTTGTCGATAATAATTTAAAATATTATGTGCAACCCATTGAAATCGAACTACTTGACAATGCTATTGAATTTGAGTCTGAGATAGTTACTTTTCTAAATAATTTCCCTACTTTTGTATCCTGATGCAAGTAAAGGCAATACAAAAAATAGTCGAGGCGATACTGGCCAAAAGCCAAACCAGAATTGAATTAGGAATTATTTTAGGAACAGGGTTACACGATTTTGTAAACTACATCAAATCTCAAATAATTATTTCTTATAACGAGCTTGAAGGGTTGCCTGAGCCTAGCGTGGTATCGCATGAGGGTAAAATAATTATAGGAATTTTTGAAGGCAAAAACGTACTTTGTTTTCTTGGTAGGTTTCATTATTATGAGGGGTTTACGATGCAACAAGTAGTCCTGCCTGTGAGGGTTTTGCAGTTTTTAAAATGTGAAAATATATGGATAACCAACGCAGCAGGTAGCATTAATCCAACGTATAATTTAGGTGATATTATGGTCTTAAATGATCATATAAATCTCCAATCAGACAACCCTTTACGGGGAAAAAGCCCGATAGAATTTGGTGCTCGATTTCCAGATATGTTGGGTGCATATTGCCAAAATTGGATCAAAAATGCGAAGCGAATTGCTACTGAAAATAACGTCGTACTGCATGAAGGCGTTTATGCAGCTGTCAATGGTCCCAATCTCGAGACTCCAGCTGAATATAAAATGTTATTTGTGTTAGGCGCCGATGTGGTTGGGATGAGCACAGTGCCTGAAGTAATTGTTGCAAAGCAAGCGGGAATGCGTATCGCCGTGTTTAGTATTATCACAGATGTTTGCTATCCTATCGAGCGCTTACGAGAGACTACGCTTGACGCAATAATAAAAGTAGCAAAAGATACAGAACCTAAATTACTAAAAATCTTAACTAAATTAATACATGAAGTATAGATTTTTAGTCGTCCTTAACTTACTCTTTTCGACTGTTTATTCACAAGATATCTTGCAAAAAATTAAACGAGATAGCTTACCTACATTGGATTCTGCCTTAATTACTTTTTATTCTAATACCTACTTTGAACCATCAACCAAAGCTGAAGTAAGCACACCGATTATAAACTTAATAACTCAAAATAAATTAGCTCTCAATCAATTTTTTTTTCAAAATCTTAGCAATATTGCAAGTCCTACGATACTCTTAGAACCCAATATTAACAAGACTTTTGATCCAATAAACTATCTTAGTTCTATATATTTTACTGACCATTCACAATTAAAATGGTTACAAAAAGGTACTACTTATTCACACGTTCAATATCAGTTGGCAAGCCAATTACAACAAAAAATAGCATTTGATTTTTATAAGCAAATCACCAATAGTCAGCAGTTTGCAATTACTTTTGATAGAACATCGTCTAGAGGTTTGTTTGTAGAAGTGGGCAACTTAGTAAACGGTGAACTACAAAAAGTAAAAATGACAAATGCAGCTTTGCAGTATGGGTTTACTACCAAATCTAATAATTTTAAGTTACAAGTTGAATGTATTGCAAACGAACATAAAATAAACGAAACGGGCGGTATTACTAGCGATTCGCTATATGCTTCGCTGCTCAATAGACAATATTCTAACATGCCACAAAACATTAAAGCCAACAATACTGTGGGTAATCGAGGTATAAATGCAAAGGCTACTTTTTATCCTGAACGGCATACAAACAAAGATGATAAATCGATAACTCCTTTAAAAAATAGTTTTTTTTTAGAAAGTAATTTCACTAAAACACACGCCTATTACACGGATGCGATAAGTGATTCAGCCTATTATCAAAATTTTTATATTGCCTCAATCGCAAGTGGAGATACTTCTTTTAGTTCAATTTTTTCTACTAACGTAGGGTTTGAAATACTACCTTTCAAAGATTTTTATAAAAATAAGTTGATCCCCAATAGCCTTACAGGTCTTTTTTATCTTACCTATTCAAATACAAAATACATACACAATTCGTTCGATACTTTATTTGCAAATAGTAGCTTACATGCTAAGATTTCTACTAAGCTAAAGTTTGGAATCTTATCACGCTTTTCTGTTCAATATTTTTTAGATGGATTTAATAAAAATGGAACAGATTTTACCATTGAATTAACTAAAAAAGTGAATACTAAATTTAATTTTTTCGCAACAATTACACATGCTAAATATAAGCCTAGCATCAATCAGTCGGTTTTTTACGGAAATCATACACAATGGAATACCTCATTTGATTTTATACAAAATAACACAATTGCATTATCCCTGCAACTCAAAAATAAACTATCAATAACGTACACCTATTCAAATAAAAAAAATGCCATATTTTATAAATTTCAGCAAGGAGCATTCCAAGACAAACAAGGTTATACCGTTAATTTACTACATTTTTTTTTTAATAATAATGTAAATAAAATTTACTTTAAATCACGAGTCTTGCTGACTGCTATCTCACCAAATAGCAATATTGATTTACCTGTTTTGCAGCTGATAAATGATGTGTCATATCAGTTCAAATTATACAGTTCATTTGTTTCGTTAGGTTCTGTGATGCAATACCGTAGTAGTTTTAATTCAATGTTCTATGCACCTGATATTCATAATTTTACCTCCGATTTGGTGCCTACATCAACGCTACCCTTGTTAGATTTTTATGCAGTGATGACTATTAAAAGGTTTAATTTTTTATTAAAATCCAACAATTTGCAATCAATAATATTACGAAAACAAAATTATGCATTGCCTTTATATCCTATTTTCCCAACTGGAATTCAGTTAGGGTTTGATTGGAATTTTTTCGACTAAAAGCCACTTTTTTACTAATCACATTTTAAATTATTATAAATTTTGAAAAGAGGAATTGCCATATACGGCAGCACAGGAAGCATAGGTACGCAAGCCTTAGAGGTGATAAAACAATTACCAGATATGTTGCAACTAGAAGTGTTGATTGCTAATACCAATGTTGATTTATTAACCAAACAAGCCCTAGAATTTCAACCCAATGTGGTTGTTATCATTGACGAAAGTAAATATGAAATAGTATCTAAAAATCTTACCCATTCAAATATTATAGTTTATGCAGGTATAGATGCAGCTTGTGATGTTTTAAGTATGGATTCGATAGATATGGTCTTGACGGCAACTGTTGGTTTTAGTGGCTTACGCCCTACTATAGCGGCTATTAATGCGAACAAAACTATTGCTCTAGCCAACAAGGAAACGCTGGTAGTGGCAGGTCATTATATAACCCAATTAGCCAAAGAAAAAGGGGTGAATATATTGCCTGTAGATTCTGAGCATAGTGCTATATTTCAATGTTTGGCAGGTGAGTTTCACAACCCAATTGAGAAAATAATATTGACTGCGAGTGGAGGCCCTCTGAGAGGTAAATCGTTGAATGAATTGAAATACGTTACCAAATCTATTGCCTTACAGCACCCCAATTGGAGCATGGGTGCTAAAATATCTATTGACTCTGCAACGCTTATGAATAAAGGGTTAGAGTGTATCGAGGCCAAATGGTTATTCAATTTATCTGCCGATAAAATTGATGTAATTGTGCATCCACAGAGTATAATACATAGCATAGTACAATTTGAAGATGGAAGTATGAAAGCACAGCTAGGGTTGCCTGACATGAAATTGCCTATTCAATATGCTCTAACCTACCCACAAAGGTTTAAAAACAATTTTGAGCGTTTCGATTTCTTAAAATACCCAACTTTAACTTTTGAAAAGCCAGATATTGTTGCGTTTTCTTGTTTGACATTAGCACTAGAGGCAATGCAAAAAGGAGGTAATATGCCATGTGTTTTGAATGCGGCTAACGAAATAGCGGTTCAGGCTTTTTTAGAAGATAAAATTACGTTTTTGCAAATTGCTGAAATTGTAGATAAGGCGTTACAGAATGCAATTTTTTGTTCCAATCCAACGATAGAAGAATTAATTGAGACTAATAATTTAGTAAGAATGAGCTGTTTATAATTTTTATAAATTCAAAATAGT
>JAYVJZ010000012.1:0-3374 GCA_043768865.1 Sphingobacteriales bacterium
TCAGGACGCAACTTTTGTTTGCAAAAGATTTGTATCAGAAGCAAAACAACTTATGGACCCAAGGTATAGGCACCGAGATTCAATACCTGAGTGCTAAGAACAACGTTACATCGATAGAGCAGCAGATAAGCACGATGCAAAAGCAGTACGATATGTACAAAATACATTCTCCTATCAGTGGCACAGTGGACGAGGTGGTGTCAAAGGACGGAGAGGCCGTAGCACCGGGGTTTCCATCGTTTCGTATTGTTAATCTCAACGACTTGAAAGTAACATGCAACATCGCAGATACGTATATCGGGCAAGTGAAAACTGGCAATAATGTGATTGTTAATTTTCCTGATATTAACAAAACATCCTCTGCTCGCATACGTGCTATTAGCAATGTGATAGACCCTATCAATCGTGGATTTAGTGTAGAAATACGCCCGGGTGATACGCGTGATTTAAAACCGAACATGGTCGCAAAAATAAAAGTGAAAGACTACGAAAACCTCAGTGCGATCAGCGTTCCAAGCAATAGTATTCAAAGTAGTGATGAGGGCGATTATCTTTTTGTAATTAAGGAAAATGGGGGCATTGCACTAGTTGAAAAACGTGTCGTTATAACAGGCAAACATGGTGGTGATTATACAGAAATACTATCTGGTTTAGCAGCAGGTGAAATCATAGTAGCCACGGGCGGTGAGGAGCTTGTGAACGGGGATCAAGTGGAGATAAATCAATAGCTCAAACTAGTATTAATTTTCTCTACAACGCAGAGCCTGTGCAGTACAGGCTTCGTTAGCGTATATTTGTTTTTGTATTTTTTTTAAGAATGCAATTGGTTAGTAGTATAGTATGCACCTCCATTTTATATAAAAGTATAAAACAACAAAGGTGTATAGTTGGGTTGAATAGAATTGAGATAAAAAAACACATTGCATGAACTATTAAGTGCATGAAGGATAAAGGATAGCGTACAGACTGGCATCGTGCGCTGTATATAAAATCCACCTATTAATTGTAGCGTAAAACAACTAAAAATAGTTGAAAACATTTTAGCATTTTTTCAGCGGTTATATAATTTATTAGTACATTTGTTATCAGCAGTTTACTTTTATATTCATCATAACTATATAAAAGTGATTGTTGTATAATTACCATTAAATATGCCTTCGCAAAGCCCACTCCTTTGTATTATTACATTAAGCCCATCTAAATGGAATCACAATATTTAAAGAAAGCCTTTTCGCTGCTATGCCAAGCCAAGCACATGGCACAAGTGTACGAAGATAACCGCTCGGTAGCCAAATACGTACATTCTACATCGCGTGGGCACGAGGCCATACAACTTGCCGTTGCATTACAATTGCTGCCGCAAGATTATGTAGCACCTTATTACCGTGACGATGCTATGTTATTGGGTCTAGGGTTCACCCCTTATGAGTTGATGTTGCAGTTGTTAGGCAAGGGTGATGACTATTTCAGTGGAGGTCGTTCTTATTATTCTCACCCATCGTCCAAGCTCGTTGATAGACCCAAAATACCCCATCAAAGCAGTGCCACAGGCATGCAAGCAATACCTGCCACAGGTATGGCACAGGGGGTTCAATATTTAGAACTGCAAGGCGTGTTAGACCCTGCTCTACAAAGCATAGTGGTATGCTCATTAGGGGACGGTTCGGTAACCGAAGGGGAGGTGAGTGAGGCCATGCAATTCGCTGTACTCAAGCAGTTGCCTATACTCTACCTAGTACAAGACAACGACTGGGGCATATCGGTAAGTAGCGACGAAGCGCGCACTATGGATGCGTTTGAGTATGTTCAGGGATTCAAAGGCATGAAGAGAATGCGATGCGACGGTAGTGATTTTAAGGAGTCATATAAATCGGTTCAAACTGCAATAGAATATCTACGCACCAAGCGTGCACCCGTGCTATTGCATGCTAAAGTGCCCCTATTAGGTCATCACACATCAGGGGTGCGAAAGGAATGGTACCGCAGCGAAGCCGACTTGTCGAAGCACGCTAAGGATGATCCATTTCCAAAATTAAAAAAACTTTTATTGCAAGAAGGTATAGACCTGCAAACGATGGAGCGCATACAAAATGAGGCAATAGCAGACGTAGAAAGTGATTTTCAACGTGCTACAAAAGCAGCAGAACCCACTGCAGACCTGCTTTATAATCACGAATTTGCTCCTAGTACTGTTACTGCCGAATTGGGTGAAAGAGCCCCTGCCGCTGCTGCTAAAGTAGTCATGGTTGATGCCGCTCTTCATGCCTGCGACGAACTATTGCGTAAGCATCCCGAGGCGGTATTGTTTGGGCAAGATGTAGGTCGGCGGTTAGGAGGCGTGTTTAGAGAGGCGGCTACGTTGGCAGAAAAACACGGCGACCACCGGGTGTTCAACACAGCTATACAAGAGGCCTACATAGTAGGGGCTACTGTGGGGTTAAGTGCCGTTGGCGTAAAGGCGATAGTAGAAATACAATTTGCAGATTATATATTCACAGGCTTGAATCAGCTCATCGTAGAGGCAGCCAAAAGTTATTTTTTGAGCAATGGTAAATATCCTGTAGCATCGCTATTGCGTGTGCCTATAGGTGCTTATGGCGGCGGTGGCCCATACCACAGCGGTAGTATAGAGGCTATTATGACAAGCATCAAAGGCATCAAAGTAGTATATCCAAGCAATGCTGCCGACATGAAGGGCCTATTAAAATCAGCGTATTACGACCCCAATCCTGTAGTCATGCTAGAACACAAAGGGTTGTATTGGAGTAAAGTGCCGGGTACGCAAGAGGCAATGACACCGCAGCCTGACGAGGCATACATAATCCCTCTCAGCAAGGCTAGGGTTGCGTTGGCAGCCGATACTATGCAGGTGAAGCTAGGTGCTAGTTTGTGTATAATCACCTATGGCATGGGTGTACATTGGGCATTAAATGCAGCTAAGGGGTATGAAGGTTGTATTGAAATTATAGACCTGCGAACCCTCTACCCTATGGACGAAACTACCGTTAGTGATACCATCAAAAAACATGGCAAGTGCATTATGCTCACAGAAGAGCAGGTAACAAATTCGTTTTTGCAAGCCGTAGCAGGCCGCATGTCAGAGCAATGTTTTAGATACTTAGACGCTCCTATACAGATTATTGGGGCGAAAGATTTTCCAGCTGTGCCTCTTAATATAGACCTAGAAAAAGTAATGTTGCCCAACGTAGCTGTTGTAAAAATAGCTATCGAGGCTATGTTATTAAACTAAATAAAATAAAACGAAAACAAAAAAAACCAGGATTCAAGTTGTAAATGCAACTTTTTGATTAAAAATTTTGTTAGGTGCTTCAAAGTTAAATCTTTTTCTTGGTCTATCGTTTAGTTGATTTTCT
>JAYVJZ010000013.1:0-22022 GCA_043768865.1 Sphingobacteriales bacterium
ATTAAATAAATACTTTTTTTGTTTGAAATAATTTTTAGTCTGAATGAAATTCAAATCGTGAATAGTAACCAAATGTGGAGTTTTCTTGTTTGGCAAATGAATAGGCTGCTGCTGCAGACTGTGCCATAGGGAATAAGAATCTTGCGTAAATCGAAATAAATTATTGATTATACTGCTCCTGTGTTGAATTAATTTATTTGGCAAAATTATATTATTCTGAGCAGGAACTAAACCATGCCAATCTATCGAACTATTAATTTTCATTACACTTTCTAATAATTGTATTGAAAATTGACCTAGTCCATTATATGGATTTTTAATTTTATATAAGTCAAGCAAGACTTTCAAAATAGTTACTATTCAAATAAAATTTAAAAAAAAGCTCAAGTTTTTAATTTGAGCTTTGTACATATTAGTTAATCAATATAAATAATAATTTAAAAATGCCAAAGATCATGTTCCTTTTCAAAAATCTGCTGCTTTATACGTTCACCTTCATATAATCGATCAATACCTTCAGAATAATCTTTAATTTTGCGGTCATATACGTTACTTTCTTTGTAGATATAACTAGAAAACATTCGCATTTCAAATATATCTTCCCACGTCATTTTGACACCATCATTGAATGGATTGAATGTTTCAAAATGCACTAGCACCGGACGCAAATCAGGATAATATGCCCAAAACATAGTCATCTCACCTCGGTTGTTGCCTTGATCGTCAATTTTATCCATTATTGGAGCTATACCTAAGATTCGTACAACAAGTGTCGAGGTTTCTTCATCAAAAACCCAGTCTTCTTTCAAACGAAACTTTTGAACTTTTGCAGGATCAAAGTCATTATTAATAACTTTGAAAGATTCTTCATAAGTAACCGGATCAACATAAGGTATTGTATCTGTGGTAGATAATGTTTGACTTAACTCATCGGGCGTAATAGGAGTAATAAAATTATCATCTACACCGTTATAGACAGTTACTTCACCAGTTTTAGCAGCATTTAGCAAAATCGTAATAAAAGGCATAATAGGGTAGGTAAACGGTAGGTTCATCTTTTCACGCAAATCTATAACACGCCAAATACGTTTTTCCCAGAATACATCAGCTTCACGTATATGATCATAAGCGAGTATTTTGCGTTCTTTATATGTAAAACGATCATATATACCGTCACGAACGTTGGACGAAACAGTCTGGCTAAACCCTTGATTAGTAAACATAACTAATGCGAGTAGCAACAATGAAAACCTTTTTAATATTATCATATCTTTTGCATTTTGATTTAAAATTACATTATTTTGAAAGAAATAGTAGGAAGTGTTCTTACTGATCCGTCTGGCCCTTTAGCTTTTATGTTATCTATATAATATTGATCACCTGGTTTTGCCCTATCTATTAATGGTTGGCTTGAACCCCAACGTGCACCTACAACCACTGATTCTGTATAATCTCCTCTTTTGGGAGTATAGCCTAGAGTAAAAGATAGTACATCAAATCGTGCATCGAACTCAAAATTCTCTAAAATAGCCATCACACCCCCTTGACCTTTCCACTCTCCTGTCTTCATACCACCACCACTTTTTGTGCCAACTTTAGGTACTGGATCAGGTATTTTTCTTACACGAAATGGAAATTTTCCCATATTAACCTGCTTTCCATCAACTTCAGCACTTACACTAATGAATGCTGGGGCGTCTTTGGGAGTAGGAGTACTTACACGCACTGTGTATTGACCTTTGTTGCCCCCAGGCGACATAGACCCTCCACCACCAGCTATGGAAGCATTAACAGAGCTAGGAGGAACGCCACTCGCTGAAACTGAAACAGGATTATCTACACCTATATAGAACACATTCATTTTGTCAGCTGAAACAGCCGCGGCAGGAGCACCTACCATATATTTTGCTTCTGTTTTATAGGTTTCTGTTTTGCCTGTATTTGGGTCGTCAAAAGAAACAGAAACGCTGAATGATTTTTCACCCAAACCAGAAGCATTTGCTTTGTAAATAGCGATACCATCTACAACAGGCAAGCTACTACCACCTGCATTTACACTCATGTTTTTAACATTTTTACTAAATGCACCTAACATAATCTTAGCTTCATATGTTTGACCTTGCATTACATATCCACTTTCTGCGGCTACTAGCGGGGCATACGAATCGAAAACTAATTGCTTGGCAGCTTTCTCTTGCATAGCTAAAGAGTACAATTTATCCAATAAAATACTCTCGGAATTTTGAACGTCATTTTTGTATTTATTTAAAATTGTGATAGCTGCAATAGCTGGAACACTATGAAAATTTCCATAAGCCCAATCAACTACACTCCCACCTTCTCCTTTATATTCATCAATATAAAGTGGTAAGTCTTTGTCAAATTTTGTACGATCGGCGTCAATGGAATCTGGCAACAATGCTACTAAATCTTGCTTAAATTTCTCAAGCTCACTTTTTAATTTCATACCTTCTTTTTCTTCTATCATAATTCTATTTGGCCCTTCAGTATCGTCTTCCTTACTTAACTTTCTCACACCGTGATCTTCGATATATCCACCTGCAGCATCTTCAATTTTTTTAATATATGCATCTAAAGATGCCTGCATTACCTTCACCATTTCTTGAGCCTTGTTAGCCTGGTCCAAACCCGACTGTATTTTTTCCATTTTCTTTGGATTGGCTTTTACTTTGTCATCGTCAAGCGCTGCCGCAAAATTCTGCATGGTAGTTGTACATTTATTAGATATGTTTTCATTAGATTTAACAATCGAATTGTTTACAATTTTAAAAGCATTAAGAATCTCAGCAGATACATTCAACGCAAGGAGCGCAGTAAGTACCAAGTACATGAGGTTAATCATCAGTTGTCTGGGTTCCTTTGGAATTGACATGTTGTTTTACTTATATTTAATTTGGGCGTTTAATAATTTGATTAATAGAATATCAATTTGATTATTCTGCGTGTTATCCTTTTATCGTCATAGCATTTAACATACCACCATATACATTGTTCAATGAAGTAAGTTGTTTAGCCAAACGTCCCATTTCTTCTTTGTATTTTTCTGTATCTTTAACCGACTCTTCGAGCGAACCCATCGCTGTGGTTAGGCTACCGTAGAATTTGTTCATCGCCTTTAGGTGCGAATTGGTATCTTGTAATTCTAGCTCATACATTGCATTTAATTGTGCCAAATTTTTAGATACTTGTTGTACTTGTTCGTGGTACTTAACAGTATCCGCTTGAGCATTGTTCATTTTTTCCAAAGCACCTGCGGCACCTGCGTAAGCACCTGTCATTTTAGACAATGCTTGTGAAGCGTCATTCGCATTTTTTGTAAACTCACTTGTAGCAACTGAGGTAGAAGAGATATCAGATAGCTTGCTCACCTGATCACCGAGTGAACGCAAGTTTTTACCTAAATTTTCAATTAGCTCGGGGCCGATTTTAGCATTGTCCAGCATTTTATCTAAAGCAGCTGTTGAACTACTACCACTTCCACTTCCACCAATATTTAAAGTAGCCGCAGTAACGGGTTTTAGCCCTTTCATCATTGCATGGTCAGGTGCTTTGTCTAACCCAGGATATATTTTCTCCCAATAATAATCTTGGTGTGGTGGCAAAATACCTAGCATAGCAAACAAAAAAGCCTCTGTAAGCATACCTACTAGTAGCATTTCGTTAGCATACGGCCAGTGCATGATTTTGAATAATGCTCCAACTAATACAACAGAAGCACCTAAGCCAATTATTAAATTTTTTAATCTTTTGAATCCGTCTTTTTCGTGAAATGGAATTGACATTGTTTCTTTTAAATTTTAAGGGGTTATATATTATTACTCTTTGTTAAAAACTTTTAAATTGAGGATGGTAATTACTTTGGTATTGTTACATGTTTATTCAAAATCGCCTTTTGAACGACCTAAGAAAGTTAGCAAGCAACGGAAACCAACATAAGACTTTGTGCTATCTTGATATTCATAATTACGTGTACCCGTTTGTATAAAATATCCGATATCTTTCCATGAACCACCTCTAATAACTTTTCGCTTCATTGTCTCAGGATCATCATCTTTGGCGTCATAACGTACATTTGGATTCAAATCATGACCAAACTTGTACCCATTTTCTTCAAATGCTGAACTTGTCCATTCAGCTACGTTGCCTGCCATGTTATAAAGTCCATAATCATTGGGATTGTAGGCATCTGCACGAACAGTATAAAACCCGCCATCTTCAGGATAATTACCACGACCTGGTTTAAAATTCGCTAATATGCAACCCTTACGATTGCGAACATACGGCCCACCCCAAGGATATGGCGATTCTTCTAAACCACCTCTAGCGGCATATTCCCATTCGTTTTCGATAGGCAATCGGTAATCTTCATACATTGTTTCTCCACTCTCACGTTTGTAAGAATTCCAAAAATCAGACCGCCACTTAGCAAATGAATTAGCTTGTTTCCAACCCACACCAACCACTGGATAATCGTCAAACGCAGGGTGCCAAAAATAATTACGTGCCATAGGTTCGTTGTACGAATAAGAAAAATCTCGTATCCAACATAAAGTATCAGGATACACTTTTATAGGCTCTGTATGACGGAAACTAGTTCGAGACTTACCACCGTTGGTGCGTTTAGCGGCTTCATCCCAGTCATACCAAACCCATTGATATATTACTTTGTCAGGGTTAATTTCATTGGCACCCCACAACGATTCATTTTTTGGATAATACAACGATGATAATAACTCATGTACCTCAGGATCGTCCCAATAAATAGGCGATGACCAATCGATGCGTTCATTTTCTTCGCCTTCGTTCATCAAATGCTCTGCACCTAGCATTCTATGTGCTATCGAATCCATCGTCCAGTCCACAAATTGACGGTATTCGTTGTTGGTGATTTCGGTATCATCCATGTAAAAACCTTGTATAGAAACCGACTTCGCCCGTGAGGTTAAAGCACGATTTATATCTTCATCGCTAGGACCTACATGCAAGAAACCAGACGGTATGTAAACCATGCCGTATGGGTTGATATTACGCCATTTGGGTCTGTCAAGTTTGCCTAACAATTGCCCTTGGTAATCACCCGAGCTACAAGATGTTAAAACCAAAACTAAACCCAGAAAAAACAGGGTTAAAAAATGGTAGCCTTTCAACGATTTAAGAAGGTTTTTCATATTGTTATAATATTAATTGAGATTGTAAAATTATTAAAAAAATCTTAAAAAAAAAAATTTCTTAAAAAAAAATTGCCTTTTGTGATTTTTAATGGTTCATGTAGATTATAAATATCGATGATTATAAATAATTTTTGGTTGACGCAAACGCACTACTGATTGTATATCATAAACTAACCCGACTTCATGGCTAAAACCCAACCGTGTCCGTAATCCAACTGCTGCACTTTCTATTTGATACGCTATTCGTAAATTGTTATCAAAAGTCAAGCCAAAGTTAGCAGCCACTCCACTATTTGAAACATTATCATAACCTCTAAACGCTACCCCTGCATAAATATTGTTTAAAAAATAAAATGTTGCTCCAATCAGACTTTGAGTTGCAACAAAATTAGTAGATAACGATACGTTGGGTTCTACTGTAAGAGATGAGTTGCACGCCCATCTGTATGCACTAACAAGCGATAGCATTCGAGAATTTTTAAACGTTGATTCGCCTCCAATACCTATAAAATTATAATTAGTTGAAAGTATATTTTTAGTTGAAATAGAAACAAAACCACGCTTTGAAACAAAACCTAAACTCGCTTCTGCATCTATACCAAATTTAGAAATTTGTGTAATTGGCAACGTATTGTCATTGTGTGTGAATGCCCCTGAATATTGCCCGTCAGGTGTCCGTATCGCAGTACCATTCAATCCTACTTGCTGCGCTTTAGCACCAAAACCAACTCTAAATTGGTAATTTGAAATTGTAAAAAATTTACAACCTAAGCCTGATATACTTGAGGTTGTGAGCAACCCTGTAACACTGCGCTCAACTCCAATACCAAATGCTACTTTATAATAATCTAGTGGCATAGAGGCATGAAAGTTTATACTAAAAGGCGCCTGTGGAATTGATATCCACTGCACCCTACTTCCTAAATATACCGAAAGCAGGTTGGGTTTCAACCCCATCATACTCGTGTGCTGCGCCGCAGGCAATAACGTTGGAAGCCCCGTCATCAGCCCTTGCTGAGCATAGAGAGCGTTTGTGTTTTGTAATAAAAAATACAATAAAATGAGTACCGAATAATGTTTCATCTACTCAAAAATACAACAAAAAAATTGAATAAAAAATATGGTTTTTAAAAGCTAGAAACATTGGGTTTACGTTTGTATGTTGAAGTGTTTTCTAAACATAATAGCTGCTACAACAAGCAGTTTTAGCAACATTAGATTCGCTCTAGGCAATTTTTATCTTATCAAAAAAAAGAAAAAATTGTACCAAAAATCAATATAAATCTAACTAATAACTCACGAAAAATGTAATCTAAATGTGCAATTCAAATTATTACTACTATTCATTAAAAAAAACCAAATTAGTGATTGTGCTATTCATTTGCCTTTGCATTACATGTAGTTTACTTTATGATTAGTACGTAATACCAAAATAAAACATAATTTCACACCAAATTAATAAAAATAAAATGACTTTATTTACTAAAATAATTACTGGTGAAATGCCCTGCCACAAGGTGGCTGAGGACAATAACTTCATTGCATTCCTTGACATACAGCCGCTTGTATTTGGTCATGTTTTGATTGTACCAAAATTGCCTATCGATTATATTTTTGACCATGAAATTTCAATATTGCAACAACTTTTAGTATTTGCTCAACCAATAGCAAAAGCAATAAAAAAATGTGTGCCTTGCAAGCGCATTGGTATCGCTACTATTGGCTTAGAAGTGCCTCATACACATTTGCATTTAGTCCCTATCAATAGTGCTGATGACTTAAATTTTACTCGTACAAAATTAACAATAGATCATAAAATATTAGCTGAATTAGCAGCACAAATTATAAAAAATTTATAACCTTATACAAAAGCAAAAAAGGGGATATCAAACTAGTTGATCTCCCCCTTTTATTTTAAAATTTCGCATTATATTATGGCAACAATTCAGCTAATTTAGCTTCTAGAGCTTCGCCTCTTAGGTTGCTTGCAACGATATTACCTTCTTTGTCGAGTAGAAAAGTTTTAGGTATTGAAACCACTCCGTACTCTTTGCTTATCAAGCTATTCCAACCTTTTAGTTCGCTTACATGGTTGCTCCAAATCAAACCATCCTGTTTAATAGCATCAATCCATTTGGCTTTATCGTTATCTAAAGATACGCTATATACAGCGAAACCCTTGTCTTTGTATTGGTTGTAAGCCTTTACTACATTTGGGTTTTCCATACGACACGGGCGGCACCAACTAGCCCAAAAATCAATTAATACTACTTTGCCCTTCAATGAAGATAATTTCATCAATTTGCCATCAGGATTAGGTAATTCAATGTTCGGGGCAGGCTTGCCAGAGGCCATATCTTGTTGTGCTTTCATTTGCACCATTTGTGCGCTCATCTGTTGAGCATAATCGCTGCCAGACAATTGGCTTTGCAACTTATCATTTACTTTTAGATATACTTTATAATGCTGTTCAGGGTTAAGATAATTGACAGTAAGTAGGGCTACCAAAGGATTAGAGACTGTATCTAAGAACCCTTGCGCATACGCATTGTCTGGCCCTGCTGCCATTTTATCTAAGAAATTAGTATATACTTGAGAAGCCGCTGAACCCACAAAAGAGAGCTTGGTTGGCGCTGTAATATCTCCCTTTACTTCAATAGAAGTACCTGATTCCATAATCAACATAAACGACTTGTTATCACTAAATCGAATCCTACCTATACGCATAGCACTTGGTTTGTAATCGAACGAAAAGCTGCCGCCCTTGACATCGGCAGTATCTAGTGCCTTAACGGCTTGAGTAGATAAATCTTCAAGTATGACTTTGCCGTCGGGAGCATTAGCGATAGTACCGCTTATACTGCCTCCACCGCCATTTTTGCAGGCTACAAACAGCATAGCAAAGGATACTGACATCAATACAATTTTTTTCATAAACATCTATTTTTTTAGTTTAAAAATATTTTTTGGTTAAAAGTTTTTATTAATTCATTTCTTTCAAGCTAATGCTGAAACTAAAAGTGCATTCACTTTTTGTGGATCAGCCTTTCCCTCACTGCGTTTCATTACATCTCCTACGAACAATCCTATTAATCCTTTCTTGCCATTTTTATATTCAAGTACCTTATCGGGCAGCGCTACTAATGTGGCTTTTACTATTTCATTTAATGCGGTATCATCATTAAGCATTAAAATATTTTTGCGAATAGCAATATCAAGTGGATCAATATCTTGCAGCAACAATTCTTCAAAAAGTATCGACTGAGCTGCTGTTTGGCTAATTTTTTTGTTCTCTACAAGCTGCAACAATTGAGCGATTCTGATAGGTGATATGGGAAAATCTAGTATGGTTGATCCCGATTGATTGAGATGATTTTTGATAGGTCCAATCATAAAATTTGCTGCGGCCTTTGCATTACTTTTTTCAAGAATTAAACAATCAAAATAAGCAGCAAAATCTTTGTCATCGCTAAGTAGCTGTGCATCGTAAGCACTCAATCCAAACTCATTTTGATACTTAATGCTCAACTGTTTAGGCAACATTGGCATTGTATTTTTTATTTCCTCTACGTAGGCTGCACTTACAATAACAGGAGGCATATCGGGTTCAGGAAAATATCTGTAATCATTAGCCGATTCTTTGGCTCGCAATGCACTCGTAGTTCCCGCTATAGCATCAAAATTTCTAGTTTCTTGGGTAATTATTCCACCAGATTCTATAAAATCTATTTGGCGTTTAGTTTCGTGCTCAATAGCCCGTTTGACATTACGGATTGAGTTCATATTTTTTACTTCAATGCGTGTACCCCATTGTGTCTCAGATTTTAGCTTTACAGAAACATTGACATCGCAACGCAAAGAACCTTCCTCCATATTCCCATCACAGACATCTAAAAAACGTACAATTTTTCGTATTTCAGTCAAATACTGATACGCCTCTTGTGCTGTGCGCAAGTCAGGCTCACTCACTATCTCAAGCAGGGGTACGCCGGCCCGATTCAAATCAATAAGAGTAAAAAAAGGATCTAAATCATGAATTAATTTACCTGCATCTTCTTCCATGTGTATCCTTGTGATACCAACTGTTTTGTCATAGCTCGTACCGTCCTCATTCTTAACAGTAAATCGTATCTTACCATCTGTACAAATAGGCGTTTTGTCTTGTGTGATTTGATATCCTTTGGGTAAATCTGCATAAAAATAATTTTTTCTAGCAAATTCATTTACTTCTCTAATTTTACAATCCAAAGCTAACCCTAATTTTATAGCATAATCGATTGTTACTTGATTAACAACCGGCAAAGTGCCAGGCAATCCAAGAGTTACACAACTAATATTTTCATTAGGTGCATGTCCAAAAGCATTGCTGTCGTTGCTATACGCTTTGCTTTTGGTCAGCAATTGAGCGTGAACTTCTAATCCAATTATGGTTTCGTAATTTTGATAAATATTCATATACTTGCACAAATATACAAACAGTTGAGATAATCATTTTTAAAATAAGATTAAGGTGAAAAAAAATATATTTCTTTTAGCTATCGAAACGAGTTGCGATGACACGAGCGTAGCTATTATGTGTAATAATGAAGTGTTGAGTAATGTTACGGCTACACAAAAAGTGCATGAAAATTGGGGGGGCGTGGTGCCTGAATTAGCTTCACGCGATCATGTCAAGCATATCATTCCTGTAGTAGCTGAAAGCCTGAAAGTGGCAAAAATTGATTTAAGTCAATTAGATGCAATAGCTTATACCAATGGTCCTGGCTTGATTGGGTCGTTGTTAGTTGGTGCAATGTTTGGCAAATCGATGGCACAATGTTTAAGGGTTCCTGCTATTGAAGTGCATCACATGAAAGCACATATCATGGCCCATTTGATTGGAGACTCCACGCCGTCGTTTCCATTTTTATGTTTGACCGTATCGGGCGGACATACACAATTGGTAAAAGTAAACGACCCTTTAGCGTTTGAATTGCTTGGTCAGACTATAGATGACGCGGCTGGAGAGGCATTTGATAAAGGGGCTAAGATATTAGGGTTGCCCTATCCGGGGGGTCCTTTGATTGATAAATACGCTCAAACAGGCAACCCACATGCATTTGTGTTTCCTACATCTAATATTGAGGGTACAAATTTTAGTTTTAGTGGCCTAAAAACTGCCCTTTTGTATTGGGTAAACAAACAGTCAAAAGCCTTTATAGACTTACATATCAATGATATATGTGCTTCTTATCAGCATAGTATTTTAACACAACTTTTGAATAAACTAGAGACAGTAGCAGTGGCACATAAAATTACTTCAATAGCTATAGCAGGAGGTGTTTCGGCGAATAGCGAACTACGAAAAAGAATTAAAAACATGGAATCAAACGGTTATAAAACATACATTCCGATACTACAATATTGTACCGACAATGCAGCTATGATAGGCATCACAGCTTATTATCAATATTTGATAAATGATTTTGCGACCACTAGCAGCTGCCCTTCGCCACGATTGAATTGGTAACTTTAATTTTGATACAAATACGTTTACCAATTAGCAAAAGTTCTATTAAAAATATCGTCCACTAATAAAACATTTATCTCATCAACAAGTTGTTTTTCTATGCTTTCAAACACGGCAGCATTGCTGAAATCAACAAAACGAGTGAATGATTTTGTATAATTTTGTAGTTCGTTTTTTGTATTAATATATTCAACACTCACACCTATCGTAAGCCTCGATTGAGCGGCTGTTTCATTGGCTTGTGAGGCTATAGAAGTGATATTATAAGTGGTGATAATTCCTTTCAATTGCACGTCATATTTAGCGGCATTATCGGTCACTACAAGATTGGTTTCGTTGATGAATTTATCCCGTAAGCGTTGAGTGAATTGTTGGCTCAATTGTGCGTTGATAATAGCTGATTGATTTTCAAAATAATCGATTTTAATAGAATTGATGTCAGGTGATATAGAAGCGCCTGTGAAAGAATAAATACCGCATCCACCTAGCATTGCCGTGAACATTAGCAAAAAAATAATCGGCACAACAGTATAAATTTTATAACCCATGTTCGCTGATTTTTCTGTACAATGTCCGCTCGCTTATACCTAACTCTAGGGCTGCGTCTCGTCTTCTATTTTTATGTTTTTTTAGTGTTTTAGTAATCATATCTATTTCCATAGCTTCTAGTGTTTTTATTTCTTCTAATTCTATGTTTTTTATCGGAGTCTCTTTGGTAGGTGAGCTCAGAGTGATAGTAGATGGGGTGTATTGGCTTGTGTTTGCACTCGAGTTTTCGTTTTGTTGAGGTGTATTATCGTAGGCATTTTCATCTAAAAAATCGCTTGTTACGTTGTTTATCTGCATGAGTTTGAGTGTAACTTTTTTTAGGTCATTCAAGTCGTTTTTCATGTCCATCAAATATTTAAACATAATTTCACGTTCTTGAAACCCCCCGTTGTTGCTTGATAATTCTGGATTATTGTGTAATGCCGGTAAATTATTTTGTGATAATTTGGGTATTAAACTGAGTAGCATTTGTTTATTTAAAAGTGGCTCATTGGCAAGCGCAGAAAGTAGCTCAGAGGTGTTTTTCAATTCTCTAATATTGCCTGGCCAGGTATAATTTTTCAACATACTCATCGCCTCAGGATCTAAGATTATTTTCAATGTTTTATTCGATTCAAAATAATTATTAACAAAATATTTGAACAACATTTCTATGTCATTTCTACGCTCTCGCAGCGATGGAACATTGATTGGCACTGTGTTGAGGCGATAATATAAATCTTTTCTAAATTTACCATTAGTAACGCTTTCGAGCAAATCTACGTTGGTAGCTGCCACCACTCTAACATTTGTATTTTGGGTTTTAGAACTTCCCACTTTTATAAATTCTCCACTCTCTAACAACCTCAAAAGTCGGGCTTGCGTACCCACTGGCATTTCTCCAATTTCATCTAAAAAAATAGTACCTTTATCTACCGTTTCAAAATAGCCTTTTCGTTGATCGGTAGCTCCTGTGAAAGCGCCTTTTTCGTGCCCAAACAGTTCGCTGTCGATAGTTCCTTCAGGTATAGCACCACAATTAACAGCTATAAAGGCTTGGTGTTTTCTATGGGATAATTTGTGTATAATTTTAGAAAAAGCCTCCTTTCCTACGCCACTTTCTCCAACTATTAGGACACTTAAATCAGTCTTTGCTACACGCATTGCCCTCTCTACGGCAATATTTAATTCTTGTGAATGACCGATAATCCCAAATTGTCTTTTTAGCGATTCTAATTCCATTTGATTCACTTATTTAATTTTACAAAAATAAACCCTTAATAGTTAAAAATAAATAAAATAATAATGTTATTAGTAATACTAAAAAAAACAATATTATAAAATAAATTTGTTATCTTGCAGCTAACTACATTATGCCAGAAATCAACCAACAAGATAAGGAACGAAAAGAGATACTGAGGGAGTATAAAAAACTCCTCAAAGGGTTTATTAACTTGAGTAGTGCTGATAGAAAAATGATACGTCAAGCGTTTGAAATGGCAAACGATGCGCATAAAAACACAAGAAGAAAAAGTGGTGAACCTTATATATTGCACCCCCTAGCTGTGGCAAGAATAGCTGTTGAGGAAATGGGTCTAGGCCCTACCTCGGCAGCTTGTGCGCTGCTGCATGATGTGGTCGAAGATACAGAAATAACGTTAGCCGATATCAAAAAAGAATTTGGTACGCAGGTGATGAAAATAGTAGATGGTTTGACCAAAATATCAGGCGTGTTTGATGTCAATAGTAGTGCGCAAGCCGAAAATTTCAAAAAAGTAATATTCACATTAGCCGATGATGTGAGGGTTATATTGCTTAAAATAGCTGACAGAATGCACAATATGCGTACGATGGATAGTATGCCTCGTAACAAACAGCAACGTATAGCTTATGAAACTCAATATCTGTATGCTCCGCTCGCTCACCGACTCGGGTTGTATGCTATCAAAAGTGAGTTAGAAGATTTGTGCTTAAAATATACCGAACGAGATGTGTATAAGTCGATTGCCCTAAAACTGCAACAAAACAAAAGGGAGCGTACTAAATTTATAAATGATTTTGTTACACCTCTTCAAATTAAATTAGAAAATATAAATATAAAATGTAACACCTTTGGCAGGCCTAAATCTATTTTTTCTATTTATAATAAAATGAAAAAACAAGGGGTAGAAATTGAAGAAGTATATGACCTGTTTGCGATAAGAATAGTAATAGATGCGTTGCCGGAGAATGAAAAAAATGAATGTTGGAAAGCGTATAGCATCGTTACAGAGGAGTATGTACCGAGCCCGTCACGCTTACGCGATTGGATATCGAGCCCTAAAAGCAATGGATATGAAAGCCTCCACACGACCGTAATGGGGCCTAATGGGCGTTGGATTGAAGTGCAAATACGCTCTGAACGTATGGATGAAATAGCTGAAAAAGGATATGCTGCTCATTGGAAATACAAAGAAGGAAATACAGCAGAAAACACGGTTGATGATTGGTTGCGAAAAATAAGAGATACGCTCAAAAACCCTGATAGTGCGACGTTTGATTTCTTAGACGATTTTCAATTAAATTTATTCAGCAAAGAAATATACGTGTTCACGCCAAGCGGAGATTTGAAAATGCTGCCACAAGGTGCTACGGCTCTTGATTTTGCATATGAAATACATTCAGCTATTGGCAATGCGTGCTTAGGGGCTAAAATCAATCATAAATTAGTACCTATTTCGTATAAATTGGTGAATGGTGATCAAGTAGAAATAATCACAAGTAAGAAGCAACAACCTGTTGAAGATTGGCTGAATATTGTAATCACAGCCAAAGCGAAAGGCAAAATACGTGATGCGCTAAAAGAAGAAAAAAGAAAAAAAGCGGAAGAAGGTAAGTTGATTTTTGAAAAGAAAATGAAACATTTGAACATCAGTGTTGAGAGTATTTCTATTGATGAACTCGTTACATTTTATAAAGAAATATCGCCACTTGATTTTTATTATAATATTGCTTTAAAAAAAATAAATCTTGCTAAAATTGAAACTATTGAAAGGGTCGCGGGTAAATTTAGATTCAATAAACCTGTAATTAGCAAGCCTGAAAACTTTGAAGATTCAGTAAAGAAAACACTGAAACGCAACGCTGAATTAATCATATTTGGTGAAAGCAGTAATGATATGCCGTACAAAATGTCGCCTTGTTGCAATCCAATTCCGGGCGATGACGTGTTTGGATTTATAACTATTAGCGATGGTGTAAAGATTCATAAATTAACATGCCCTAATGCAAAAGCATTGATGGCAAACCAAAGCTACAGGATAGTTTCGACTAAATGGAATGAGCAACGCGATGTTTCATTTTTGACTAGCTTGCGTATCACAGGTTTTGATAAACTTGGGTTGGTGAACAACATAACTCGTATAATTTCTAACAACGAAAATATCAATATGCGTAATATAAATATTGACAATAATGACGGTGTGTTTGAAGGAAACATTAAACTCTATGTGCAAGGCACTGATCAGTTGAATCATCTAATCGCAAAGCTAAAAGAGATAGAGGGAGTGGAACAAGTAATCAGGGTAGAGGTGTAGAAAAAATTGATTTATACCCAACATAATAATAATAAAAAATACCTAACATCGTCCCTAAAAAGTTAGCTAGACCGTCCAAAATATCAAAGTGCCTATCAGTGAAAGTGAGTTGCAAATATTCGATAACGAAGCCATAAATAGTAAGAAAAAGGAGGATAAAAAGTTGTGAACTGAACATAGGCTTTTTAATGTTATTAGTAAAACTAAAACTCCATAACACTGCGGCAATTGAATAAAAAGCGATGTGTATTAATTTATCTAAACCCAAAAAATCGAGCCAACTTAACTTTGACAGATCGCTACCCGGCAACAAACAAAGTACAAGTATGAACAAGCACCAAATAGAAGATGCAAAAAGTTTTAGTTTATAATCCGCTTTTTTCAAACTGTATTTTATATAAAGAAGCATAGTGTTTATTGTTAGATAATAATTCAGATTGACTTCCCATTTCTACTACTTCACCATGTTGCATTACCAATATTTTATCCGCATGTTGTATCGTACTCAATCGGTGTGCAATCACAATACTAGTTCTTCCTTTTATCATTTTTTCAACTGCCTTTTGTATCAACGATTCACTTTCAGAATCTATATTGCTACTCGCCTCGTCGAGCACCAATATTTTAGGATCATAAACCAAGCATCGCAAAAAAGAAATAATCTGACGCTGTCCCATACTCAGCGTCCCGCCTCGTTCCATCACTTGATAGTCATACTTATTAGGCAGTTTGTTAATGAATTCATCAGCCCCAATCAGTATGGCCGCTTGGGCAACTTTTTCTCTTGATATTGCAGGATTTTGAAGCGTGATATTATCATAAATCGAAGCATTAAACAAAAAAACATCTTGCAATACTATACCGATATGGTTTTGCAAATAATGTAATTCATACTCTTTAATAGAGCGATTGTCGATTAAAATATCCCCACTTTGTATTTCATAACTACGTGTTAATACATTGATTAACGACGTCTTACCACTACCGGTTGAACCTACAACAGCTAGTATTTCTCCACTATTTACTTTAAAATTTATATTTTTGAGGACAAGATTGGAGTCATTATAAGCAAAAGAAACATTGTTAAATGATACCTCTCCATGCAGTGTGTCAGGTTGCAAAGTACCATTGTTTGATATAGATTCGTTAGTATCTAGTACTTGAAAAACCCGCTCTGCCGTTACTATCCCCATTTGCAAAGTGTTGAAAGTATCAGCTAAAACTCGCAAAGGACGAAATAATAAATTCACATACATAATAAATGAAACTATAATACCTGGCTGTGCCTCATGATCAATCACCAGAAGACTGCCATACCAGACGGTTAAGCCTATAGCAACAGATAATATTATTTCAATTAATGGGAAAAAAAGTGAGTAAGACCAAATCGTTTTTATATTCTCATCTCGATGTGTAATATTGATATTTTTGAACTTTTCAAACTCCTTGCCTTCTGCTGTGAAATATTGCTCAACGCTCATTCCAGAGATATGCTCTTGTAAAAAAGTATTTAATTTGGCAACAGCATTGCGTACACCTTTAAAATTTTTCTTTACACTTTCTTTGAACCAATAAGTTGCAAAAAACATAAAAGGAAAGGTTATACAAGCAACAAGCGAAAGTTTCCAATTAGTGTAAAACATAAAAAATAAAATAAATAGTATAGTGAGTAAATCAGCAACTATGTTGATTAATCCCTCACTAAACACATCGTTGACACGCTCCACATCACTGATAGTGCGTGTTACACTCATGCCGATTGGGTTGGTGTCAAAATATCGTAATCTTAAATTTATAATATGATTGAAAACTTTGGTGCGCAACCGATACACTACCTGCTGCCCTAACCATGAGGTAATAAATGAAAAATAATACCGAACTATTGAGTCTAAAATCAACACAACTACTAACCAAAAAAACATTATATACAGACCATTGAGGTTGTTTTTCAAAACATAATTATCAATAGAACGTTCAACTAACAAAGGCCGTAAAGGCCCTAAAATAGAGAGCAAAATAGCAAGCAAAACCGCAAGATATACTCGCACCCGATCGGGCATTGCGAGTTGTATAATGCGTCTCAATACCCGCCAATCTGTTTTATTATCTTGGTTTTCTAACATGCAATATAAGAATATGATACGTGGTTTAAAATCAAACCCTGAGGAGGTGCAGCAGTATTAATAAATAAATTTTTATTTTGTTTGATGCAATTTTCTAACGTTGCCACCTCCAATTTTCCCTTGGCAACATTGACTAAAGCACCTACGATTCGTCTTACCATACCTCTCAAAAAACGATTCGCATTGATATGAAATTCAATATAATTATCGTTGAAGTGCCACTCGCATTTTCTAATGCTACAAAGGGTTGTGAGGTTGTTGCCGCCTGTTTTAGCAAAAATAGAAAAATCCGTAGCCTGAGCTATTATGTTAGTTGCTCTTGTTAATAATTCATAGTCAAACTTAGTCGTATCTAACCACCAACTTCTGTCGATAAACATCGCATTTTTAGTATTATACATCGTATAAATATATCCTCTTTCATTAGCATCAAAGCGAGCATGAGCAGAGCTATGAACTTTAATACAACGAACTATCGAAATATCTTTGGGCAGCATTTTATTTAATCGAAAAACCACAAAATCAGGATTTAAATCCGTATCAAAATGTGCATAAAATTGTGCCGCATGCACGCCCGCATCTGTCCTACCGCAACCCACTGTAGCAATCGTAGTAGTGTATAATTTAGACAATTCACCCTCTAACACACCTTGCACAGTTAATGCATTAGGCTGAATTTGCCAACCACTATACCGTGAACCGTTGTATGCTATTTCAAGAAAATATCTCATTGCAATTTGTAAATGCGAAAATACATAAGTTGCATGAAAAGTATAAAATTTAAAAACTAAGATGCCGCATATAATTAAAAAAACTGAACTTAATACACCTTATTGAACTTACATTGTGATAAGTATTTGTTAAATTCGCAAAAGAAAATAAAATTAAAATTCAATATATAAATTTACAAAATAGCTTAACAAATGAACTCTTTTAAAATAATTGGTGGACAAAAATTGGGTGGTGATATACAACCTCAAGGAGCTAAAAACGAGGCTTTGCAAGTGCTTTGTGCAGTTTTGTTAACCAAAGATAAAGTAACAATAAGCAATATACCCAATATAATAGATGTGAATTTATTGATTGAAATAATTGGTGATTTGGGTGTTAAAATAACAAAATTGCAGGAAGGCACGTTTACTTTTCAAGCTGACAATGTTACTATCGAACATTTGCAAACCGAAGATTTTATTAAAAAAGCATCACGATTACGTGGAAGTATAATGATAATAGGACCACTATTAGCACGCTTCAAAAAAGCTATGATACCCAAACCGGGAGGCGATAAAATCGGTAGAAGACGCTTAGACACTCACTTTCTGGGTTTTATGGAATTGGGTGCTGACTTTGTGTATGATGACAATAATCAATTTTATACTGTTGATGCCTCGCACCTGACAGGCAAGTACATCTTGCTCGACGAGGCCTCTGTAACGGGTACTGCCAATATATTGATGGCAGCCGTGCTGGCCAAAGGCGAAACTACCTTATTCAATGCAGCCTGCGAGCCCTACATACAACAACTTTGTAAAATGCTAAACGCAATGGGGGCAGACATAACGGGCATTGGTAGCAATTTATTAAAAATAAAAGGGGTTGAAGAGTTGCATGGATGTGAGCATAGATTATTGGCTGATATGATAGAAATAGGGAGTTTTATTGGTCTTGCAGCACTCACACAAAGTACCATAAAAATCAAAAATGCCGATGTAGCTCACCTAGGTAATATCACAACTGTGTTTAAAAAACTAGGTATAGCAATGGAGATTGAAAATGATGACATTACAGTGTACGGACAAGAAAAATACAAAATACAAACGTTCATTGATGGTAGCATTTTGACCGTAAGTGATGCCCCCTGGCCCGGCTTTACGCCTGATTTGTTGAGCATCGTTTTAGTTACTTCATTGCAAGCAGATGGCGAGGTATTGATTCATCAAAAGATGTTTGAAAGCCGACTTTTTTTTGTAGATAAACTGATGGATATGGGTGCTAAAATAACACTTTGCGACCCACATAGAGCAGTTGTGATTGGCATAAAAAGAGAGTACAATCTGAGAGGTGTTTCGATGACCTCACCCGACATCAGAGCTGGACAGGCTTTGCTTATAGCTGCTCTCTCAGCCGAAGGTAATAGTACTATTTTCAACATTGATCAAATAGACAGAGGGTACCAATATATAGACGAACGATTGAGAAAACTTGGTGCCTCTATAATTAGAGTAGAAGAGTGATAAAATGCTACAAACTATTTTTTTTTGATTTCATTTAACGTAAAAAAAAGTACTAAAGAAGCACAACAAATTGAATAGACTTGAGAATATATACTAATTAAAAAAAACAATAAACAGCATAAAAATGTGCTATTGTTAATCTGATACTACAGTCCATGAGTAATGACGATCACAGATTAGAAAAAAACCGAATATGCTAAAAAAAATATTATTTTTTATACTTTTATGTTGTAACACAATAGCAGAAGCGCAGCCTCCAGCATTTACTATATATCTACTCGGCGACGCAGGCAACTGCACCACAACTTCAACGTTGTTCAAAAGCTATAAAGCAATGCTAGATAGCACCTCCAATAGTGCATCAATTATTTTGGGTGATAATATATACCCAAAAGGAATGTTGAAAAATTCTAAAAAAAGCTATCTCGATGAATGTAAAAAAATAAATACACAGCTAGAAATGGCAACAGATTATGATGGATATTTCTTTGTAATACCCGGTAATCATGATTGGAGAGCAGGCAAGTGGAATGGCATAAAAAGCGTTAAAGAACAGAAAAAATATGTAGATAGTGTGTTATTAAATAATTCTAAAATTGTAAATAAAAGGAATACGTTTTTGCCATCTAATGCCTTGCCCGGACCTGAATACATAGACATAAATAATACTATACGGATTATTTTCATCGACACACAATGGTGGTTGCAAAGCGTGAATTTGCATGGCGTGCCACGGCTTGAAAATACTACAAAAAAAGAAACAGAAGACCATTTTTTTATTAAATTAGATTCGTTGATTGAAGATGCAAACCAACGTAATATTAATGTGGTGGCTGCATTTCATCATCCTGTATTGCCCTCAGGTGTGCACGAAATTCCAAAATGGATATTATTTGCTATCAACTATACGCCATTTCAACTTTTGGGCATATTGGGAGGCAATAGAATTTTGAGTCAAACTAGCAATCAATTAAGATACAAAAAAATGACCGAAAAACTAATGAAATCTTTTGAAAAAAGCAATCAAATAGTGCTAGTCTCTGGGCATGAACATATTTTGTTTTATAAACAAAAAAACAAGGTAAAACAACTCGTAGTGGGGGCTGGAAGCAAACATTCAACTAAAAAAATTACCACCAAAGAGGGAATATTTTATAAAGGTGGAGCGCTAGGATTTGCAAAAATTGTACTACACAATGCTACAATTCAAGTTAGTTTCTTTGATGAAATGGGCAACGTTATTTATGAAGAAAAATAAAAAATTAATGGGGATAATAGGGCGAAATCATTAAATAAACCACTACTCCACTTACAGAGACAAAAAGCCAAATAGGATAAGTGAAACGACCAATTTTTTTATGTTTGTCAAACTCACCCGTCAATCCTCTGTATGCAGTAAACAATATGAATGGCAATATGCAGGCTGCACAAATAATGTGTAAAATTAAAAGAAGTAAATAGGCATATTTAATATAGCCTTGACCACCAAAATGTGTGTCAGGATTCAAAAGATGATGTGTTATGTAAAACACCAAAAAAAAGGCTGAGAAAACCAACGCTAACATCATTGTATTGCGGTGCAATACCCATTTTTTTGATTTGACAGCTATGAGTCCAAACAGCAATAACAGGCTTACACAAGTGTTTAAAATAGCAATTATTTTAGCAAAAATAAACCGATCGAATGGCACCTCGACATCTAGTAATTTGAACTTGCCTAGAGCAACGACTACACTAAAAACAACAATTGAAAGTATAAAAATAAGGATACTCGCTAATCGATCGTTTTTAGGAATAATAGCATTTAACATATAGAAACAAAATTTGAAACGAAAATAAGCGGTTTGCAAATAGAAAAAACATATACTAAATTAAAATTAATAAAATAAAAAACACTAAGTACTTTTGTTGATAACTATGAATGCTATTTTAAATAAAGTACTACTTGAAAACACTATACAGGCTTATCTTGGCGTTGCATTTGTGATGTTTTTAACGATACTTTTTGGTGGTGTACTTTCTAAATTTATTTTAAAGGTACTGTATCGTTTATTCAAAAAATATACCCGACTCGAAGACATTGCAGAGTTTGAAAAGCAATTGAAAAAACCAATCGCAGGGTTATTAATTTTGTCACTATTGTTTTTGTCGCTCCAACCCCTTCATTATCCAACAACGGTAAAACTTTTAGTATTTGGAAAGATTGAACTTAAATTAGTACTAATAAAAATAGGTTGGATAGCTTTGACGCTGCTATTGACATGGTTTCTATTAAATTTAACAAACTTTTTAGGATATTTATTTTATCAGCGTACTAGCAAAAATAGTTCGTATCATGACGAGCAAGTTTTATACTTTACTAAGGATTTAACGAAGGTCATTATCGGCATCATAAGTGTGCTGTTTTTGTTAGGTGTGGTACTGAATTTAAACATCGCATCATTGCTCGGAGCCGCTGGTATAGCTACCTTAGCGATAGCTTTGGCAGCAAAAGAAACACTTGAAAATTTAATAGCATCGATTATTATATTTATAGAACAACCTTTTGCAGTTGGAGATACAATAAAAATTGCAGAAGCGGAGGGAAAAGTGGAGAAAATAGGATTTAGGAGTACTACATTACGTAGCAATGATAAAACATTGCAAACTATACCGAATAAAAAAATGGTCGATAGCATTACTGAAAATCTTAGTCATCGCACTTCACGTAGAGTAAAGCAAACAGTAGAATTACAGCCAAATTATGAAAAAAAATCCGTTGAAAATTTGTTATCAACTATTGAAAATACCTTGAAAACAAACACACCTAAACTTGAGGAATTAAATATTCATTTTGTTGATATAATTAAAGGCAGTATAAT
>JAYVJZ010000014.1:0-15679 GCA_043768865.1 Sphingobacteriales bacterium
TCGTATTAATAATTAATTGGAGGTGGTCTCAGATTTATACTGTGCATAGGTGATGCGAATACTATTTTTATATACCACCACGAATGCCGTTCTGTGGCCTTCGTATTTCAATTTAGATAAGTATGTCTCGGCATCAAAATAATTAGTAAAACGCCCTGATAGATAGCGATACATACTGTTGCCTCCGTCTTCTAAATACAGATCTGCCATACCGGGAAATCTATTTTCGTCTTTCGTTTTATCTGAATAAAACTGAACCCTGAACACATAAGGCGTAGTTGCTTCTGTTGGTTCACTTCGGTTTTCTACATCGACTACTTGCTGCTTTTGTATTACCTTCAACTCCGCAGGAGCTTGGCTTTCCATCTTTTGTTTGTAGTTAGCAAACCCCCTAAATATGCACGCTGCTATGTTGTACTGACCGTCTTCGGTTTTCATCATCATCTCCTCCTCTGAGTTGGTCAAAAAGCCCGTTTCAGTGAGCACCGCAGGCATCGCAGTTCGCCAAAGCACCAAAAACCCAGCTTGCTTGATACCCCTGCTCGACCTGCCTGCCCCGCTGTACTCGTCTTCAATACTTTGGGCTAACACGGCACTTTGCTCTATGAATGCATTTTGGTATAACGAAAAAATAATTTGAGACTCCGGTGAGGCAGGGTCAAAACCATCATAACTAGATTGATAATTCTCCTCCAACTCTACGACATTGTTTTCCCGCTTTGCCACCTCCAAATTCTCTTCGGCTTTATGCAATCCCATCAAATACGTTTCAGTACCATAAGGTGACTTTTTGGGGTTTGCGTTGCAGTGCACCGATATAAACAAATCGGCATTGTTGCGATTAGCAATGTTAGCACGCTCTTTCAATTCAACAAAATAATCTGCCTCTCGGGTATAAATTACTTTTATGTCCGGATAGGCCGACCGTATCATATTGCCTAATTTAGTTGCGACAGAGAGGGTTACGTGCTTTTCGTAGGCCTCGCTTCCGTGGCAACCTGTGTCGTGTCCACCATGCCCTGCGTCTATGACTATCGTTTTTATTTTGTATCCATCGAGGGGTGCGTCTGCTTGTGCAACTTCGGCACTGTATAAGAGTGCGGCTATACAACTTATTTTTAAATAATCGAATAATTTCATTGTAAAATATAATTCTAGTGTTACAAATATAAATCTAAATAATGAGTTCTACAAAGTGGCGTTCGGTCGGGGTTACTATTTGCCTACTCCCTCACTTGTATCAACTCCTATTCTACCTAAAAAAGTATGCCAATTTAATAATTTTAATTTAATTCTATTCTTGTACATTTTCTTTACATTCTCTTTACATTTCTTATGCTTCACTCATTTTATTACCTTGCAATTAATAAAAAAGAACTATTTTTTTTGCCATTTTTTTAGTCCTAATTGCAGCTCGCCTAGCATACTTAAATACCCATTGTAGCGAAGCATACTGATACTCCCTGCTTCTACTGCTCTTTTCACGCCGCAGTCTGGCTCGTTGGCATGCAAGCAACTATTGTATCTACATTGTTTAGCCGCATCGTGCAGGTCGGGCAGGTAGGTGCTCAGTTCGCCAGGTTGCATATCGCTCAAGCCCAATTCTTTGACGCCCGGCGTATCTATCACCGCTCCACCGTCGCCTAAATTGAACCACTCAGCAAAGGTCGTAGTGTGCATACCCTTGCCACTGAAATTACTAATGCTACCAATGCGTAGGTTTAACGTTGGATATATCACATTCATCGTTGCACTTTTGCCTACTCCACTATGCCCACAGAGTAAATTTATTTTTTGTTTTATGTGTAGATGCAGCGCTGCGAGACCGACATGGTTCACCGTAGAGGTGTGTATAACCGTGTATCCCACGCTACGATAGCTCTCCGTATAATCATTCAGCTTGGAGGTTTCTTTGTCGTTGTACAAATCAATTTTATTAAAAACAATAATTGGCCTGATGTGATACGCTTCGCATACCGTCAGCATACGATCTATAAAACCCGTGCTAGTGCGCGGATAGGCTATCGTAGCAACGATAATTGCATTGTCAATATTTGCTGCTATGATGTGGGTGTACGCTTTCTTGTGAGGGTCGCTGCGGACAACATAATTACGCCGTGGTAGTATTTGATTAATCGAATACGTATCTTGATTGGCTTCTTTTTCTAAAACAACGTGATCGCCCACCGCTACAGGATTGGTTAGCTTAGTGTTGTCAAGGCGAAATTTTCCCCTCAATCGGCACTGTACTTTTGTTTCAGTGTTTTGTAATTGTGCATCGTACCAGCTGCCTGTGGCGCGTATAATAGTTGCTTGCAAGAGAGGTGTTTGGGTTGGTTGGTGTCAATATTAACTACTGCGGAGGGTGTTTATGTTATTGCAACGTTTGAGTCCGTTGCCGTTCTGTATCATAACCATTGCAGCTATTCATTTTAACACAAAAGTAACATAGAATTTCAACTTTCCAAACATTCAACCTCTGCCCGCCTCTAACACTATTCATGCTTTGCTTGAGTGTCATTGTCAGCGTTGTTTATTGCGTTTATTTTTCTATAGTTTATTTGTTTGTGTGAGGTCTCGACCATGTTTTTTGATGGTCCTTTAGTCCGTCATAGTCCATTTTACTTTATGTCTTATTCATTATTAAGTACCCCATTTTATTATACAATCCACTATTGATTAGCAAAAAAAAATATCGATTATTGCTTTTTCTAATTGAGCTTCGGTGCCACCTAATCTGCTGTGTATATGTAAAAACTCTAACACCGTTGGGGAGGGGTAATAAACTCAAACGTATCGTGCTGAAATATTTTGGCGTTTGCTTTCATTTCGTTTTCTACTACATCTTGCATCTGAGAGAATAATAAACGATGATAATAAAGCATCGAGTGTTTTCTATCCAATGCTCTGACATTTCATTGTAGATGAGTGGCTTCTCTAAGGTAGTATAGTTGGGCAAATACTTGTTTGTTTTATTGAGTGTAGTTCATGTTATTTTTTATTAGATTTACAAACAAAATGATGCCTACTTTTTATGCATTGTAGCGGATAGTGAAGTAGGTATTCGCAGTAAGTCAATAACAAAAACCAGCTGTGAAGCAACATCAAAGACCTGAAAATTGTTTCAAAAATCGAAGGTCATTTTCACTAAACAGCCTCAAATCATTAATGCGATATTTAAGCATTGTTATACGCTCCACTCCCATTCCAAATGCAAATCCCGTATGCTTTTCGGGGTCTATCTTACAATTAACAAGCACCTCCGGATCGACCATGCCGCAGCCCAATATCTCCACCCAGCCGGTGTGTTTGCATACCGCACAACCTGCGCCCTTGCACAACAAACAACTTATATCCATCTCAGCACTTGGCTCTGTAAAAGGAAAGTAAGATGGCCTAAAACGCACTTCTACATCACCAAACATTTCTTTAACGAAAAAATATAGCGTGTGTTTTAAATCTGCAAACGACACCTCTTCGTCTATGTATAAGCCCTCTACTTGATGAAAAAAACAATGTGCACGTGCACTAATAGTTTCATTGCGATACACCCGACCCGGAAAAATACTCCGTATCGGGGGCTTGTCGGTTTCCATTGTTCGTATTTGAACACTGCTCGTATGGGTACGTAACAGTATTGCGGGCTCAGTCGATAGATAAAACGTGTCCTGCATATCTCGGGCAGTATGGTCTTCGGGCATATTCAACGCACCAAAGTTGTGCCAATCGTCTTCTATTTCAGGGCCGTCGGCAATACTAAACCCAAGCCTGCCAAATATTTCAATTATTTGATTGCGCACCAACATCAACGGATGCCGACTGCCTAATGGCAAGGGAACGCCCGGCAGGCTTAGGTCTTTATGAGATTGTGTAGATTGTGCAGCCACCGAATGCTCTTCTTTGCAGTCTTCAAAACGTTGTTCAGCTTGGGCTTTTAGCTCATTCATCGTTTGACCAAACGCTTTTTTGTCATCGTTTGGCAGCCCTTTCATTAACAAAAACAGGTCTTTCAACACATTTTTAGTTCCTAAAAATTTAATGCGAAATTGCTCTAATGCAGCCGCAGATTCAATAACGTCAGTGTTTATTTGCTCTCGCAAAAGAGCTGCCTTTTCAAATGGGGTCATAGGTTTTTTACAAAATAATAATAATAATGGTACAATACACAAAAATACATCGTAAAAGTAGAATAAAAATTATTGCAAGGAGCAAAATCAACTAAAGTGATATTATCTGTGTTGGTCGATGAGCAGTAGGTTGCTATCAGGGTCGTATAACATAATGCTTGCAGGCCCTATCGTACTAGAGTCCGCCTCTAAAACCAACGTAAGCCCTTGCCTCTTGGCCTGCTGCTGTATCGTGCGAACATCGTCAAACGTAGGTGTGTTTTGAGCATCGGCGTCCCAACCCGGATTGAATGTTAGCATGTTGCCTTTAAACATCCCTTTGAAGAGTCCAATCAATGTCGATTGGTTTTTCATAATTAAATATCCCTGTTCCTCGCTGCCTGCGAATGCCTCAAAACCAAGCTTTTCATAAAATATTTTAGACGCCACTAAATCAACTACACTCAAGCTAACAGAAAAAGCCCCGAGGCTTAGCGCATGAGCATCAAGCGGCAGCCGAGTGGCATTGAGGCGATACCCTGCTATAAATGAAAGCAGGCAAAATGCAACGAATAGGGTTATTCTTTGTTTATTAAATTGAAACATATTTATAAAATTGAATGTGAATATACTAATAGTAATTGAGCCTCAAAAACAAAATATGTTGAAGGCTGACGTATGTAAAAAAAGAGACCATAAAAGTTGAAATAAAAAATAGCCCGTACCTTTGCGTATCTATATTTGAGAAGTTAGCATTTCAATATTATTAAAAATAATCAGCCATTGAATAGTAAAAAAATAGCCTTAGTGGGGCCCGAATGTTCGGGCAAAACCACACTAGCAGCTGCCTTACGACAATCGTACGAGGGAGTATTGGTAACAGAATATGCTCGGACTTACTTTGAAAACAACCCTGATAATTACACAAAAGAAACGGTGTATCACATTGCTACAATGCAAAAAAAATGTATGCTAGCAGGAGTCGAAAATGCTCTTATAACCCACAAAAATTACGTTTTTTTTGATACCTCAATGTTGGTTATTACGGTGTGGTTAGAGTATAAATATAATGAAAAAAACACGTCGTATATGCAGTGGGAGCATGATTTGGATATACAATTGTACCTACTCTGCAGCCCCGATATAGACTGGCAGCCTGATGCACAACGAGAGCACCCTAACGAGCGCCACCTTATTTTTGAGTGCTACAAAAGCCTACTCGACGAGCTACAGTTGCCTTATGTGATTATCAAAGGTGCTACACAACAAAGACAACTAAGCGCAATCGAGTCACTCAATAATTTGAATTTTGAAATTAAATAATACAAGCGATTTGCAATTATATTTGGTTAAATAATAAAAAAAAGCAGTTAATTTTGTGGAACTTTTTTTTATCACATACAAAATGAAATTTACCTTTTTCTTAAAAATAACGAGCCTGCTTTTTTGGTTGGCAGCTGCCGCATGTAGCGAGACAGCTATACATGAAACACCCACTAAATCAGGGAAAGTTGAAACAAAAAACACACTTGAAAACAAACAAAAATCCGACAGCAGTATTCCTAATTATGTGTATGAGGTACTCGAATACATCAAACTGAACAACGAAGCCCCAATAGGCTATGTGGGTGGTAGAGCGTTCAAAAACAGAGAAAAACAATTACCAAAAAATAGTAAAACAAATCGATTGTTAAGCTACCGAGAGTGGGACGTACACCCTAAGGTAGAAGGGCAAAACCGAGGCGCAGAGCGGCTCGTAACCGATGACGATGGCAACGCCTATTATACAAATAACCACTACAAGAGTTTCATAAAAATAAATTATTAAACAAACATATACATTACTTTACTATAATTAGAAATTATTAAAAAAATGATTCTACTCTACAACAACGAAGCGGACATTGCATATTTGATTAAAAGCCCAACTGAAAAACTAATTGCCTACATAGATTGTAGCATAGCGAGCACAGAGAGCTCCCTTCACATTTCGTTACAAAATGCCCTCGACCTCCCTGATTATTATGGTGCTAATTATGATGCGTTGAATGACTGCCTGCAAGACGAAAGCATTATCAATGAAAAAGAAAATTTGATTGTATTAAGCAATAGCGAACACCTACTAAAAGAAGAGACAGAGCAGAGTTTGATACATTTTTTTGATGTATTGATGGAGGCGGCTGATTATTGGAATATGGAGCACGACGCAGCAGATAAGTGCTTGATGATATTGGTAGAAAACAGTGCTCGTATCATGACTTTCGTAGAAGATTTAGAGCTTGATTATATGATAGTAGGCGAAACAGAAGGCCTGCAAGACGATGACGAAACACAATCCTAACAAGTGGTTTAATTCTTTTTACTATTTATGAATATTTTGCTATTTGGTGAGCCGGCTCGAAGAGAGGAATTTATGCTGCATATCGTGGGAGACCATTATATTGTAGGCTTCAACAACACACATAGTTGTGATTATGACCTCATAAAGATTGATTATTATGATATAATCACCGATCTCAACTTTGGGGATCACTGTCAGCATATCGATTTTTATGAAACCCTAAAGCCAAAATTACTCTTACTGAGTGCCACTAAAATTCGCCTTGGTGAAATTTTTAAAAATCATCCCGTCAAGTTCATAGTTGCAGGCATCAACACGCACCCACTTTTTATCAAAAAAATAAAAGAAATAAAACTCCTCAATTCCAATCATGTAGAGGCTTTCGATGATTTTGCAAAAGCATTGAATTGGGAATATCGTATCACCGACGATCGAATCGGCATGGTTACAAGCCGCATAGTTTGTATGATTATTAATGAAGCCTGCTTTGCATTAATGGAAGGCGTAGCCACTGTTGAAGACATAGATACCGCAATGAAATTGGGTGTTAATTATCCCTTTGGGCCCTTTGAGTGGTGCGACAAAATAGGCATACAGCATGTGTATGAAATGCTGCATGATTTGTGGCTCGATACGCACGACGAGCGGTACAAAATATGCCCACTATTGAAGTCAAAATATTTAAAAAATGAATTGTTTTATGATACCCCAACTTGCAAAAAATAGCTACTTAACCCTTGCTATACCTGCCTTTGCCTGCTGATCAAAGCTATCTTTGTACGAGTGGTTTTTGATACTCATCACCTGTTTATAACATTCGCTAGCCTTTGATTTGTCTTTTATTATTTTTTCGTAAATACTACCCATTTCCAAATACGATTTAGCAGGATAATAACATTCACAACCTACGCCTACACTCGTACATTCTTTATATTTTAAAATAGCTAAGTCGTTAAGATTAGTTAATTGAAACAACCGCCCTTGCCTATAAAGTCGTTCTGTTTTTTGCATCAACGTGCTCATGTCTGCCGCACGTAACTTATTTAACGCTATTTGAGCTTTGCTATAATACCCTCCGTCGCAATATAAACGCGCCGTAAGCAATGATATATGCGGGGCGGTTGCTATCTGAGCCTCTTTGTAGGCTTGCTTATCAGCATCCATCAATGTACTCCCCTTTTCTAAACATTTCTTAGTATATACTTGATATTGAGCACTGTCCCCTTCCAACAAATAACACCAAGCCAACCGCAAGTAAGCCTCTTTGATATAATGAAGTCCTTTGTATTGTGAAATAAATTTTAAATAATAAATCTTGGCAGCAGTATCATTTTTATATAACATTGCATTGGCTCTCAACAAGTACAAAATAGGCATAGGGTAAAATGCCTCCGACATAGGTGCCGCTTTTAAAATCTCTAACGCCTTGTCGGTGTGGTGAGAACGCAAGGCTATATCTGCCGCAAAAAACGCCGCCAATAGACTTGATTTATAAGGCAATCGATACGCTTCAACAGCTTGGTAGGCTTGCTTTTTATCATTTTTTATGTACAACAATAAAAACTGATATAGTAAATTGGTTTCTTCAAAAAAAGGTTCGCCAGTCAATTGTGCATAATCCAAATACAATTTAAGATTTTTCATTCCAACTACCACATCGCCCGGCATACCAAGCAAGTCGGTCATCCACCTATATTTCTCAGGCACCGTACCAAGCAACGTTTGCAGCAATGCGAGGGTTTTGTTGTTGGGCTTAAAATCAGGAAACTTTTTTTTGTTTTCTTTTAAGAATAAATAAGCAGTCCGCAACTCTTTAGCCGCCGTAGGCAACTCGTCTAACTTCAATCGCGCTGCCGCCCAATGCAACTCAATCTCCGCTTTACAAAGCAGGTAATACGGCGAAGTTTTATCAGCATTTTCCAATGCATCAAGGTGCATTTTTTTGTTTTTAACCTTAGTTTGAAGTGCTGTTTTGTTTTCATCAATAACCACCGAGAGGGCGTCTATATAATCGTCGTATAAAATCACAAGCGCATTGTTTGGTTGAGCTGATTTTTCTTCAATTATTTTCTTTTTGGCCTCATTGAATCGCAATTCCATTATCAATTTATATATCGTACGACAATTATCATTATAATCAAAAGCATTGATACAACTGCTGCCTAGGGTGATATTAAGTGGAAACAATAGGCAAACGACGACACAAAACATACTAGTTTTTTTGAAAATTGATATGTTGTTAAAATAAATCAAACCGTTTTTTTTATTGAATTAATTGAATACATCGTTGGTACGCTCCTTCGATTATTTTACAAAAATACAAAACAATAGCTTTTCCCTCACTAAGACACTATTTGCAAGCCCCATGCACATTGTAAGCAATTCTTTGGGAGGCAATACTGCTTGTGCAACTGCAACAACGCTTGGCTATCGGCTGCATTCAGTGGGTTGATGTTCATTTTTTTCCATGCAGTTGTGCAATTGTTTTTCTCCGTAGGCAACTGTTCCCACCACTGCAAGGCCTTGCTCGATTGGCTTTCGTTGTTGGTTCGAAGCCCATGAGCATATACTATCGGCACTATTACATTAATAATGAGCGTGTTGATAGTGTCCGCACCCCATTGATATTTTTGAGATTTGAAAGTTGCATGTACTTCAAACAAAACGTGCAACTGCTTACAGGTAGCTGCCTCGAGTACCTTAGCGAGCAACTTTTGTGAACGGTTAATCAAATCTGCCAACAAAAGCAACATCACGATAGGCTTAGAACTAGGGCGTATTTTACCAAAATTCCAATGTGCAGCCTGTAGTGGATTGAGCTCGTATTTAGTTTGCAAATAAGCAAAAGTTGTGTTGTGTTCTTGTGATTCTAATTGATACAAAAGCCCTGCACCGCCTATCAATAGTGATTCTAACTCGTGTTTGCTAGCTTTATGTTTGGTTAATAGTTTAACTGTTATGCGTTGAGCTAATGCTTGAAACGTAGCTCCGTTCGTGTTTTTGCCAATATAACGCAATAGCGTTTGATAAAACACCTCTTCGATATGTCCTTTTTGATGGTCAATAGCGGCTAATATATCCTGCGACTTTTGCTCCAAACGCTCTACCATTAGGCGTTGCAGCCAAGCGTTTTGATGTATCGGCAGCAGGTCTTTCAACTGCGAACTACATGGGATTGTCTCTTCACTTTGCATGAGCAATTGATACCGTTGCAGCAGCATAGGATTGATATAATCGCTCAAAAGCAGTGTTGGCAAATCGGGCTGTGTTGCGTCTTGCTTATATACTACATGAAGTATTACGTTGTTGTATTTGGGGTTGCTGCTGTGCTTGTGTGCCTGCCAATCGCTCGTATGCAGGTGCATCTCTATAGAACCGACGAGCGTTACGTGCCCGAATTCTATTTTTGCATTCATAAAATCTGGGCCATCTAAATGATTGTGTGTGCCCCATTGTATAATCTTAAAAACCTCACCTGCGGTGGTTAATAGCGGTTTGTTGAGAAGTAGTTTGTGCTTCCAAACATAGTGCATGAGGGCTTCGTTGAACAGTAGCATATCTTTAATTATAAACTATTTATTGTAATCCCATCATAACACCGCCTCGCAACAAAAAAAAAAACAATGAACGAGTGCTTTTATTAGAATTACACTCGTTCATTTTATTATCAAAGAAAAAAATGTATTATTCTTTCTCTTCTTTAGTTGGTTCTTCTATTTGCGGCTTTGCTTTGTCTTTTATTTTTTTCTCCATTTCATTAGCTAGTTCGGGGTTATCAATCAACATTTGCTTCACAGCGTCACGCCCCTGACCGAGCTTCATCGTATCATAGCTATACCACGACCCACTTTTTTGTATAATATTTGCCTCCACGCCGAGGTCCACTATCTCGCCTACTTTGCTTATACCTTGTCCGTACATGATGTCAAATTCTGTAAATCGAAAAGGCGGTGCCATTTTATTTTTTACAACTTTTACTTTGATGCGGTTACCGACTATTTCTTCTCGGTCTTTGATCTGCGCGATACGACGTATGTCAAGGCGGACACTCGCATAAAACTTCAACGCATTACCTCCTGTGGTGGTTTCAGGGCTACCGAACATAACACCAATTTTGTCTCGCAATTGATTAATAAAAATACAGCAGCAACCCGTCTTGTTGATAGTACCCGTGAGCTTTCGCAAAGCTTGGCTCATCAGTCGCGCCTGCAAGCCCATCTTGCTATCGCCCATATCTCCTTCAAGTTCGCTCTTTGGCACCAATGCTGCCACAGAGTCTATCACTAATACATCTATCGCCCCTGAGCGTATGAGGTGCTCTGCTACCTCTAGGGCTTGTTCGCCATTGTCGGGCTGAGAAATCAAAAGCGAATCTACATCGACCCCTAATTTTTGTGCGTAGGCTTTGTCAAAAGCGTGCTCTGCATCTACAAATGCGGCTAGTCCTCCTTTGCGTTGTGCTTCAGCTATTATGTGGATAGCCAAGGTGGTTTTGCCTGACGATTCGGGGCCGTATATCTCCACTACACGCCCACGTGGCACGCCACCTATGCCTAATGCCATATCTAAGCCTAATGAGCCGGTTGGAATTATTTCGGCTTCTATGGTTTTTGTATCACCAAGATACATCACGGTGCCTTTTCCATAGGTTTTTTCTAATTTTTCGATAGTTAATTTCAACGCTTGTATTTTCTCTTTGCGTTCTAACTCTGCTTGATTTTCTACTACTTTTTCCTTAGCCATAATTTTTTTTATTTAATGATTGAATATGAATTTATATTTAATTGATACTGCAAATGTACGAGTTGCTAAAGGTCAAACTAAGGGGCTTAAAAAATTATTTCTTTATTATTTTACTTTTATACTATTTTATTTCTTTGTTATTCTATTTCTTTGATGCACTTGGTTCATTTTTTACAAATTTAAACTATCTAGTTGTTAATAATAAAAATTAAAATTAACATCTACCCCACAATAAAAAAAGCCACCGCTGTTGAGGCGATGGCTTTTTGTAAATTATTATAGTACTACGGTGTATGCTAATGTGCAACTACGATTCGCTTAGTAGCTATTGCGTTGTTAGTAGATACATTTATAAAATATATGCCATTCGCAAGTGCCGCAACATTAAAATTTGTAGCATTATTAACATTTAGTTTCGTGTCTATTAATTTGCCCATGGCATCTACTAAAGTTACCGTTGCATCGTTTGTGTTTGCGATATTGATGTTCACAAGGTTGTTCGCAGGGTTGGGTACTATGCTGATAGAAGCAGCTAATGCATTGTCTTCTATACCGCTTAGGAACATTGGTTTGCCTGCATTCACACGACCGTAAATACCATTTACATTAAATATTGCCTCTGTTTCGTCTTGTAAAATACTAGTAGAGAAAAGAGGGCTCTGTCCACCAACTATTGCTATGGTGTCTATGTTGCCTGATGTTACAAAAAGCACTAAGTACTGGCCTGCGTCTAGCACAGCACCTTTCAACAAAGTACCCGGAACAGGTGCAAAGGTTAATGGTATATCTATGTAGGTGTTGGGTGCAGCGTTGGTGAATGACATATCGGCAATAGTACAATTTTTAACGTTCGTTGCAGCTACTAAAACTATATTGCCTGTGGCATCTATGCTGTATATTTCTGCATTCAATTGAGGTCCTGTAGTAGCGGTAGCGCCTAAGTTAGTGAAACCTGGCTCCCATAAAGCAGTGCTCAAAGAGGTGATTGTATCGGCAGCAGTTAGTTCAAAAACGAAGCCGCATTTATTTAGACTACCGTTGATGTCGTCCATTAGAAACCCTGTAAGCTCTACTTGTGATACACATTGAAATGTTGAATCGCCTACAATAAACCTATTGGTATCGATGTTGTCTGGTGTGAATACATCAACCAAGGGTGCGTTCGTTGCGTTGAATGCACTTGAATAATTACTCTTGGCTGTAGGGGTATATAATGGGGCACACGCTAATGAAGAATCTATAGAGGGCAATAAATTGACAGGTGCAGAAGTGGCAGTAGCTACGATAGCTCCTGAGGCATTTTTACACTCTACATTGAGTACGGTGTTCGATTGTGCGTTAGCGCCGATGTTAGCTACTCTTCCTACGAATGTTATAGGTAGTGCGTGTGTTAAAGGTATTTCATAATTTTGCACATCTGCTATTAATACAGTAGCTAGATCATTCAATGGCAAATCTTCTACCACTACATCATCTATCATCCACGCATATCCGCAGCCTTCAGATGCAACAGATGGCCAATCGTGTGAAGCAAAACGAAAACGTATATAAACAGTAGCTTGACCACCTGCCACAGCTGAAATATTTAGTCCCACCGTTTCTGGGTTAGTAGGCGTAGCGTCGTTGTTAGTAAATCCGCCATTGACCAAAATAGTAGTCCATGAAGTACCGTTGTTGCTCACTTCTACAAACGTACTGTCGTTGAACTTACGGTACTGCTGTTGAAAACGCAATTTAACATTTGGGTGTGTTGAACAGTTGATAACCGGCGAAGTAATTATTGGATTTTGGTCGCCGTTGCAATTAACGTCTGAATCAAACAGCAAAAATCCATTAGCGGCTGTAGTAGAGGCAATCGCAGGAATTGCAAACGAACCCGTTGGCCCTACAGTTGAGTTGAACCAATTGGGCACTGTGCCTGACGCAGAGCCGCCCGCGCCGATTGATGTTGTCCAGCCGGATAGTGTGCCGGGGAAATCATACGATGCGATGACTGCCATAGATGAGGCACTCGTTGCGGTAGTTGTAGGTGTTGAGATGATAGCATTGGGTTTGCTAACTCTAACGTTTTTTTGCTTAACATTAGTTGAGTAGTTAATGGTAGTGGGTTTGCTTAACTGTGCAAAAATGCTACTAGCAGTCAGTAATAAAAGCACTGACAGGGTAAAGAGTTTTTTCATTTTTTCTTGGATTTAATTAAAATTGAGTTTATGAATAATTGAGTTTGATTAAAAAATAGGGTATGTAATATAATTGTAAAAAATAGTAAAATAATAAGGCGTAAATATATGAATAATTTAATTAAACAAAAAACATGTACTTAAATTTAGATGTATTTTTTTTGAGTAGGGTTGCATGTGTCTTGTTTTTTTGTGTTATTATTGTAATACCAAAAGTATCCCTTGGCTCAGTTTTTTATTATGATAATTACTATTCCCTGTTAGGCTTATAATTCATAGCCCGCACTTGTTTAAAACAAGCTAACCGAACACCTAATTGCTTCGGTATCCATCGACAGTTGCAGGGCTAGCGTTTGATTTAATAACAACTTCCAACACCGCATCTTCTCCTACTCGATTGATAGCCGTCATTCTAAGAGATACCCTGACAAACATGGAGCATTCTCAAAAAAGACAGTCGAAAAACCCAAAGCCCAACCACCACCTAACGAGTGGACAAACATAATTTTTAAGCAACTTGACAGTCCTAAACTGACAGAAAAATGGTATTTTAGCGACTTCATAATCTATAAGACAATTAACAAATGAATTTAATAGAAACTGGAATTGAAAAAGGACTAATTCGCTTTGACAAAGACAAGAACTTTATCACTTACCTACACCAAAACAAAAAAAGGAATTACAACCATCCCGAAGAAAAAGTACAAGCCGAAACTTTTTTGACGTTGGTGCTTATTTACGGCTATCCTGTAAACAGAATTAAACAATTTCTTTCAGTTCAAATGGGTTTTGAAACCAAAGAAGCCGACATTGCCGTATATTCTGACGATGATTGCCACGACACGTATATTTTGGTGGAGTGCAAAAAAGAAGATTTAACAGACCAACAATTTAATATTGCAGTTGACCAAGCGTACAGTTATGCAGTTGCCGAAGGTGCAAAATATGTTTGGACAACTTCAAGAATTAAAAACCAGTATTACGAAGTTCCTGTACAAAAACCAAAAAGTAGAATTGAAATTCCTGATATTCCACAATTTGGCACAAATAAATTAGCCCCTTACAAGTATGTGAAAGGTGGTGGAGAAAAAGACGGTCAGAAATTTTTTGAAATTGAAGTAGTTAGCGAAAGCGAATTGACAAAAATATTTATTCAATCACACCAAGCACTTTGGGGCGGTGGACAACGAAACCCAAGTGTAGCATTTGACGAATTGGACAAACTTATTTTCTGCAAAATTTGGGACGAAAAACACCCAAGAAAAAACGGAGACCCTTACGATTTTCAAATATTTAGAGACGAAGACCCAGAAGACTTATTAGACCGAGTTAAGAAAATTTATGCAGTTGGCGAAAAAGAAGCACCCGAAGTTTTTAAAGACGGAATTACGCTTACAGCACAAGAAACGCTGACCATTGTAAAATATTTTCAACGAATAAATCTCAATAAAACTGACCTTGACAGCAAAGGCAAAGCCTTTGAAACCTTTATGGGCAGTTATTTTCGTGGCGACTTTGGACAATATTTTACACCGAGACCCATTGTAAAATTTATAGTGGACAGTTTGCCAATTACTCACAAAGCAAGGGTTTTAGATACCAGTTGTGGTAGTGGTGGTTTTTTGTTGTACGCATTAGACAAAGTAAGAGAACAAGCCAACGAATTTTACGACATAAAAACCGAACCAGTAGAACACAAGGCACATTGGCACAACTTTGCCGAAAAAAATCTTTTTGGCATTGAGATAAACGACCAAATAGCCCGAACTGCCAAAATGAATATGATTATTCACGATGACGGACACACCAATGTAATTGCTTCTGACGGACTTTTGAGCGATGTGGAAATGCAATTAAAATCGGGTAACAAAGAATTTAAGTACAATTCGTTTGACTACATAATTACAAATCCACCTTTTGGAAGTAGCATAAAGCAAACTGAAAAAGCCTATTTGCACCAATACAATTTGGGCAAAAAAGACGAAGATTGGTTGGCAGCAAAAGTACTGAAAGAAACCACCAGAGACAGCCAAAGTACCGAAGTATTGTTTTTGGAGCAATGCCACAAGTTTTTGGTAGAGTTTGGAATGATGGCGGTGGTAATTCCTGACGGCATTTTGACCAATAGCAGTTTGCAATATGTACGAGACAATTTAGAAGAAATGTATCGTATTGTTGCCGTTGTTTCTATGCCACAAACGGCATTTAGTGCCACAGGTGCGGGTGTAAAAAGTTCGGTGTTGTTTTTGCGTAAGCACAAAACCAAACAAACCGAAAAAATAAGCAACCAAAAAGCCAAATTAAAATTA
>JAYVJZ010000015.1:0-8005 GCA_043768865.1 Sphingobacteriales bacterium
CGCCTTGTAATTATGCCTGCGTTAGCCCTCATGCGTAAGCTGCGTTAGGGGCTTAGGCGGAGCTCATTTTTATAAAAAAAGGTACTCCTTTTTTTATAAAAATAGCGGGAGCCGGGCACCGCCCCCGCCCCGCCTGTATTTTCAGGCAGGCGAGGGGAACGCCCTACTTCTTTTTTTTGTTTTGATTGAATACCTTAACGTAATTTTCATTATTTGTTTTGATTTGATGTGTAGTTTCGCAATGTGAAAAAGCTGCCAACTCCCCCAACTCCCCCTTCTGTTCCTGCTAACAATGACCAATTGAACGACTTAGAACAGCGTTTGATGAAGCGTTTGAAAGGGATAGATGAACGCCTAAAAGACCAAACGCCAACCAAGGGCGTGAGCAAATCGGGAAGGGCTACGTTTAGCAAAAGTGCCGATAGCGCTGCCCCCACTCGCTATGAGAGGCCTACGGAATACGCTCCTAAAGACAAGCGCCGACCGAATGCTATTAATGATTTCGTGCCGGCCAAGAAGGAATATCAACCCAAGGGAGCGGGTAAGTATGCGGATAAAAAGCCGTTTATTAAAAATGATTTTTCTCAAAATACACGTGCTGATGATTACGCTAATCCTCGGACCAAAAATGTAAATAACAGAAAGAGTTCGGTTGATTTTACGAAACGCATGGTGCCGCAAGTGGTTGATAAAACACAGCCTTTGTTCGATGGGTTGCCTTTTGAACGCAGCTATGAGCGCAAGCCTACCAACCCCAATCATGTTATTACAGATAAGAAAGAAGATGGTACGATGCGGTTGAATAAGTTTTTGTCGCAAGCAGGTATAGCGGCTCGTCGCAAGGCTGATGAGCTGATAGCAGAGGGGTTGGTGAAGGTTAATAATGAGGTAATTACGCAGATGGGGTACAGAATCAAAAAGGGCGATGTGGTTAAATTCAATGGTAAAATAATAACCAAGCCTGACAATTTTAATTATATTCTGCTTAATAAGCCAAAAAATACGGTAACGACCGTGCACGATGACCGTGGGCGTGATACGGTGATGGAGCTCATAGAACGATCTACGCCGCAGCGGGTGTATCCTGTAGGTCGTTTGGATCGAAATACAACTGGAGTTTTGCTTTTTACTAACGACGGCGAGTTGGCGCAACAGCTGACACACCCTTCGTCTAAGACCGAAAAAGTCTATGCTATTACCCTAGATAAGGCGTTGACCAAAACGGACTTTGATGCTATACGTGCGGGGTTTGATTTGGAAGATGGTTTTATAAAAGTGGATCATATTGAGTTTCCTAATTCGTTAGACAAAACCTTTGTGGGGATTGAGTTACACAGTGGTCGCAACAGAATCGTACGGCGTATATTTGAGTCTTTGGAGTATGAAATAATAAAACTGGATAGAGTCGTGTTTGCTGGTCTGACAAAGAAAAATCTGTCGCGTGGGCGTTGGAGGCACTTAACTGAAAAAGAGGTGATTACGCTCAAGCATTTTACGGCAGATAAAAAATTAAAATTAGAGCAAAAAAAATCGTAAACAATGTACCGATTGTTTGGACTTTTAGCATTGTCATTATTCGTATGTCCGAGTGTTGCACAGCATGCTACTCAGCCCTACGATTGGTCGATTAAATATCCTTTTTTTAGCACCGCTTCGTCAGCTGAAACTTCTAACAATAGTGTGTTTGTGATAAATGATTCGGTAGTTGAGTGGGCGTTGGAGCACACGTATAATTGTAAAAAAAAATATTTGGGTTCGGTGTTAATGGCTGCTCTTTTTATGTCGGAGGGAGCGCATCCGTTGCTTGATTTTAAAAATGTTTTGCCAGAGCGGTTGGGTGTTCAAAACGGCGGATTGTATTTTATAAATGGTAAATTATACAATGCCCACGAGATGGGCAACTGGCTTTGGGCAGTATGTTTGAGCTATTATAGGTGTGGTGTCAATGCGGCGTTTGCTGCTCGGTTGCAAACGAGAATTACCGAGGGCAGGGTAGATGAGGCGAACGAACAAAAGGCATTAAAATACGGTTGGTACGTGGGTAAGAAATGGCGTAAGCGGTCTGCAAACTTACCCTAAACAAGTTTTTTACCGTGTCAAATACATACTTTTTTCTTTATATAAATTTCTAAAATAAGGGTCGTTGGTGTTTTTAATAAATCGTATGGCCTCTCCTGTCGATTTCATCTCTGGCCCTAGTTCTTTTTTGACTTCAGGGAATTTATCATAACTGAATATCGGCTCTTTGATAGCATATCCTACAAGGGCGGGTTCGCACACGAAATCTTTGATTTTATTGACTCCAAGCATGATTTTGGTGGCATAATTAAGATACGGTATTTGGTAGGCTTTGCAGATGAATGGGGTAGTGCGACTTGCCCTAGGGTTGGCCTCGATGACATATACTTTTTCGTTTTTTATAGCAAACTGAATATTGATTAGCCCTACTGTCTTCAGGGCTAAGGCGATTTTGATGGTGTATTCTGTCATTTTTGCTTTTACATCATCGCTTAGGCTGAAAGGCGGAAGTACGGCACTACTGTCGCCGCTGTGGATACCGGCGGGTTCGATGTGCTCCATCATGCCCATTATGTGTACGTCGGTGCCGTCGCAGAGGGCATCTACCTCTGCTTCTTCGGCTCGGTCTAAGAAATGGTCTATGAGCATTTTGTTGTCGGGGAAGTGTCGAAGTATTTTCATCACGGCTTGCTCGAGCTCGTCGTCGTTGATGACGATACGCATACGGTGTCCGCCTATCACATAGCTTGGGCGTACAAGCACAGGGTAACCTACACGCTTGGCTATTTCGATTGCCTCCTCGGCGGTGTGGCAGGCCCCGTATTCTGGGTAGGGTATTTCTAGTGCTTTGAGGGTGTCGCTGAATGCGCCTCTATCTTCGGCGAGGTCGAGGTTTTCAAATGAAGTGCCAATTATTTTTATGCCATGCTCGTGTAGTTTTTTGGCTAATTTTAAGGCTGTTTGTCCTCCTAATTGTACGATGACGCCTTCGGGTTTTTCATGTTCTATGATGTCGAGCAGGTGTTCCCAAAACACAGGCTCAAAGTAGAGCTTGTCGGCGACGTCGAAGTCGGTGCTTACCGTTTCGGGGTTGCAGTTAATCATTATGGCTTCAAAGCCTGCTTCTTTGATGGCTAAGATGCCGTGTACGCAGCAGTAATCAAATTCTATGCCTTGGCCTATTCTATTGGGGCCTGAGCCGAGTACAATTATTTTTTTCTTGTTGCTAACTATGCTTTCGTTGTGGTTAGTCATGTTGAATTATAGTTGTATGGTTATGATCAATTAGGAACTGTAATGCAGAATATATTGCGTGCGAAAATAGGTTGAATATTGATAGTATGGAAATGAATTTGAAAGTTTGTGGTTTGACGAACCGAATCAATCAATGATGCTATTTCATCATTGCGTTGCAACTAGGGCTTCGGTATGCTTGATTGTCTGCCTTCAACTATCTGTGCTACATGTGGTTGAACAATAGCAGGGTGGGTTCACAGTTTATTTATTGTGTTTACTTATTTGATTACGAATTATGATTTGAACTTTGGTTTTTAAAATCAAAAACGGAGCGGAGGGGGAGGTGTCGTAGTGGCATACCGTGAGGTGCGTGAGGGCGAAGGCGTAGCTCCTTTTTTAAGAAAGCGGTATTTCCGCTTTTCTAAAAAAGAGCGGGAGTCCGCAGACCGACCGTGCCTATGCAGCTATATTTTTGATTGTTATTTTTGTATTTATCAAAATATAGGTTGCAGGGGCAGGGGCACGCCCAATTTTTTTTTATTTATGTAGTATTTTTTTGTTTCAATGATCTTCTTCGCCCATACAGTGCATGTAGATTTTGGGTATGTAAACAGCGGCTTGCGTGGGTTCACCATTTTTTTTAGCGGCGATCATTTTTTGGATAATTCTATTTCGTTCGGTGGTATTTATCGTTTGTTTGGTGTCGTTTGTAGTTTTGTCGTAGTAGCATATCCCATCGACTAATGTTTTTTCGCAAATGGCATATATGCTGAGTGGATTGTCGCTCCAGAGCACGATGTCGGCGTCTTTGCCTACTTTTAGGGAGCCCATTTTTTGGTCTAAGTGGAGGAGTTTGGCGGGATTTAATGTTACCATTTTCCAGGCTTCTTCTTCGGTGGTGTTGCCGTATTTTATTGTTTTGGCGGCTTCTTGGTTCAAGCGGCGGGCCATCTCGGCGTCGTCGCTATTGATAGCAGTGGTGATGCCCATTTGTTGAAGGAGGGAGGCGTTGTAGGGGATAGCGTCATAGACTTCCATTTTGTAGGCCCACCAATCGCTGAAAGTGCTGGCTCCTACGCCGTGTGCTTTCATTTTGTCGGCTACTTTGTAGCCCTCTAATATGTGGGTGAAGGTGTTGATTGTAAAGTTGAAATTTTCGGCTACTCGCATGAGCATCGTTATTTCGCTTTGCACGTAGGAGTGGCAAGTGATATACCTTTTTTTGTTGAGTATTTCGTGTAGGCATTCTAGTTCCAAATCTCGTCTTGTGTTGATGTTGTTTTTTTTACTTACTGCGTATTGGTTTGCTCTTGTGAAATGGTCTATGAACACTTGTTCTACTCCCATGCGGGTCTGCGGGTATCTAATTGTGTTCTTGTCGCCCCAGTTGCTTTGTTTTACATTTTCACCGAGGGCGAATTTTATAAATCCTGCTGCATTTTCGATGGTTAATTTTCGATATGACACGCCCCACCGCATTTTTATCAGGGCACTTTGTCCACCTATCGGGTTGGCCGAACCGTGTAATATTTGCGCGGCTACTACGCCGCCTGCTAGGTTGCGATAGATATTAATATCTTCACTTTCGAGTACGTCGTAGAGGCGTACTTCGGCGCTCGATGCTTGTGTGCCTTCGTTTACATTGCCTTGTACGGCTATATGGGAGTGTTCGTCTATGATACCTGAGGTGAGGTGTTTGCCAGTTGCTTGTATGATTGTGGCGTTGTTAGCGGTTATATTTTGGGCTATTTTTTTTATTTTTCCGTTTGCAACCAATACGTCCGTTTGAGATAATATGCCTTCGGCTTCGTTGGTCCAGACGGTTGCATTTTTGAATAAAAAATCCTCCTCTTTGGGCTGTTCAGTATTGCCAAAAGCCAAAAACGGAAACCATATTGCGCCGGGGGTTTCTAAGTATTTTTGTTTGGTAGTGTCTTTTTTTTCTACGTAATCTTTGGTTTTAGTGGCTGTCCATTGGTGTTGTTGCCCTTCGGCGTCTGTGTATGTGCCGAGCCAGCTTGTAGCGTGGCAGTTGCCGACGAATCTAATGTAAGCCTTGCTTTTGGGGTTATTGTCCAATATTACTACAAACGATATAGTGGCGGCGTGCTGTGTGAAGGCTACTTCTTTTTTTAAGGTATCTATGAGCAGCATTGCTTTGGGTTCCCATCTGTCGCCGTCTATAAGCAGTTGATATGTTTCATTGTTCGCTAACATCAAGCGGTAGTTGCCTCTCAGGTCTATTTGATTTTTATTGAGAATGGGGTACGCTGTGCCGGCCACCCAATGTTCTACAAGTTTTGTTTTTTCGTTAAAATAATCTCCATCTGTTACAAGTATATTTGCAATTTTACCTTGCTGTAGCGTACCTAGATTAGCCTCTTGTTTTATGTATTGAGCAGGTATAATAGTCAATGCTTTGAGGGCTTCTGCCTTGGGCAAACCTGCTTTCACGGCTTTCAAAATATTTTTTCTAAAGTCTGTTTTATTCTTTAATCCACTCGAAGTAATACAAAATTTTATATCGTTTTTTGATAATAACGATAGGTTGAAAGGGGCGAGTTCCCAATGTTTAAGCTCCTGTATGCTGACGTTATCGGCGGTCAAAGGGTCTTCTACATCATAGGCTATTGGATAGTTTATGGGTTCTATCAAAGCGATATTTCTTTTTTTGATTTCTTCTACCTGTTGGTACTCGCGCCCGTCGCCTTTGATATAATACCTTTGATTAAATTCTTTGGCTACTGCGTCGGCACGCAATACTATTTGATTATTGCTAGCATCAAATATCTGCGGCATTGCCAAGTTGGTTTCAAAGTTTTGAAGAGATATATTAAACTGCTCTTTATGTCCGTATGATTTATACCACTCAGAGTCGAGGTAGGTCTGTCGAAGTAGTGCGATAGCCCCCATCAACGATTCAGGATAATTCTGTGTAGAAGTACCTTTATTAAAACTCAAAAATGAAGTGCATTTAGCGTCTATTATCATTGCATTTTCTTTAGCATTTCCTGTAAGCACAAGAGCACCTGTGCCTTGCGTTATGCCATCGTTATAATGTGTAACTACTGCACCTATGCCGGCTTGGCGTAGCTTCTCGGCCTCATCGGGTTGGGTGGTAAATTTTTCTACTGCATCTACTTCCGAATTTAATGCATCATTGCTACCTAATGCACCTTTTTTAGAAGGTTGCAATTGAGGAGTATCAGACTCAGTGGATTGTTTTTTGGATGCCTCAAGACCATACGTAGAAAAAATGTCAATAAAAGAGGGATAAAGCCAAAGCCCACGCATATCCTGTATCACAGCATCTTTAGGAAGGGTAATAGTAGTCCCAATTTTTTCAATTTTTCCATTTCGTAGCAGCAAAGTTGCATTTTCTATTGTATTGCTAGCATCTATAACTACAGTGGCGTTTATTAATGCGTAGCATTGCACCCGCTTGTCCGCAACATCATTCACATAGAAGGTTTCAAGCTGCTGGGCTAGTGTATTTGAACATGTCAATACAAAAAAAATATAAATAAATAAATACCCTATTCTCATAGCTAGATTGTATTTTTTGGAGTGTAAATGTACTAGTATTTTATGGTAGAAAAAACCCTTTTTTATAAAATAAATAAGTAAAATTACGATAGCTTTGAGGCATGTTTAAATCTACAATTTTCAATAGAATAATGAACAAAAGATATACGTCTGAATCGATTTGTTATTTAATTGTTTTGGCGATTTTATTTGTCTTATCGTTTGTTTATTGCTACTTCGGTTATGAGTTTAAGGGGTATCTAATTGGTGGTATGTTTCTATTTTTTCTAGTAATGACTATTGTGAAAACCAAATTCAAATTCCCGTTTTTCAATGATTTGCTCATAATTTTACTTAATCTTTTGATTTTTGTGTGTGATGACGGCCTTGCTAATGCAAGCATGGGGTGTATTTATTATTTTCCTATTTTCTTACTGACCACCATCCTTTTCAATATTAAAAAAATCACAACAAGAGTATTTGCTTATTCGATACTGTCGCTATTTCTGTTCAGTTGCACTAATATTTTTATTGATTTGCCTTTTCATAAGCAATCCTCTATCTTCTTGAGGGCTTTGGATTTTGTGATGGTATTAATAGCTATCAAATTTTATATACTTATTATATCACGGCGCTATTATGAGATTAAACAAAAGCAAAAAATCGAAAACCAAGATTCTAATCAAATATATAATTATAGCAATGAAGTAATTTTTAATATAGACCTAGATTTCAATTTAATTGGATTCAATCAAAAGTTTGAGAAGTTTTTTATAAAATATTTTGATGTCGTACCGCTCAAAAATTTAAGTATTCAGCCCTTGTTCACCAATATTAAGATATTTGATAAAATAACAGACGAGATATTGCGACTCAAATCGGGGGAGAGTCAGCTGTACATTGGAGACGTAGAAGTGCAGGTTTTTGAATTTTTTGTAAGGTATAAAATGCTTCCTGTTTTTGATTATGACGACACATTGATAGGCGTTCGTTTTTTTGCAAATGATATCACTAATGAAAAAAAATTACAAGCCAAAGTAGATTATCAAACCAATCTTTATGAAAGTATTTTGATGAACATACCTTTAGAGCTTTGTTTATTAAACAAAGATGGCAAGTCAATATTTGTAAATAGTTATGCTCAAAAAGACAAGTTACTCATTTTTTTAGGCAATACACATTTAGATTTGTATGAAAAAGAATTAACCAAAGTAGATAAAAAGCT
>JAYVJZ010000016.1:0-13917 GCA_043768865.1 Sphingobacteriales bacterium
GGTGGAGTGATAGTGTTGAGGCAGCTCATAGATGATCGATTTCAGGCGTATAGCATGGAGTTCATATTCAATAAAATGAAATCGATGCAAAAATACCACTTGATGCTCGACAACGCCGGCAGCACTTCAGCATACGACCTAGGCGACTATGACCCAAGCCTATCAGGCATCTTAGCCAAAGCCCCTGCCGCTATTAACGTAACATTTTTTCGCCCCTACCCTAGTGACATCACCAATCCACTTATAGGAATAGCCTGCATAGAAAGCATGAGCATACTATTATTGACTGCATTGATATTGGTACGTAGCAACTTTAAAATACCTATCGTCTTATTCAAAAATAACTTCATTGTTTTTTGCTTATTATTTGCAGTTATTTTTGGTTTTTTTGTCGGCTTCGCATCTTTTAATTTTGGGGCGTTGATGCGTTATAAGATACCATGCTTGCCTTTCTTTTTAGCCGCTGTTTTTTTGATATATTTCAACACTATTGACTACGAAAAAAACAATAATCTCCTTCGATAAGTGAAATTATACTTTAAAAATATTGACGGATTGCGACTCATAGCCGCGTTACTGGTTGTCTATCATCATTGTATATTGTTTGCTAATGATAAATATCCATCTTTATACCTAATTGGAAGAGATATTGCCTCTCATTGGGGTACGTTAGGCGTTAATATTTTTTTTGTTTTGAGTAGTTTTTTAATTACATCATTGCTGTTGCAGGAGATAGAAAATACTGACAACTTAAATTTTAAAAAATTTTACATACGCCGAGCACTGCGTATTTGGCCTCTCTATTTTATGTTTGGCGTTGCAGCTACCTGCTTATCAGCAGTGCTTTTCAATGCCATAGGATATAACGAATCTGCCGGACAAATAGGCAGCAACTTAGCCTACTTATTTAGTTTTGCTATTAATTTTCAAATAATGCATAGCTACAACCGCGATATAATTGAAATATTTTGGAGTGTGTGCATCGAAGAACATTTTTATTTAGTATGGCCTTTATTAGTGTGGTTGTTTAGAAAAAAAATAGTGCTGCTCTGTACATTAACATTACTAGTTAGCATAATGAGTTATGTGTTTTTTTATTTCAATGACTTAGGATTCCGCTACCCTCAATATTATTTTACCCTGTGCCGATTCGATTTGTTTGCCCTCGGAGGTGCATTGGCATATTATACCAAAAAAAGAAAAATACAATTTTCAAACATGGCAGGGGCAGGGAGCATAGCAGCAAGTTTATTTTTAATTTTTACCAATTATACTTTTGCACTAAGCAACTACACGCTATTTACTAGTCTTGTTTCAGGGGTGGTTTTTAGTCTGTTGATTGCCTATTTGATTAACTGTAAATCGTCCATTTTAGAGTCAAAAATCATGAAAGAAGGAGGTAAAATATCTTATGGCATTTATGTGTTACATCCGTTTATGGTTCATGTATCATTATATATTTGCGCAAAATATTGCTCCAATCAGTATTTGTTTTGTTTGATATATCCACTGCTTTCAGTAGCTACAACATGGCTAGTAGCAAGCATTTCGTATTATATAATAGAAGAACGGTTTATAAAAATGAAATCGAAATATACTATTATACACAAGATTCAATAAGCTATTTGCCTTTGCCTTGAAACAACAAAAGCACCGTATAAATTAAAATTCTAAAATCGACGGCAAGACTCATGTTTTCAATATAAAGCAAATCCCATTCCATACGTTCTATCATCTGATGTATGTTTTCAGCATAGCCATATTTGACCATTCCCCATGATGTAATACCGGGCTGCACTTTGTGTAGATGCTTGTATTCAGGGGCTTGCAGCAGTATTTTGTCGATATAAAATTTGCGTTCGGGGCGAGGCCCTACCAGACTCATATCACCTATTAGTACGTTATAAAATTGGGGTAATTCATCTAAGCGCCACTTCCGTAAAATTTTTCCAAATTTTGTAATACGAGCATCGTGAGAGCTGCTCAAAGCCGGCCCATTGGCTTCTGCATCTTCTATCATGCTCCTAAACTTATACATTTTGTAAGGCTTAGCATTTTTGCCTATTCGTATTTGTGAATAAAAAATTGGCCCTTTGGAGGATACCAAAACTTTTAAAGCAATAAAAAACATGGGTAACAACAATACCAACAAAGAAAATATAGACCCTACAATATCAATCAATCGTTTAAAATTCTGTTGCCAAGCGGGCATCAAATCAGGAAAAACCTCTATTAATTTCGCACCCATTACATTGCGCATCTTCACACTCCCTGACAGTATATCATACATATCAGGTATGATTTTAATAACCAATTTAGTCTCCGCAAGTTGATTAATTATGTCATTCAATTGATGATGATCGCGAGTATCTATTGCCAAAATAACCTCGTCAGGTTGATACAATGCGAGCGTATCTTGTAGTTGCATAACATTGCCTAGCGTTGGCAGATATTGTTTCAACCCGTTCGTTGGATGATCATTCGTCTCTATAAAGCCTATAAATTCAATGCCGATAGGTTGTTTTTTAGAGGTTATTTCCTTGTACAATTTTGTCGCTCTTTTGTTGCCTCCCACTACTATTGTTTTGAAAGTAACCTCGCCACTCAACAATTTATTTTTGGCAACTTTAAGCTGTAATAATCTAAAAAAAATAGTGGTTAAGAATTGTAATCCAAGCAAAATACTAGTAGAAAAATAATAATCAGAGTAGGTAACTATCGAATCATCGAGGATAATAACAAAAAACAAAACAATCACCCCAACCACGCACTGAGCCGAGGTTTTAATAAACTCCGTCAATCTAGATTTTTTATAAATCGACGTATAAGTGCCCGTTAAAAAATAAACAAACCCCCAAAAAAACATCAAACAAAATGCACCTTTCCAAAAATTAGAATCGCTCAAAGTATCAATGGAGAAATTAAAATGCCCTAGCTCGTGCCATTTTCGATAACTAAAAAATAGAGTCCAAGTAACAATAGCTGCCACTATATCCATAAAGATATAAACTAATAATGCTATTTTCTTTGATTGATTCAAACTAATTATAACAAGGTTTCAGAGGTTTTTTTAATTGTATAATAGCTTAAAATTATCAAATGCAACATAAGAATTTAGAGCCCCTGTGGCAAGTTTACTTTTTATCAAAACATTGAACGAATTAGGCTGCGTATTGGCCATATCAGTGGTTAAATTCACATATATTTTGTTCCAATTTTCCTTAGGCGTAATGTTCAATTTATAATATGGCTGCGAGTTGAAACCGTTGGTAGCAACAAAATACAACTGAAAATCAACATCAGCTTTGTAATTTATCTCCAAAAAAACGTTCGTATAAGAACCCGTAGCTAGCACATAGTTGCCCATAGTAATAAACGCTGCAGTAGGCCTTGCCGTATCCATTTTTATAATTGCACTTCGATTGCCTTCAAACAAATCAGTACCCGACGTGCTCAACAACATCGTCGTATCGCCTCCTACTCTTGTGAACACATTGCCTACCTCAAAATCCTCGTTCACTAGTGCAACCACATCACTGTTATATGTTGTTACTAACATCAAAGTATCGATATTTTGGGGTATAAATTTATACTTTTTAATGATTGATTTATACATTGGATATACCTTGCGAGTAGTACCAATACCATTTTCTTTAATAGCCGCCTGTACGACAATTTTAGTACTATCAGTTCCAAAATATGGAACCAATGCAGGCAGCTCAAACACTCCCCAAAAATCATTTCCAACAAAAACATAAGCATCAGTAATTTTGCTTGAAGTACTACCTAGGCTTGAGTTTGCATTCACCACACTAGGGTTATTTATATATAAATATGCAGGTATCTCTTCATTAGGATCTAAGGTTTTGCAACCTAAAAAAACCTGCATAATCATACAAAAAAAAAGCAATTTAATCATAGTCTTAATATAGATGTAAATATACCTCCAAAAAGTAAATTATGAAGTAAGATTTTTATTGATTTTATCCATAATAAGATACGCCAACTCCAACGCATTCACCCCATCTTGTAGCGTTACTTCAGGTTCTTTGTTATTAATAATCGCTGAGGCAAACAATTCTAACTCTGTTTTGATTGCATTATTCTCAGCAACTTTGGGCATATCAAACGTCAAATATTTAGTATCATTAGCCATGATTATCGGCATCGACAACAGTGAACCCTCTTCGTTAGACAACCGAACCACCTCCGTTTTTTTCTCTAAAAAATCAACACTTACATACGCATTTTTTTGAAACATCCTCATCTTACGCATGTTTTTAATAGACAAGCGACTCGCTGTAACGTTGGCCACACAGCCGTTGCCGAACTCTACTCGAGCATTAGCTATATCCGAACTCGATGAAATAATACTCACACCATTAGCAAAAACTTTTTTAACCGGCGACTTCACCATCTTCAAAATAATATCCAAATCATGTATCATCAAATCCATCACTACCGACACATCGGTGCCGCGTGGATTGAACTTCGCCAATCGATGCACCTCTATAAAATGAGGTTGCAATTCCTGATCTTTCAATGCCAAAAGTGCAGGATTAAATCGCTCTACATGCCCCACTTGCACCTTTATTTTATTCGCCTCCTGCTCCATTTTTAACAACTCCCGACCCTCGCGCAATGTATTGGTAACAGGCTTCTCAATAAAAACATGCTTGTTGTTTTTTATCGCCTTCGCCGCATATTTAAAATGTGTAGTCGTAGGAGTAACCACATCAATAGCCTCGCACGCTCGCAGCAGTTGCTCATAGGTTTTAAAACGCTCTACTCCAGCCTCCTTAGCCACCTGCAACGCAACAGCAGCTTGCGTATCATAGATTCCTACTACCTCAAAATCACTACACTCCTGCAACAATTTCAAATGTATTTTACCTAAATGTCCAACCCCAACTAACCCTATTTTTATCATAATGTACTATTAAAAAAAACTTGAAATTAAACAAAATAAAAAACTCAAATATCATGTAAAAATACCCTTTAACATCCACGCAAAGCAACCGACTTTTAAACACCTATTCGACTAATTGTCTAAAAATGTAAACCAATAAAAGCAACACAATTAGGGCGATACCTCGCAAAATAATAAGGCTTGCTAATCGCAAAATAAAAAAAAATTGCTCGGTCGGTGCCCAGTTCCCGCTATTTTTTTAATAGGAAATACCTAAAAAATGAGCTTCATCTAAGCACCTATCGCTTGCCACTTCCCAACATGTATATTTGTTATTAAATTTTATTCAGATACTCAATTAACAATAAACCGAAAAACAAAAAATATTTTCTATATTCGTAGCATGAGAAAAAATATTGTAATAGCCAATTGGAAAATGAACACCAATGTAGATGAAGGCATCATACTTTTAGACGAAATCATGCAACTACTCACAGAAGCAGAGCTCAATGATACCGAGGTAGTTATCTGTCCGCCTGCCACACACCTCTATCCACTCGATGCATTGTTGGTGGATTATGAAAAATATGAGCTAGAATTGTACTTGGGTGCACAAGATTGTAGCACCAACAAAGGAGGTGCCTTCACAGGAGATTTGTCGGCCGAACAACTTGCTTTTGCGGGTGCTTCGTTCGTTATCATTGGTCATAGTGAACGCCGCAATTACCAAGCTGAAACTAACGTTATGCTTATTAACAAAATAGATGAGGCGCTAGCCTCAGTGTTAAACATTGTTTTTTGCATAGGAGAAAGCGAAACACAACGCACAGCAGGCCAACAGTATGATGTTATCGAACAGCAGCTCAATATCGTGCTACAAGCCTACAAAGCCAAAGAATTTGAAAGCTTTATAATCGCCTACGAACCAGTATGGGCGGTAGGTACAGGCAATACCGCAACTCCTGAGCAAGCACAAGAGATGCACGCATACATCCGACAATTAATTGAAAAAAAATACGGCAAGACTATCGCCAATCAAACTCAAATAGTATATGGTGGCAGCTGCAATTCTCAAAATTGTGCAGCCATTTTTTCACAATCAGATATCGACGGAGGCTTGATTGGCAGTGCCTCATTGCTATCAGAAGAGTTTTTACAAATAGTTAGTATTGCTTCTAAAGTTGATTAAAACTAATGATAACAACATGAAATTTTATTGCTATAACTACGTACAATTTCTCCAAATAGACGCTTGATTTGCATTGCGACCCAAGAGTATGTTATTTCTAATTCAATAAAACCCCTTTCTGCACAACCTGATTTTTGTGTACTTACATTTCATAACCAATCCAATAGGTTAGGCTACACCAAAGCGATATGTAACTTCGAGTCGGCTTAAATAAAACCCCCGATTAGCTTACGCTAATCGGGGGTTTTATTTTTATTTATTGCACTAAAAAAAATTAGAATTTAGGGCAGTTCAGTGTTTTGTGCTTTGTTTTAGCTTTGTCAGTATAAACCAATGACAATTCAAAAGAGCCTCTGTTGTTAGATCCGCGATCTAAATCACTGAAGTTAATATCATAGCTTACACCAATGCCGTAGTTTTTGTAATCGCATCGAACGCCGAGGTTGAAAGCATCGCCGAACAATTTACGTAAATAGCTAGTACCGGTTCTATTCCAAGCATTGAACGTTAGTTTGGTTTCCTTGTCTATATGATAACCCAGACCAAATCCTATGTTAGCCTCTGTGTGTGGCCCTTGTTTCATAAATAATATCGACGGTATTATATCTACCTTGGTAGTAACTGGAAAATTAGCTGCCAAATGCCCCGTTAGACGCAGATCTTGACGTTCAACATTACTTGCTCCGAATGATACATTGGCTTGATTAATATTGTATGCAGCTACACCTATAGTGAGAGAACGCCCTGTTTTTTCTACCAAATACCACATCAAACCTGCATTGATATTAGCAACAGTAAAATTTGGATTATCGAATACCTCCGTACCCACGTTTGTATAATCACTACCAAATTGTAGTTTGGTGTAATCGATGCCATAGCGACGAAACCCTGCCTGTGCGCCAATTGAGAGATATTGCGTTTTGAATCGATTCAATACTTTTAAATACGACCCACTGACTACCATATTCGTATGCGACATAGCACCGTCACCGGCTTTGTCTCTGAATATACTTATACCTGCACCAAAATTGTCATACGGCACGAAACCCTTGTCAAATCGCATATCATAAGAGCCTGCAAAGGTAACATAGGGATTTTCGCTAACGCTACCCCACTGAGTTCTATAATTGCCTACGAATCTAAAATTACCACCGAATACACCTGTCATAGCAGGATTAAGATTGAGAGGTGAGGCGTAATATTGTGAGAAGTGAATGTCTTGTGCTGAAGCAGCGGCGTACATAAACAATAAGAAAGAAAGTGTAAAAATTTTATTCATAGAAATTATATTTTTAAATAATAATATAATATTACGATTAAAGTTTTGATAAAAAAAATATTTTGCAAAAAAAAAAGAAAAATGCTTGAATAGTTTTTATGAAACGCAGAAATGAACTAAAAAATTATACAAGTATAGCAAAAATTTACGCTAAAAATTGCAAAGTTAAAATATAAAATACTTACGTAGATTTGCAAAAACCTAATGTTATATCACATGTTGCCAATACAAAAATCAATAGCGCTTTTATATATTATTTTTTTTGCATTACAAGCAACAGCCCAAAGCACTTACTACCCTACCAATCATCAAATCAATAATCAAATTGATAGGTACGAATTGCAGTTAGGACGATTGCAAAGCTCAGTGTTTACTACTATGAAACCCTACCGCCGAGTTGATGTTGCAAAGCTTATAGAGGATATAGATGAAACCCCAACTTCATTAACACGTATTGATTATGCAAACAGAAATAGCATTTTATTAGACAATAGAGAGTGGACTTTGACGGCAGAACAACACAGCAAAAAGAAATTTTTTAGGCATTTTTACGATTATCCTGCCGAGTTTTTTTCAATAGATGCCCCTGATTTTATATTAAAAATAAATCCGATTATTGATATAAGAGGGGGTTATACTCTTGGCGACGCATCTATAGATACGATTAAAAACTGGCGAAATAAAATTCAATTTACGAACGGCAGAGGCATAGAAATGAGAGGGGCAATTGGAAAAAAAATAGGTTTTTATACACGAATTGTTGAATATCAGGAGCGGTTCGCGTTTTATTTGAATAATTATACAACCACATACAAGGCGATGCAAGGCGGTTCGCGTTTTGTGCCATTCAAACAGGGAGGATATGATTATCGTGATAGTAGAGGCTATTTAACATTTTCGCCAATTAAGCACGTACAGCTTGTGTTTGGGCAGGATAAAAATTTTATTGGAGATGGTTATCGCTCATTGATATTGAGCGATAATGCTGCTCCATATACTTTTTTGAAACTACAAACTAAGGTTTGGAAACTTGAATATACCAATCTTTTTACAAAGTTTGTAAGCGAGTATAATGTAGGTCGTGATCAACTTGTTGCTATAAAATATGGTGCGTTTCATTTTTTAAATTTCAATATTAATAAACATATCAATGTTGGGTTGTTTGAGTCAGTGATATTTCAAAGGTTACAGTTTGATATCAGTTATATGAACACGATTATTTTTTATAGAGCTGTTGAGCATGACCTGGGAAGCCCTGATAACGTGATGTTAGGAGGTACATTTAAAATTATTCCTAGAAAAAACTTTTTGATATATGGTCAAGGGGTGGTAGATGATTGGAAGTTTTTTGACTTAATTAAGAGTACTGGTTGGTGGGGCAATAGATTAGCGGGTCAGATAGGCATAAAGTGTGTTGATTTAATAAACATCAATAATCTAGATGTACAAGTTGAAGTAAACGTTGTGAAGCCTTATACCTACGCTCACTATGATTCTATCAGTAATTATTCGCATTACAATCAACCCCTAGCTCACCCTTATGGGGCCAATTTTTTTGAAACTTTTTTTAATATTAATTATGCTTTTCACAAAGATGCCACTATTAACTGGAAGTTTGATTATATACATCGGGGCTACAGCGATGTCAATAATATGGGTGAAAATATTTTTACACCGCTTAATTATGGTGTGCCAATGTATGTGCCTAATTTGTACAACAACACTGTATCGCAGGGGTTTTATCAAGAGCGGATTTACACCAATCAGGTACAAATTATTTATCAACCATTACAAAATTTATTCTTTGATATATCAACGCTGAACCAAATTATACTCGGCAACGGGCGTAATTATAATAAATGGTTTGTGTCGATGGGTATGCGTTTGAATATATTTGATAAAAACACCTTGTATTAAAATAAAATGCTAAAAACTAGTAATACCGACCTCAATAGATTGAGTGTAGAACAATATAAATCAACCCCAAAGCTGCCTTTGGTCATTGTATTAGATAACGTTAGAAGTGCTCACAACGTAGGTTCAGCATTCAGAACTTGCGACTCATTTGCGGCTGAACATCTGTATTTATGTGGCATCACCCCCACTCCTCCTAATCGAGATATCTATAAAACTGCATTGAGTGCCGAGCAGAGTGTTGCGTGGAGTTATTATAAAAACGCAAGCGAATTACTAATCAAACTAAAGGAAAAAAATTATACTATTATAGCTGTAGAACAAGCGAAAGAGCATTTACTTTTGAATAATTTTGAGGTAACTAAATTCAATAATATGGCATTTGTGTTTGGCAATGAAGTAGAAGGAGTGAGCCAAGAAATAATGGACTGCGTTGATCTGTGTATCGAAATACCACAGTTTGGGTCGAAGCATTCTTTGAACGTAAGCGTCAGCCTGGGCGTGGTGTTGTGGGAGGCTGCTAAACAATTTATGAATAAATAAAAAAATGAAAAATGAACGTTATAATAACTGGAGCTTCACAAGGCATAGGCAAATCAATGGCCTTTTATTTTGCATCAAAAGGCGCATCGCTTGGCTTATGTGCTCGTAATTTTGAAAAATTAAAAGTAATAAAGCAAGAAATAGAAAAAGAATATGAAGTTGATGTTTACATCGAACAAGTTGATGTTACAAACCTTGATGATGCCACTCAATTTATTAAAAATGTTACTGATAAGCTTGCACCTATCGATGTTTTAATTAATAATGCGGGTAGTTTTGTAATTGGAAATTGCAGCGATGAACCGTATGCCAATTTACAGAAAATGCTAGATGTCAATGTACTTTCTGCGTACTATTTTTCAAAGTTATTAATCCCACACTTTAAATTATACAACAAGGGACATATCATGTTTGTTGGAAGTGTGGCTGGGTTACAAGCGTATCAAAATGGGGGTAGCTACAGTATTGCAAAGCACGCGCTGCATGGGTTAGCGGCCAATCTTCGATTAGAACTAAAAACACATAATATAAAGGTAAGTAACATAGTTCCTGGGGCTACTTACACAGCATCGTGGGACGGAAGTGGCGTAGCAAAAGAAAGAATAATGGAAAGTGAAGACATAGCAAAAGTAGCCTACATGCTCACTCAATTGTCGTCTCAGGCCTGCCCTGAGTTATTAGTAATGCGACCTCAACTAGGCGATTTATAGGTTTTAATGATTAATTAATAAAAATTATAAAATGAAAATAGCCATTAATGGATTAGGAAGAATAGGCAGATTATTAATACGCAAAATCATAGCAAACCCAACACTAGAGCTAGTTGCAGTCAATGATATAGTGGATATAAAATCAATCGCACATTTAATAAAATACGATAGCACACATCGAATTGCCAATTTTGAAATTAGCACAAATGAAAATCAGTTATTGCTGAATAACAAAATAGTTCACTTTTTTCAAGAAAAAAATCCTGCATTATTGCCTTGGAGCAAGTTAGATATCGACTTGGTGATAGAGTGTTCAGGGCGATTCACGTCGCATATAGATGCCTCTCTTCACTTACAATCAGGTGCAAAAAAAGTAATAATCTCTGCCCCTCCCAAAGATACTGTTGCTATTAAAACTATTGTTATGGGCGTAAACGAAACAACTATAAATGCTACGGACACAATAGTTTCTAACGCATCATGTACGACTAATTGTTTCGTACCTGTGGTGAAAGTGATAGACGATAATTTTGAAATCATAAGTGGATTTATGAACACTGTTCACGCCTACACACAAGATCAGCATTTGCAAGATACGCCACATAACAACGATCTGAGGCGAGCTAGAGCCGCTGCACAAAATATTGTCCCCACGACTACCAATGCGGCTAAAGCACTAGAATGGGTGCTGCCACACCTGAAAAATAAACTAACAAGTATTGCCTATCGTGTGCCTGTGGTCGATGTTTCATTAATTGATTTTACCTGCTTAGTAACCAAAGCTGCGTCTGTAGAAGAGGTAAATAATGCTTTCAAAAACGCAGTATTTTCTGATAACGAAACTTTAGAATACGCAACGCAACCCTACGTATCGAGCGATATAATTGGAAATAATCATGCAGCAATTTATGATTCATTGATGACAGAAGTAAACGGAAAATTAATACGAGTGGTAGCTTGGTATGATAATGAAAACGGCTATGCGAGTCGGTTATCTAAATTGATAACATTTATGCAACAATTCAATTAATCAAGCTAGATTGCAGACTATTATTGTAAAAAAAACAAAAAAATAAATGCTACAACTCAACAAAATATCGATTTGGCTACCGCTACTATTGGCTTGCGTAACTGCATTGGGCATGAAGGCAGGTTATACAATCTACCAAAATAGGGCTAATTTTCAAAATTCAAATTCAAGCGCTGCCTTCGCTAACACCAATGGTAACGGGCGTTTAGAAGAACTTATGCAATTGGTAGATGCTTTTTATGTGGATACGGTTAGCGTTGATAATATGTCAGACAAAGCCTTGAGCGATTTTTTGCAACAGTTAGATCCCCACTCCGCCTATATTGCGAAGAGTGAAATAGAAATGATTAACTCTGAATTGTCAGGTAGCTTTGATGGAATTGGAGTAGAATTTTCAATAGTCAATGACACTATAAATGTGATAACAGCATTAGGTGGCGGGCCTTCGGAGGAGCTAGGAATCACCGCAGGAGATAAAATTATTAAAATAAACGATACATTGGTAGCGGGTATAGGTATCAAAAATAGTGGTGTTACCAAGCGTTTGAGGGGGCCTAAAGGCACTGTTGTAAACATCAGCATAAAACGTGCAGGTTCAAAAAATTTGATACAATACGACATCACTCGTGCTCCTATACCTGTTACGAGTGTAGATGCGAGCTATATGATAACACCTGAAGTCGGGTACATAAAAATTAACAAATTTTCAGCTACAACTTACGACGAATTCATTACGGCTGTTACGCAATTGGAAAAAAAAGGGTACAAAAAATTAGTGCTAGATTTACGAGACAATCCTGGAGGGTATTTGCAGGCTGCTACGTTGATTGCCGATGAATTTTTAAGCGACAACAAGATGATAGTTTATACGAAGGGTAGAAAATTCCCAAAAAAAGAATACAAAGCAAAACGTAATGGGCGGTGTGAGAATATAGAAATAGTTGTGCTAATGGATACTGGCTCTGCGAGTGCATCAGAGATAGTATCAGGGGCAATACAAGATTGGGATAGAGGGACAATAGTGGGTCGCAGAAGCTTTGGAAAAGGCTTGGTACAAGAGCAGTTTGACTTAGCTGACGGTAGTGCCTGCAGAATCACAATTGCAAAATATTACACACCTACAGGGCGTTGTATTCAAAGAAACTTCAAACCTGGCGAAATAGAAGATTACTACAAAGACCTCAACGATAGGGTGGACAACGGCGAACTCTCACACGCAGACAGCATGAAAATAACGGATACTGTCAGGTACTTAACTCCAAAAGGCAAGGTGCTTTATGGAGGTGGTGGCATCACTCCCGATGTGTTTGTACCTATCGATACAATGCGATATAGCACTGATTTTTATTTGGCTCGTATTCAAATTCCTGCTTTTGTTTATCAATATTACAATACAAAACTCGAGGGTATAAAAAGTAGTTATACTATTGAAAAATATGTAGAAAACTTCAGCATAAATGATGCAGATTACCAAGCGTTTCTAACCTACGCTAATAACAAAAGTAAAGCATTAAAAATCGAAAAATTAGCTGTTCACAAAGCAGATATTCAACTACAAATAAAAGCTACAATAGCCCGACAACTTTGGCGTGACGGGGGTTTTTATCAGGTAATAAATACCAAAGATGAAGATGTGCAAAAAGCTATAACTGTTTTTAAATAAATATAAATAAAATAAAAGTTAGTACTCTTCAAAAGTCTCTTTTTCTATATAGTTGATGCCTAATTGCCATGTGTTGGACAAGATGTTTTTTATTTTCTGATAATGCAATGTATTGTTCACAAAATCTAAATTAGTTGCATCTAACACTATAATTTTGCTATCATTCAAGGATTTGAACAATTCAAAATAATTGTTTTCAATTTGTAACAAATAATCGGTATCCATTTTTTTTTCATAACTCCGACCTCGAAGTGCTATTTGCTTTAATAGCTTATCTATAGGCAAATGTAGATACAGCAACAGCGAGGGTTGTGGCAAATGTGCGTGCATCAAATCAAACATTTTTTGATACAACCACCATTCTTCGTCTTTAAGATTTATAGCTGCATATAATTTCGATTTTATAAAAAGATAATCACTTATAAGTGGTTCAGTAAACAAAGAATTTACGTACCTATTTACTTCTTTCATTTGAGCATAACGCTCAGCCATTAGCGTTAATTCTAAAGGCAAACTATACCTAGCTTTGTCTTCGTAGAACTTAGCAATAAATGGATTTTCATCAAACCGTTCGAGTATCAAGTGTGCATTATATTCAGCAGCAATCAATTTTGAAAGACTTGTTTTGCCTGCACCGATATTTCCTTCTATTGTAATAAATGGATGTAAATGAAACATAA
>JAYVJZ010000017.1:0-2230 GCA_043768865.1 Sphingobacteriales bacterium
ATGTATAACAATGCTCTTCGTCTGCATTTAACACTAAAATAGGGGTTGTAATGTTACGCAAACGCAAGTCTATAGCCTCGTCTATATAAGCCACCGCCAGGTAATCCAACTGTTGCTCGAGGGCCATCGCTACTTCATATACCCCCATTCCATAGCTTATTGCTTTGACCATGACCATTATTTTAGTAGTCGGTGCAATTCTATTTTTGTAAACAGAATAATTATGTAAAAGTGCATCAAGATTTACTTCTAAATAGGTACCATGGCTTTTTTTAATCAATATATTGGATATGGTTTCCAATTGAAATTTACGTGCTCCTTTTATCAATATTGATTCATTATCAAACTGTGCAATAGCCGAACTATTTATGAAATCCAAACTCGTTTCATACAACTGTACTCGTGCATCAAACATACTTTTGTATTGCATAAAACCCTTGCCTATCAGGTGAATCTTATTTAGTATTACAGTATTAATTAAGTTACTCAACGCCAGCATTTTTGAATATTCTTCCTTGTGCCCAGTGTCTATTTCACTTAGAATCAAGCTGTGCTTTGAATGTTGTGTTTGGTTTTTTAACACATCTAATGCTAATCGCAAAGCATCTAAATCATTAGAATATGTATCGTTAATAATTGTACAATTATTTATGCCGTCCTCTATTTGTAACCGCAATTCAAGGGATTGTAATTGTTTAATCTGCAATATTATCTCTTGTTTAGCTTCCTCGCTTTCATGCTCAACCACAGACAGGGCGAGGCACAACGCAGTTATTGTGTTGTGAATAGAAATATGATCATCGAACGGAATCTCAAACGTGAGAGTAGTAGTTTCATAAAATATAGAATATGTTTTTACAGCTATTTTAGTAAGAAAAAAGTAAGGATTATTCTCCATATTGAATGACCACAGACGCAGTTGATACGACTGATTGGTGTCGCCTAACCAAGCCTCCGCAGGTGCAATTACATACTTGCAGGAGCTAAATAATATTATTTTTTCTGCCCACTTTTCAATGATATTTTCAAACCCCTCATCGTGTGCAGAGCCAATCGAGGTTACTACTCCAATAGTTGGTTTTATTATTTCATAGAGTTTTAACATTTCGCCTTTCATAGAAATACCTGCCTCAAATATAGCAAGTTGATGTATCGGTTCTAATAACAAAACGCTATACGGCACTCCTAATTGTGAGTTATAACTTTTGGGACTTTTGCAAATAGAACTATTTTGCAATAGCGTTGCCGCCCACTCTTTTACAATAGTTTTGCCGTTGCTGCCCGTTATGCCAACTACCGGTATATCAAACTCTGAGCGGTACTTTTGAGCTAGCAATTGCAACGCCGTCAACGAATTTTCAACATAAAATAACGTACAATCCTCAGGTAAGTTTATGTTTTTTTTATTAATAACAAAATGACGGACACCACGCTGATACAGGTTTTCTAGGTAATTATGACCATCGTTTTTAGTTGTTTTCAAAGCAAAAAAAAGCGTAGTGTTGGGAATAATTTGCTTGCGACTATCAGTGCATATCAAATTTAAAACGCCTTGGCTACTACCTTGCAGCAAGGTAGCTTGCATATAAAGCAGGCAATTTTGAACAGAGCAATGCACCTAGTTCAATTCAGTTTTGGTCGCTATTGCAAATAGATCATAGCAGGCATCTGTAGCTGCTGCAATCGAAAAATTGTGCTGCCCTATCGCTGCTACCAATGTATTATCTTGCTTTTGCAACGATTTTCTATTGAGCCTATTGGCAATATCGTAGGGTATTTGCAACAAGGCTCTTGGTAGCTTATGTTGCAGATTGAACACATCAAATCGAGTAAATTTTTGAACACTTTCTTTGTTTTTTTGCCAATATTCGTTGACCAATTCATCGCCAAAAATGCCAAAAGTTTCTACTTTTTTGAATTCTTTTTTTAGTAGATCTGTCAGCTCGGCAGGCAGATATTCTCTCACGTGCCAGGGGTTGCGGGTGAGAGACATCAATCGATTGGGGGTGGTAATAAGAGCTTGTCCTCCTACTTTTAACACTCTGTGCATTTCTTTTATTAATGTAAGGTCTGCGTCTATGTGTTCTATAACTTGAAAACACACAATACAGTCCATAGAGGCATCGGCAATGTTATTGAAGGGAGGGAAAAAATCATTAAAAAAAACCACTTTGTGTTTGTCTATTTCGTTTATCAACGATAATAACGTATCGTTTTTGTCAATAGCAGT
>JAYVJZ010000018.1:0-15619 GCA_043768865.1 Sphingobacteriales bacterium
TGATAATTTAATTAAAAACTCTAGCACTTTATTACCCCCAAAATCCATCAAACCATGCAACAAATATTCCATAGCTATTATGTTGGCAATATTGACAAACGATATGCTAACCAACAGGGTAGCCAAAAGTTTTTTTGGAAATTGAAAAAGTTTTTTTATTTCGGCATAATGTCGTGGTTCTATTTCCTCCTCCAATTCAACCCACTTTTTGGTGTCCATTGAAAAGTATGCTACCTCGCTGCCCGACAGTATCGCTGATAATAACAGCAAACAAATAATTAAAATTATGAAGAAAAAAACCTCGCTCGTAGATAGCACATTGAGCAACACAAATTGAAGTGGCAATTCAGTAATTAGTAAACTAGGATATGAATCCAAAGTGAGATATTTTAATTAACAATAACGTTTGGCTTTCCAACGTTTTTTTTGATATTTTACAAATTTAATATAATGTTGATTAATTACCAAAATGCATTAAATCTAAAAAACTTCAATTCAACTATCTTTATTTTTTTAGAAAACAAATCTAAAAAGGAAGGGTGTCAAAGCCCGAGTTGTCATTGGTAAATATATCGGTGCTTGTAGTAGTATCAGGTGGAGTTATAGCACTAGTTTCTGTACTATTTTTATTACGCTCCAACAGTACCATGTTGTCCCCCACTATTTCAGTAATGTTTTTGCGCACCCCTTCTTGTTCCCAATTTCGTGTTTGCAATTTACCTTCTATATATACAACATTTCCTTTGTGCAAATATTTTTGAGCTATTTCAGCCAAACCCCTCCACAGCACTATGTTGTGCCATTCTGTTTGCTCCTTGCGTTCGCCAGTTTTGTCTTTGTAGGTTTCAGTAGTTGCAATCGAAAACTTCGCCATACAATCACCATTTTCCAGCACACGTATCTCGGGGTCTTTGCCCAAATGTCCTATCAATGTTACTTTGTTGATACCACGCATATTGATTTGTTTTTAAGTTTTTTTTATATAGTTTTATTAATTAGTAAAGACAAGCATACTACACGACATCTAAAATACAAACAAAATTTAAAGTAACAAAATAATTTTTATAGATGAGTTTTTATCCAATCCACTAATTCAACTTTCGTAATCGGCTGCCCTTTTATTTTATTATATGCTTTGCAATCGATTAAAAATTCATCGCGCAACACCCGCACAAGTTGCCCATTATTGATTTCAGGCACCAACACTGTTGTATATTTTTTTAATAATTCACCAAGGTTTTTGGGGAATGGCTTCAAGTAAGTTATCTGTGCATGAGCTACTGAAAGCCCTGCTGCCCGCAGCTCTACACACGCAGCTTTGATGCTACCATACGTGCTTCCCCAACCCACAACCAAGCACGAATCGCCCTCGCTGCCACTATCCAACTTCTGCTCCGGTATATAATCTGCAATGCCCCTGACCTTAGCCTCGCGCAGCTTTATCATAAGTTCATGATTGTCCGGCTCATAGTTCACATTACCCGTTTCGTTTTGTTTTTCAAGCCCACCAATACGATGTTCCAAACCCGCTGTACCTGGCACAGCCCACGGGCGTGCACCCTTGCCATCGCGCTTGTAAGGCAAAAATGGTACCCCTTCATTATATAATGCTTTTTCTGTTTTTATATCCTGCAATTGCTCCAAACTACCATATCGCCAGGGTTCAGCCCCATTTGCTATATAGCCATCACTTAGAAACATAACCGGCGTCATGTGCTCCAAAGCGATACGACACGCCTCATAAATAGTATAAAAACAATTGCTCGGCGAATGGCTCGCAATCACAGGTATTGGGCAATCACCATTGCGACCATACAAGGCCTGCAGCAGGTCGCTCTGCTCAGTTTTAGTCGGCAACCCTGTGCTAGGGCCGCCCCGCTGCACATTTATAATTATCAAAGGCAACTCCATCATGTGAGCCAAACCCATAGCCTCTTGCTTCAAAGCAATACCCGGGCCCGACGAAGTGGTAACCGCCAACGCACCTCCAAAAGCCGCTCCAATACACGCCCCGATAGCAGCTATTTCATCTTCCGCTTGAAACGATTTAACCCCCAACGCCTTGTGTTTAGAAAGGTCGTGCAATATATCAGAAGCAGGTGTAATAGGATACGATCCAAGAAACAAATCCAACCCACTTCTACTCGCCGCAGCCAACAAACCCAACACCGTTGCTTCATTGCCCATTATGCTACGATAGTTGCCAGCAGGCAACTGAGCAGCGTTTACAATAATTCGTGTAGCACCCACTTCAGTCGTTTCGCCATACGCATAACCCGCTTTCAACACCAATAAATTACTATCTAAAATAGTCTGTTTTTTAGAAAATTTATCCGTCAAAAACTTTTCACTAAAATCCATCGAACGGTTATACATCCAATATAAAAAGCCCAACACAAACATATTTTTACATCGATCCACCTCCTTCGTACTCAACCCACTCTCCTTTAGACACTCGCGCGTCAGCTTCGTTACATCTACTTGTATCATTCTAAAACTCGCAAGCGAGCCGTTAGTTAACGGATTGTCATCGTCTGCAATGCCCGCCAGACGCAAGTTTTTACCATCAAATCCACTCACATCTGCAATGATAGTTGCACCCGGTTTCAACGACGAAACATTACTCTTCAAAGCAGCAGCATTCATAGCAATCAACACATCGCACGCATCGCCAGGCGTAAACACTTGCCTACTCCCAAAGTGCAATTGAAACCCCGAAACCCCCGGTAGCGTGCCTTGAGGAGCTCGTATCTCTGCCGGAAAATCCGGAAACGTAGCAATATCATTGCCAAATAGTGCCGCATTGTTCGTAAACTGATTGCCCGTCAATTGCATACCATCGCCGCTATCACCAGCAAACTTTATCACAACCGTATCAATAGTTTCAGTCATAATTATTATATAATTTATAAGCAAAAATACTACTTTTTTTTAAGACAAAAGCAGTATCTTAAAACTCAAAATAGCACTAAAAAAAATACTAAAACAAAGTAGGGCGTTCCCCTTGCCGTTGCCTGACAATACAGGCAGGGCAAGCGTCGCTGTCCGGTTCCCGCTTTTATTTTTGAAGCAGCGGAAAATACCGCTACTTCAAAAATAAAGAGCTACACCTAAGCAGCTAACGCATTCCGCGGCTCACGCCGCGGTGCTCTGCACCTGTCATCATTCACAGTTGATATTTTTAAAGAAAAAGTAGCTTTTTTTACACCTCAATTATACCTAAGCACTTTGTTCGCATACAAAATTTGTGAAACTCAATATAAATTTTAAATTTCGTTTCTTTTACAAACATAAAAAATACAAAGTATGCTGAGTTTGCAATTTGTATTTTAGAGATAATAGTTGCCTGTTAAGTTGAACTTTTCTAACAAATAAATGACAAGTATTCATGCAGCTGGTTTAAAATATAGGGTAGTAATTTTTTGATAGGCTTATTTTTTTTTATATAAAACGTATTTTATTTTCTGTTATTTTATGATTACATAATTTTTCAAAAAGTGGTGTATTTCTTGTTGTATTATCAACGTATAAAAGTGCGGGACGCCTGCGTCCCGCACTTGCGTGCATCAATACAGCCGCCTGTATTTTGCCTTTGGGCGGCTTTTGATACACGCACCAAAGTTTGCAGTTCACGCCCCACGCGTGAACTTCCTTTTTTTTTATCTTTTATTATTCCCTTTCACAATAAGTAGCTGTTCATTATTTGTGCCATTTTATTGAATTTGAACTTGTAATTGTAGTGTAAGTTTTGTTTTATAGTACTCACTCAACAAACCAATTAAGTGTACTTGCAACTATTTTTTTCAAATTTACAATCAACCACCTAATCTGACCGTTAGGTGCGTGAGGGGCTTAGGTGTAGCTCATTTTTTTTGCTTTTGTACTAGCTACTGGGTTTGTGGTTTGATTAATTTTATAAACAATAGTAATGGTTATCATTCAAAAAAAAATAGCGGGAACCAGGCACCGACCTTGCTACTACTATACGTTAATAGGGTTAAATAGTTATTTTAGCAAGGGCACGCCCAACTGAATTTTTGATATAATTTACACTCCTTCTATTAACTCTACAAGGCGTTCTAGGTCGTCTTTGCTAAAAAATTGAATATTTATTTCGCCTCTATCTTCCTTGCGTATGGTTATAGCGACTTTGGTGCTGAGGTGGTTGGTGAGGTTTTGTGTGATGCGTTTGATGTCGTTAGTGGGAGTAGATGTGCTTGTAGTGGGTTGTTTTGAAGTTTTTTTTGTATCGCTACTTCTACACAATTCTTCGGTTTTGCGTACTGACAGATTATTTGTTATTACAAGTTTAAATACTTCAAGCTGCAGCAGTGGATTATCTACGCCTGCTAGTGCCCGTGCGTGTCCCATGCTGATAGTCTTGACTTTGATTGCCGCTTGTATCTCAGGTGGCAGTTTCAACAAACGCAAAAAGTTGGTAATCGTGCTGCGATCTTTGCCGAGTCGCTCGCTTAGATTATCGTGTGTGAGTGTACACTCGTCTATAAGTCGTTTGTATGTGATAGCCACTTCGATAGCATTGAGGTCTTCTCGTTGTATATTTTCTATCAACGCAATTTCTAACATTTCTTGATCGTTAGCGGCACGCACGTAGGCGGGTACTTCCGTCAATCCTGCCAATTTGCTGGCACGCATTCTGCGTTCTCCGGCTATAAGTTGATATTTTTTTGGGGCTAATTTTCTAACAGTCAAGGGCTGTATAATGCCATGCACTTTGATAGAATTGCAGAGCTCTTGTAATGCTACAAGGTCAAATTCGGTGCGCGGTTGATAAGGATTTATTTCAATCTGATCTAATGGAATATGATTGACACTATTCATGCTTTCTACCTCTGTGGAGGCGAGGTTGCTTGGTCGTTTCATGTCGTCGCCTATATCGCGGAGTAGGGTGCGTATGCCTAATCCTACGGCTTCTTTACTTTTATTTTTCATGTTGTTGAAGAAGGTATTTTTAAATTACTTTAGGTTTTAATTGTTAGTAACATTTTCGAGTACTTTTTCGTCATTTTCGCGTTTGTGTTTTTGTATAATTTCTCTAGCCAGATTCAAATAGTTGAGTGCTCCCTTGCTATCTGCATCATACATAATAATACTTTTGCCCATGCTTGGAGCTTCACCTAGCTTGGTGTTGCGGTGTATGATGGTGTCAAAAACTATATCTTCAAAATGCTGTTTGACTTCTGCACACACTTGTGTAGCGAGGCGTAAACGGGGGTCAAACATCGTTAGTAGTATGCCTTCTATCATCAAGTCGCTATTCAATCGTTCTTGGATTATTTTTATTGTGTTTAATAATTTGCCAAGCCCTTCGAGGGCAAAATATTCACATTGTACCGGTATGATAACACTGTCTGCAGCGGTCAAGGCATTGACTGTTATTAAGCCTAAAGAAGGGGAGCAGTCGATGATTACATAATCATATTTATCTTTGATATCGGCGAGCACTGATTTCATTATTCGCTCTCTTTGTGGGTGGTTGATGAGTTCGATTTCGGCTCCCACTAGGTCGAGGTGCGAAGGCAATAAGTACAAATGTGGGGTGTTTGTTTCTACTATAATGTCTCCTATTTTGGTGTCTCCTAGCATGGTTTCGTAGAGGCTGACTTTGATACCTCGGGGGTCAAACCCAATGCCGGACGTGCTATTGGCTTGTGGATCGGCGTCTATTAGTAGTGTTTTATATTCGAGTACGGCAAGGCTTGCGGCAAGGTTGATAGCCGTTGTGGTTTTGCCGACGCCTCCTTTTTGATTTGCAATCGCTATTATTTTTCCCATTTATTATAAGGGTTAAGGTTGTTAATATTATTAATATAAAGAAGCATTCGTTATTGATTGCTATGTTTCACAAAGGTAACTTTGTTAGGTTAGTTTTTTTTATCTTTATAATAACATTTTATAACCAATAAGTAATGCAGTTTTCAACATTATAATTCATATTTGCACATATTTATTAACATTAATTTTTTTATAAAATGATAACCATAATCTCCTCTACCAATCGAGCAAAAAGTAATACTTATATCATAGCAAAACACTACGAAAATCTTTTTAATAATCTAGGAATAGAGACTAGTTTTTTTGATTTGGCAGGGCATGATTTTTCGAGTTTGCTGACACATTCATTTCAGGAGAATAAATTTGTACAAAACCTAGAAGCTACTTATTTTGAAAATGAACGAATAATTATAGTTGCACCAGAGTACAATGGCACGTTTCCTGGAATTTTAAAGCTTTTTATTGATAATTGTAATGTAAAAAAAACATGGTTTAATAAAAAAATTGCTCTTACAGGCGTAGCGAACGGAAGGGCAGGCAACCTACGTGGGTTAGATCATCTAGCGGCTGCCTTGATGTATATGCAAAATAATGTATATCATAACAAACTCCCTATATCGGGTGTCAGTAGCTTGATCACGAACGGAGTATTGACTGACGAACCTACAATAGCAGCTATTGAGAAACAACTTACTGCTTTTTTAAATTGGTAGTTTTTTTGCTTTTTTTATATTATTAATTGATATTAAACTGATTTAATGTAATTTCGAGGGTTAAAATTATAAAAAAATATGGCTCGTAAAGTTACCAAAGCAGATGCGTTATACTACCACTCAAAAGGCCGTCCGGGCAAATTAGAAATCATACCAACCAAAGAAACGAAAACACAGCATGATTTAGCTTTAGCCTATTCGCCCGGAGTAGCCGAGCCTTGTTTAGAAATAGCCGAAGACGTTAGCAAAGTATATAAATATACAGCTAAGGGAAATCTAGTAGCCGTTATCACCAACGGCACGGCGGTATTAGGATTAGGCGATATTGGGCCCGAAGCTGCTAAGCCGGTAATGGAGGGCAAGAGTCTGTTATTCAAAATATACGCAGATATAGACAGCATAGATATTGAGTTAGATACCAAAGACCCTGACAAGTTTATAGAAATAGTGCAGGCCATGCAGCCTACGTTTGGAGGCATAAATTTGGAAGACATAAAAGCACCCGATTGTTTCTATATCGAGGAGCAACTCAAGGAGCGTTTGACGATACCTGTTATGCACGACGATCAACACGGCACGGCAATTATCAGTGCAGCAGCCCTGCTGAATGCATTAGAATTAAATGGAAAAAAAATAGAAGAAATAAAATTAGTGATGCTTGGTGCAGGGGCAGCAGCTATATCGTGTGCCAAAATATATATCGGTCTTGGGTTGCGTATTCAAAATCTAATCATGCTCGATAGCAAAGGGGTTATTAATCAAAGTAGAAATGACCTAGACAAATACAAACAATTGTTTGTAAACGCAACGGAGCACACCACCCTAGCTGAGGTTATAGTGGGAGCTGACGTATTCGTAGGATTAAGCAAAGCCGACCAATTGACGACGGAGCACTTGTTATCAATGTCTAATGACCCGATAGTGTTTGCATTGGCTAATCCCAACCCCGAGATTGAATATGAGTTGGCAATGGCTACTCGCAATGATATTATAATGGCTACAGGACGTAGTGATTATCCTAATCAAGTGAACAACGTATTAGGATTTCCGTATATTTTTCGTGGTGCATTAGACGTGCAAGCTACACAGATAAACGAAGCTATGAAGCTAGCTGCGGTGCGGGCTCTAGCAGATTTAAGTAAGGAGCATGTGCCCGATGTGGTCAATCTAGCCTATGGCGAAAAGAGCTTGCAGTTTGGTAGAAATTATATTATTCCAAAACCTATGGACCCACGTCTGTTGAGCACAGTAGCTCCAGCGGTTGCCAAGGCTGCTGTCGATAGCGGAGTGGCTCGTATTATAATAGAAGATTGGGAACAATACACCAATTCGATGTTTAAGCGGTTAGGAGTGAATGATAATTTGATGCGAATAGCCGTTGAGCGAGCCAAAGCAGCACCAAAGCGAGTTGTGTTTGCAGAAGCTGATAATTATAAAATACTCAAAGCCGTTCAACAAATAAAAGATGAGGGCATAGCGATACCTATACTTTTAGGAAAAAAAGGAAAAATAGAACAACTTTGTATTGAGAATAATATTGAGCTAGGTGAAGTAGAAATTATTGATCCTAAGTGCGAAGAAATGGAAGAAAAAAGGATTGCCTTTGGGAAAGTATTTTTTGAAAAACGGCAGCGCAAAGGGGTTAATTATTACGAAGCACAAAAAGCTATGAGAGATAGGAATCACTTTGGTGCAATGATGGTAGAAATGGGCGAAGCAGATGCTTTTATCTCTGGACTGACACGTAATTATTCAGAGGCTATCAAGCCGGCATTGCAAATAATAGGCACAGAAAAGGGAGTGAACAAAATAGCAGGCATGTATTTATTGTTATCAAAAAAAGGGCCTATTTTTTTTAGCGATACGACTATCAATGTCAATCCTACGGCCGATGATTTAGTAAATATAGCAGAGCTCACCGCTCGCAATGTACGTGAGTTCAACATCGTACCACGTATAGCTTTGTTGAGCTATTCCAACTTTGGAGCACCTGAAGGCGATGACACAATTAAAATCCGTGAGGCAGTTACGATATTGCGTGAGCGAAATCCGAATTTAGTTATCGACGGAGATGTGCAAGCCAACATGGCGTTTGATAAAGAATTGTTGCTTGAAAATTATCCTTTCAGCCCCTTGATAAAAGGACGTCCCAATACCTTGATTTTTCCTAATTTAGCAGCCGGCAATATATCGTATAAATTATTAAATGTGATGGGCGCGGGCGAGGCTATTGGCCCAATATTGATGGGTATGAATAAGCCCGTGCATATACTACAACTCGGTAGTGGCGTGCGTGAAATTGTCAATATGGTAACAATAGCTGTGATTGACGCACAAGTGAGAGAGAAAAAAATGAGTTGAAATTAACCGAACACGCTTATCTTATTTATCCGGCTTTTTTTTAAAACTATTATAGCACCAAAGCATAATATTTGAAATAATTTGCTTTTGAATACCACAAGTACTTCGTAGTTTTATGTTTTCAATAAAAGCCTTAATTAAAATTAATATATGATACGTGCTGCCATTATTTTTACAATAACAGCAATAGTTATTTACTTATTTTCTATATCAATAAGCAACCTGCCACCTTTAGGAATTTTTTTTCATCCCCATCTAGGGTTTTGGGGCAATGCAGAAACCACAGGAGATAAAAGAACAATCAATACCAACTTGCACGGGCTGACACAAGGCGCCACCGTATGGTATGACATGAATCACGTGCCGCACATCGCAGCCGCTAATGAGCATGATTTGTTTGTCTTACAAGGTTATATAATGGCGAAAGATAGGTTGTGGCAGATGGAATTTTTGACGCATGTTGCCGCAGGTAGAGTAGCAGAAATCATTGGCAACAAAGGAATAGAATTTGATGTCAAACAACGCCAAAAAGGCATGGTCTATGCAGCTAAAAATTCGTTAGAGTTGTATCAAAACGACACGGTTGTCAAACGGTTATTAGATGATTTTGCGTTTGGGGTTAATACTTATATCGATGAAATGTCGGCAAGCGAATTGCCAATTGAATACAAACTTTTGAATTATAAGCCTGAAAAATGGACCCCATTGAAATGTATTTTAATACAGAAGTTGATGGCAGATGATCTAACAGGTGATGTGGACGATTTTAAAAATACAGCCTTCAAAAAAGACTTTTCTCTTGATATTTTCAAAGAGCTATTTTCATTATTCCCTGATAGTGTAGATGCAATAGTACCTTATGCTAGCGCCGCAAGTGCATTTAATGCAACTACAAAAGAATCCAAAATACCAACTCTGTATCAGCCAAAACAAACTAATACAAATGCTCCACGACCTGCATTCATAGCACCTAAACCGACTTCGTTAGATGATAATGATACCGCTACTTTTCTTAATAATTACGTACCAAAACGAGAAAATGGAAGTAATAATTGGGCAATAGCACCGTCCAAATCAGAGGACAGCACAGCACTATTAGCTAATGATCCGCACCTCCAACTTCGCCTGCCAAGTATCTGGTATCAGATGCATTTAACTTGCCCTAAGTTCAATGTATATGGCGTTTCATTGCCCGGTTCGCCTTTAGTAGTTATTGGGTTCAATGAGCATATAGCTTGGGGAGTTACCAATGCCTCGCGCGATGTGTTGGATTATTATAAAATAAAATTTAAAGACGACACCAAAGAAGAGTATGAGCTAGACAGTACTTGGTTAAAAACCACTAAAAGAAAAGAAATTATTATAGTTAAAAATGGAACTACAGTTGAAAAAGAAATTATTTATACGCATTGGGGTCCGTTGCAAGATAAAAATGCGGACGGTAATTATTATGCCATGCAATGGATGGGACACCGTCCAGGTAAGGAAATGTTAGCATTGCACGGCATCAATAAAGCTGAAAATTATGAAGAATTTCAACAAGCAATTACGCATTTTGATTGTCCCGCACAGAATTTTGTTTTTGCTTCCATACAAGGCGATATAGCCATACATCAACAAGGTAGATTTCCATACAACAAACAAGAAAATGCCCTGTTCACCAACGACGGCTCTTCGACAAGCAATGGTTGGACTAGCTTTGCGACTAGTGTTGAGAACCCAAAACTACTCAATCCTTTGCGTGGGTTTGTTAGTTCGGCCAATCAACACCCTACAGACAACACCTACTCAACACCCTATGTGGGGAACTTTGAATTTTATAGAAATCGAATTATAAATCAATTTTTGGGTAAGAAAGAAAAGGTAAATACTAACGATTTGAAAAATCTGCAATGTAATAATTATAGCCTGTTGGCGGCAGAAAACCTACCTTATATTCTTACTTTAATTGACAATAAAAAACTAGATATTACCGCTAATAATATACATCAAATATTGAGCGAATGGGATCATAAGTATGATGCAGAAAGCACAGCGGCAACATATTTTGAAATATTTAAAGCAGAATTATATGCCCTATTATGGGACGAACTCGATGAAAATAAATATCCAATACCTGACGATTATGCTACTATGAAATACCTCAAAACACAAAGCGATTCTGCACTATTTTTTGATATAGATTCAACAATTAACCATATCGAAACCAAGAAAGAACTTGTTTCTATTGCATTTTATGCTACGATGCAAAAAATAAATAGCGATAAAGAAAATGAAGAAAATTTGCAATGGTATGCATTCAAAAAAACCAATATTACACATATTTTAAATCTCCCATCTTTCAGCAAACAAATTGTTAAAATTGGAGGCAATTCGCATATAGTCAATGCTTGCAGTAGCTCCCATGGCCCTTCGTGGCGCATGATTGTTAAACTAGAAAAAAATATACCTGTCGGAATGGGAGTCTATCCTGGAGGGCAATCAGGCAACCCTGGCAGCAAATATTATGATAATATGATAGACACCTGGGCCAAAGGCGATTATTACGATTTGGTGTTTTATAAGTCAAACGACGTTAATAAATTCATCAATAAAGCAAAACAAATAATCATATTAAAATAAGAAATTATGCTAAATCTAATAAGCTTCACACTCTGCTTTTTGATCACCATTTTAATGCTATTCGTGCCTGTTTGGTGGATCTTTATAATCGCTCCAATACTAGTTTCATATTTATTTTGTACTAATTACTCCCATGCTTTTTTGAGCGGTTTTATAGCTGTTTTCGCAGCTTGGTTCAGTTTTATTTTTATAGTTAATATGTTTAACGATGAGATTTTAAGCACAAAAATCGCTGAAATTATACCCTTACACAACCCTATTTTGCTTGAAGTAGCTTGTGCCTTAGTTGGTGGAATAATTGGAGGTTTTGGCGGCTTGTTAGGGTATTCTTTGCAGTCAATTATTGTATTTCGCAAAAAAGGCAAAACCAAATATTATTAGCCCTAAGTTATTGCATTGTTGAAGTAACCAATAAATTATTTTTTTAAAAACATATATGTCGTTACTTTTAATAAAAGCATCTGCCGGGTCAGGCAAAACGTTTCAACTTGTCAAACACTATTTAGTGTGTTGCTTCGCCTCACAGGCACATGATTACTACAAACATATATTGGCCGTAACCTTCACTATCAAAGCATCGATAGAGATGAAGGAGCGCATTTTGACTACTTTAAAAAACATTATCAACGAGCAACAAGATGAATTAGTCAATCAAATATTTACTGAAATATCGAACGATAATTCTATAAATAAAATAAACTATCATGAGTTTAAAATCAAAGCAGATCAAATATTAGTTTCCATTTTACATAATTTCGATTCGTTCGCAGTAGCCACTATTGATTCATTTTTTAATAATTTGGTTCGGACTTTTGCCTTCGATCTCAAACTACCTTTTAAGTATGAAATAGCAACAGAAAATAATGAACTACTACAAGCCGGAATCGATGCTATCATTGATCAATTGGGTTATGATGAGGTGCTAACTAAATTTGTAATATCCTACGTTAGTGATCAATTAAATGAAAGTGAAAGCATCTCTTTAGCGGCTAAATTATCAAAACTAAGTAGTTTTATTTTCAACGAAAATTTAACTGAATTATCCAATGATAATTCAATTAATTTTCAAGATTATGAAGATGTAAAAGTAAAATTACAAAAAGAAAATATTGAATTTAAAAGAAAAGCAAACGATACAGCAGTTACTTTTTTTGATTTAATAAGTAACGCAAACATCAATAGGGAGTGGTTTATACGAGAATCTCTGCCTACTTATTTTGATAAAATTATCAATAAAGAAGGGTTTGATTTTACAATGTCAGATTCTCTAATGGCCAATGTGCGAGAGGGCAAGTGGTTTACGAGTACTAATGCAAAAAATAAAAATATCGTTTCTGCCTTTTCTAGTATTGAAATCGAATTGAAAAACATAGTTGAGCGCATTATAGAAGGTAGTAAAAAGTATAACAAAAATTTAGTCTATTTAAAGCAATATGTATCGAGTGCGTTGCTTTTGAAATTGAACACTGAGATACAAAATTACAAAAAAGACAACTCAATAATTACGTTTAATGATATAACATCAAAGATATTTGAAGTAGTGGCGCAGCAACACGTTCCGTTTATATATGAGCGATTAGACACTAAGTTTTTGCACTATTATATTGATGAATTTCAGGACACTTCAATTAAACAATTTTACAATTTTATTCCATTAATCACTAACTGTATCGACACTCATGAGAATTTACTAGTTGGTGATGCTAAGCAGTCTATATATCGATTTAGAAATGGCGAAATAGAGATTATCAAACAGTTGCCACAGCTTATCGATGCATTAAAAACAAAAGTTGATGTTTATAATCAACTTAAAATTATTGATAATTTTACGCCACAGGTTTTGCAAATAAATTATAGAAGTCAAAAAAACATAATTGATTTTAATAATACTTTTTTTGAGTTTATCAGGCAAAATTCATTAGATTATTTACAAAATATTTATGAAGATGTACAGCAAATTGAAAATAAAAATAGCGATGAGGGTTACGTGGTGATTGATAAAATTATGAAATGTGAAAATTATGAATCAGATGTCAATAATTGGGTAATTAACAAAATCAAAGAATGTATAAATGACGGCTATAGCTACTGCGATATTTGTATTTTGATTAATAAAAATAAGTATGCGTCTTTGTTGTCTTCAGCGTTGATTGAAAATGAAATTCCTTTTGTAAGTATTGCCTCGCTTGAGTTGCAAGCCTCTAATAGTGTTCAAGTTGTAATTTCTTATTTGAAATATGTGATTAATGTAGATGAAAAATTGTATGCACATCAGTTGAATTATTATACACAGAAGTTGGAAGTAGAAGCGTCAAAAAGAGTAGTTTTATTTGAGTCTGCAACGGCTCGAAGTACGATTGCAAGTATAAAAAAATTAACTTTATCAAACGCTGTTTTGCAAATTTGTAATTTGTTTGCAATCAATACAAATGATATTTTTCTATTCACATTGCTAGAAAGTATAAAATCAAATAGAAAGCTATTGACGCTCATACAATTTATAGATTGGTGGGATGAAAAAGGCTATAAAGCAACTGTACAAAGCGTTGCCAATGAGACTTCGGTGCAGTTGATGACCTACCACAAATCAAAAGGATTGCAATTCAAAGTGGTACTTTGCCCGTTTATAAAATCGGAGAAATCGAACAATGAATTTACAATTATAAAGTATAAATGGAGCGACAAAGTAGATGAAATAATCTATCCCATTTCGTCAAAGCACGACATTTTGTTTGATTTAGACCTAAGCCGTGAAGCAAAAATTAAAAAACAAATAGACCTGATTAATAGTATTTATGTGGCTTTTACAAGAGCCGAAGAGCGACTTTATATTCAGTTTCAACAGGGTGTTAAATCTACAATTCCTAAAAATAACACTGAACTTTCAACGCTACAACCCGTTCATTATTTGGATATGTTTGTGGCTTCTAACCAAGATACATCTTGTTTTGAATTAGGAAAAAAGAGAATTTATGAATCTAGTTCAAATAAAAATCAACTGGTATATGCAGTAGATTATTCAACTTATAAAACCAACTGGATCGAATCAAATGCCTACTTTAGAGTTAGTAATCAAAATGAAGAGTCTCGCTTTGGGGTACTTTTCCATTCTTATTTACAAAAAATAGTTACCTTATCAGACTTTGATACACAGTTAGATACTATAAAAAATACAACCGCATTATCTCAAAAAGATAGGCAATATCTTTGTATTGCGCTCGATGCGATGAGACAAAACAATGCTATACATTTTTTGTTTAATGATTCAAATTTTATTAAAAATGAAGTTGAAATTGCATTAATTAATCAAGTCACTATTCGGCTTGATAAGCTTATAATTAACGAAAACTATTGTTATGTGCTAGACTATAAAACAGGTGAAAAAAATGATAAACACGTAAAGCAAATTGCAAATTATGTAGCTATACTTGCTGAAATAGGCTACGTGAATCCTATTGGATATTTATATTATACCGATACTAATGAACTATATAAAAAATGAAAAATTTTTTCTTAACTACAACTCTTGACGCTATTTTTGATAAAAAAGAGGACATCACACATCATCATTTGCTCATTTATCCTAGCAAACGTGCCGCTTTATTGTCTAAAAAAATTCTACAAACCAAAGTTACAACGCCTACTATATTGCCTTTATTTTTATCAATAGAAGAGTTGATTGAGGAGTTATGCAAACACAATCCTATTGATACTTCAAAGCAATTATTGGTACTTTATACGTTGATGAATAAAAAAAACAATGATTTAACACTTATAGATTTTTTGCTTTTTGGGCAAATAGTACTTAATGATTTTAATTTGATACACGAGCATGTAGCAACCGATAATTATGATAAACTATTCACCCTAATAGACGAATTTCAAAAAATTCAAGTATGGGCTAAAGAAGGGGAGAACCTTACTAAGCTAGAGTTTGAGTATATTCATAATTGGAATGGAATGAAAGAATTGTTCCTTAGTTTTACAAAATCTTTAGCAGCGCAGAACGAGCCAACGAAAGGAATGTTACTAGATATGAGCAACGATTTTATTGAGATATTTTTCAATAAAAATCAAATTAATCAGGTTGCTATCATAGGGTTTAATGCTATAAATCTAAAAGAAAA
>JAYVJZ010000019.1:0-2671 GCA_043768865.1 Sphingobacteriales bacterium
TGCCTACTATACTTTTTTTTTGCTGCGCTACACCATACTGCGATGCTGTGGTATAAACAATTTTATAATGCTAGTATCCATATAATTAGTTGGATATAAAGCAATTGGAAAACTATCGCTAATGTATTTGACTAAGCTATCTATCTGTTGAGCAGCTAAATGCGTGATGACACTGTTTGAAGTCTGTTACAATAATATTGTATCAATTGTAATCTTATTATGAGCGGATGCATCTTTTTCTTCTATATTTTCTACCGGCTTGTTATTGAGTTGATTGCTACACGAATAGACCATACGTAGGCAGTACAACCAAATAGTTGAAGGAAAATAGGCATATTTTTTTTAATTAATTAACTATTTTATGATCGGTAACAAGCGGTCTTTTTCTTCGACTAGTATCCATAGCAATACAATAGTAAAAACCAACGCAATTGGCAATCCGCTGATGTTAGTAAAGGTATTACTACCGATGATGCCAACCATAATAGGAACCATCATCAACGCTCCTAGAGCTCGGGTTTTGGGTATAATTATCATCAGGCCTGCCACTATTTCTACTATGCCTACAAGCGGCATTAGCCAACCTATTTGCATCATAGCATCAAATGCTTTGGTAGCCTCTTCGGGCATAGGTGGCATTGGCATATAATTCAAAAACTTATTAAGTCCTGAATTAATAAACATAAGTGCAAAAAGAATACTAAGTACGCTGAAAATTTTTGCTTTGATAGTGATGTTCATAGACTAATAGGGTTGGTTTTAAGTTTGTATAAACGATTGATTAATTCTTATAAAATATTAATCCAAACATACTAATATAAGTTTGAATTGAATAATAGAATTCTATAAATTATTTATTAGCTAACTGCCCACACGCAGCGTCAATGTCTTTTCCCTTGCTGCGCCTGACGTTAATAGTGATACCAGCCATCGTTATAGCACGCACAAATGCGTTGAGTTTATCCTCAGAGGTGGCTTGATATTGCCCGTCGCCGATGCTGTTATATTCGATAATATTTACTTTGCATGGTACCTTTCTTGCGAAATATATTAACTCATTTGCATCGACATTACTATCATTAAAATCACGTAATAGTATATACTCTAGCGTTACTATATTGCCCGTTGTGTTGTAATAATGCTGTAATGCTTCCTGCAAAACAACGAGTGTATTAGACTCGTTTATTGGCATAATTTCACTTCGTTTAGTGTCATTAGCTGCGTGCAAAGACAATGCTAGATTACATTTTGAATTATCATCTGCCATTTTTGTAATCATCTTTGCGATGCCTGCTGTTGATATTGTAATTCTTTTTGGCGAAAAACCAAACTCCCCAAATTTTGTTATCCTTTCTATCGATTCCATTACATTATTATAATTAAGCATCGGCTCGCCCATGCCCATATACACTACATTCGTCAGGGGTTTGCCGAACTCATTAAGAGCCTGCTCATTCATCATAATGTATTGGTCAAATATTTCTTCTGAGGTCAAATTTCGCACACGATTCATTTTGCCTGTCGCACAAAATTTGCAAGTGAGTGAGCACCCAATCTGAGACGAAACGCAAGCCGTTAGCAAATCGAGATGGGGAGCGGGTATTAACACTCCTTCAATATAATGCCCGTCGTGTGTAATATAGCGTGTTTTGCACGTATTGTCTAGAAGCGATTGCTGTACGGTATCTATTTTTAATGCTGCAAACGTATAATTTTCCTCTAAACTTTCACGCAGTTTCAATGGCAAATCGCTCATTGTACCAAAGGTGCGAGCCCCTTTTTTCCACAGCCATTCTGTTATCTGTTTTGCCCTAAAGGGCTTTTCTCCCAAAGCTTGTATGGCATCTTTCAATTCTAACTCTGTCAGCTGTCTGATATTTATTTTAGTATTTTCCATGTATTATTTTTTAGATTCTAAAGCACATTTACCAATGCCTTCTTTCATGAGTTCTAGTTTAGTGCCAGTAGTGTTAGGTGCTGCTCCATTGGCTTGCAGAACACTTACTAGGCAATTGCAATACTTTTCAGCATCAATATTTGTGTTTTGTGAAGCAGCCGATTTGCAAATTTTCATGTAACTTTCATGTGCTTCCTTTGACCATCCGATAGCATTATTTATGCCCGCTACTGTGCTTTTATTTTCTGCGATTGCAGGGGTTTGAGTAGATGTTGATTGACATGCCAAAGCCATAAATGCTAATAACAAAAGCAGTAAATTCAGACGGTTCATAGGTATTATTTTTTTACAAAAATACGTTTAACTATTGGCATTAGAAGTGTAGATTCAATTAAAGAAATAAAAAGTTGGTAGTATTAATTTTTACAACTAAAATATGCAAATAGGGTGTTTTTGTGAGTGGTTAAACAATCTGTTATCTAGTATTTTTTTGGATTTTAGTTGTTACTTTTTGTAGGCGTGCGTATGCAGTTTTTATAATTTTCAATTATCACATCGGCGCATCATTCAAAGCTATATTTGATTGGAAGGCGATTACTAATTTCAAAATTATTGTTGAGGTTTTATTTGAAACTATTTGTGAGAAGTCAATTTTAACAGATGTTATAACAACATCAAAACGATATTAAAAATGCTTTTGCAAGCAATAAAATATCCTTAAATTATATCCTAATAATCAGCTTCAAAATACTGTTTTCAAGTTACTTAATGGTT
>JAYVJZ010000020.1:0-4482 GCA_043768865.1 Sphingobacteriales bacterium
GAAGAAGTAAAAATGAAAAGCACTAAGGATATTTCAACTAAAACTACACCGAAACCAACTCCTGCTAAAGCAGTTATAAAAACAAAAGAAATCGATAAAGCAGATTTTTTAGAGGATAAAACTACCCCGGCGTCTAACAAGGCTGAGAAAAAAATAGTTCCTACACCTACACAAAAGCCGAATGCTAATCGAGTGAATTTAGGGGGCACAAAAGTTACACCAAAAACAGCAAAAACAGAAATTGAAAAAGAGGCTGCACCTACTTCGGGCTCAAAAAAAAGCATTGATAAGAAGAAAAAAGCAAAAAAGAAAAAAGCAAACAAAAGGAAAAAAAAATAATATAATAACAACACAGTTAGAAAATAATAAAATTATAAAACAATGAAAATTAAATTACTATTATTAATGTTTCCGTTTTTGCTGTCTGCATTGACCTCCAATGCACAGTATGGTAACGAGTGGATCGATTATTCAAAAACATATTTTAAAGTCAAAGTAACTAAAGATGCAATCACACGAATAGATTATTCGGTGGTGAATGCAGCCTTGACGGCAAAAGGAATAAGCATTTCAACTATCAATGCAAGCGATTATCAACTATGGTATCGTGGAGTGCAAGTGCCCATTTATATTGGTAATACGTTGAATCCGCAATTGGGTGCGATGTCGCCGAGTGATTTTATAGAATTTTATGGTAACAAAAATGACGGTTGGTATGATACTAAATGTTATCGCAATGCGGGACATCAACCTAATGCATACAACAGTTTATTCTCAGATACTTCAACCTATTATTTAACATGGGATGCTGGCACTTTGAATTCTCGCTTTGCTAGTGTTACCAACATACTCAGTGCTTTGCCTACCCCCGAACCGTTTTTTATAGATAAGCAAGTAGTCTCTAACATTGGCACCTATTTTGATGGCGAAACGAGAGCGGTAGCTGGTGTTATCATCACTACGCCTGATTTTGAGCCCACTGAGGGTTGGATAGGACTTGGTTTTATGTCAACGACAAAAGATTATTTTATAAACACGCCATTTCGGTATTTAACGCCACTTATGCCTAATGCAGAGCTGAACACAGTAGTAGCAGGTGTGAACAAAAATGATAATGTTTATCCCGATCATAAGTCGTCTGTTAGTTTTAATTCTGTTTTGCTTAACACCAACACTTTTGATGGGTTTAGTTTGAAGCGGAACTTACTGACAGTGCCTGTATCGTCGCTTTTGAGCACTAATATAGTTCGGTTTGGAGCTTTGTTCGCCGGCGATTACCAATCGGTTCCTAACTTTGACATTACGTATCCACGTGAGTTTAAGTTTCTAAATGTATCCGCTTATAGTTTTAAACTTTTACCTGCTTCAGGCAACAGATATCTTGAGTTGCAAAATTTTAATAATAGAGGTACTCCCCCATTGATGTTAGACTTAACCAACAAGATAAGAATAATAGGAAACACCACGGCTGTACAACGCTTCAATCTCCCACCTGCAGCGGGAGAGAGGAAGCTAGTAGTATCGAGTCAAGACCCGTTTGATATTGCTTATATTACCAACTTAACCCCTCGTACATTTACCGATTTTACTATACCCTCCAATCAAGGTGATTTTTTGATTATTAGCCACAATAAGTTATACAATGACGGACTAGGGCACAACTATGTACAAGATTATGTAACCTATCGCGAGAGCAATGCAGGAGGCAATTATCAAGTTGTCAATGCTGATATTGAAGAGTTGTATGATCAATTCGCACACGGCATCTACGGACATCCTTTGAGCATTAAAAATTATTTAGATTTTTTGATTGATAATCATGCAATAGATGGCACCATACCTGAGCCACATTATTTGTTGTTGATTGGCAAATCGATATGCTATGATGAAGTCAAATTCAATCCAACGAAACGGGCTAAGAATTTAGTTCCTACTTTTGGCTCACCGGGCGGAGATATTATGTTTACAATAGAGCGATTAGATTCTGTGCGTCCACGCCTGGCAATGGGCCGATTGAGTGTTAATAATGCTCAGCAAGTTAGTGATTATTTAGAAAAATTGAAAGCGTATGAATCTTTAAAAAATACACCTTCTACGCCTTATAATAGAGATTGGATGCGACGTTTTATAAATATAAGTGGAGCAGAGGGTTCGTTGCAGGCTGATATTATTGAGTATTTTCATGAATATTATACGCAATTATCAGCACCAAAAATGGGCGGGTACAGGGAGACTTTTATCAAAAATACAAGTACTGATTTATATGACGGCATAAGTGCTAAACTCGATTCGTTGTTCAACGGTGGTGCTGCTTTGCTTACTTTTTGGGGGCACTCCTCTACAGGATTATGGGATTATCATATTGGGCCTGCTTCGCATTACAACAATATCTACGGACGGTTTCCGGTTATATTATCAAACTCATGCTACGCAGGGGCTATACACGAGGAGAGCAATAACTCAATGAGCGAAGAGTATGTGCTAACGCCAGACAAAGGGGCAATAGCCTACGTAGCCTCCGTTAGCTATGGAGTAGTTTCGTATTTGCATCCTTTTGATGTTAAATATTACAAAAGCATGTGCGATGTTAATTATGGAAAAGGCGTAGGAGACCACATGCAATATGCGGGCAACAGCACATTTAATTATTACGATTGGGGCACTCGATTGACTACACAAGAGTTTTCATTGCAAGGCGACCCTGCGGTCGGTATGCCTTTTTTCACAAAACCTGATTATTATATTGAAAATTCGTATATAAAAGTAGCACCTGATTTGATAACCGTAGAAAGAGATTCGTTTCAGGTGAGAGTGATATCCAAAAATATTGGAATGGCAGTTGCAGGGGCTAGTTATTTAGTTAAAGTAATACGAGAATATCCCTCAGGCGCTATTGATACGCTATATTTAACCCCAACACAAGCAACTATCAATGCGGATACGTTGAATTTTAAAGTCGGAGTTGATGATTCAATATCGATGGGAGAAAACAAAATAAGAGTTTATTTAGATGTGCCAAATGGCTACGATGAGTATGTTGAAACTAACAATTATGCGGAAGCCATTTTTTATATATATGATAACGATATATCTGTAACTGGCCCTACTAATGGAGGCATCAGTAGTGGAGATTGTAGTTATATAAAGCTATGTGCTTCTACTTTGATACCTATATTACCCAACTTTAATTATCAATTTGAGATAGACAAAGTGCCTACTTTTGATAGCCCTGCATTGTTGCAAACAACTATCACACAGGTAGGCGGAGTTATAGAGTGGGCGCCACCAATAGCTTACGTAGATGGCAATGTATATTATTGGCGTGTCAAAATGCAAGACTTGCCAGGTCAAATAGCCAACTCATGGCATACCCAATCGTTTATATACTATAACAGTAGCGGCACGGGTTGGTCGCAGAGCACTAACTCACAATTTGCTGCTAATCAGTTTCAAACATTAGAGCTAGAACCTACAGGGACCGGTGTTGAATTTGCATCTAATAGCAATTCGGTGGGATTCAAATGTGGCTTGACTAGCGTGATAGGTGCGGGGCAAGTAGCAAGTTCGATAAATGGCGACGTGGTAAAGGCAAACAGTTACACTAACGACTGCTATTATTTTTCTATAGGTAGCATCATGGTAATGGCATTCAATCCAACAAACGGACAACCTGTATATCCAATAGGAACGGGTTTTAGCTGTTCTAGTGTCGGCTCATTCGGTGAATTGTTTTATAGTACTTACGTGCCTATGCATGATTTTTCACAACCAGCATCAGGCGTAGGTTTGAGCAATTTTTTATCATTTATGCAAACGGGTATCCCCTCGGGTTATTATTATTTAGTTTATTCAGTGAATGATCATCAACTAGACTCAACAGCAGCGTTATATCCTCTACAAGCCGCTATATATGATTTCTTTGATACCCAGGGTATGCCTCAAATAAGAAATGTAAAATACAATTGTCCATTTACTATATTTGGCAAGAAAGATGATTTATCATTTGACGCAGATGTAAATGTGGGTACACAAACTACTGATGTGTTTAGTGGACTTTATACATTGCCTGGCAAAAGCAAAAGTGGAACTATGACAGGGTCAGTGGTAGGTCCTGCAAAAAAATGGTTAAATGTAAATGCTAACCTCAACAATGCCGATCCTATCTTAACTGACGATGTAGTTAAAATTGAAATACACGTATTAAAAACTCCTGATCAAATTGGAACAGCTGATGATTCCATCTTTTATACAATGGTTTCAGCATTCAATTTTTTTACTTTAGATGCCCTTGATGCTTCTGTTTATCCTTATTTATATCTGAAATATTATTGCAAAGACAGCATCAACTTCACTCCTACCGATATCGTAAGTTGGAACGTATATTATGATGAATTTTGTGAATTGTCATTAAGCCAAAAAGACCATTTAAGCCTATATGATAGTACTTTGATGGTAGGCGATTCGGTGCATTTCAAATATATG
>JAYVJZ010000021.1:0-20034 GCA_043768865.1 Sphingobacteriales bacterium
TCAAAATTGTTAGCAGTTGCATAATTGGCTATACTTTGGGCTATAAAAAAAGCATCATCGGGGGTTGCATTTATTCGTACTGCATTGTCAGCCCCTATAGCTAGTGCTTTGCGTATGATAGCCTCATTGTCAGCTAAGCCCACATTGATAACTGTAACATTACCACTGCCTATAGCCTCCTTCAACTCTAAAGCACGCACGAGCGCATACCATTCATCGTACGGATTGAGGATAAATTGTATCTTTTCTTCATTGAACCTTGTGTTATCATCAACAAATGAAATTTTGGAAGTGGTGTCGGGTACTTTGGAAATACATACTAGAATGTTCATAATTATAGAAAAATTGAGATAAAATATTTTTACTAAAAGGCAATGCAAAAATACATTTTTTTTGCCATATTTTTACATCAATGAACAGAATAGCCTATTTAGAAAACTTATTAGTAGAAATGCCCGAAGATCCTTTTGTGCCTTATGCTCTAGCACTTGAGTTTGTTAAAATTAATGATTCTTATAAAGCTACCTTTTATTTTGAGAAAGTACTAAAAATAGATGCTTCTTACTTGGGTTTGTATTATCAATATGCGAAGTTCAAACTCGAGCAACGCCAAAAAAAAGAGGCGTTAGATATTGTAAATGCGGGTATAATTGTTGCGATTACTCAAGCTAATAATCATACGTTAAGCGAATTACAATTTTTAAAAGAAGACATTGACGATGCTTATTTCTAAAATTATGTTTTCTTGAATTTGTAATTATTTTTTATTGCAAATCAATACCCCTTCAGCTGCACTTTTGATTACGTTATATTGATAACGAAGCAACTTGACAGTTCTGATTATTTTGAAAAACAATCGGAACTAAATTTTAGAAATATTGCTACGAATAAGCCGACCGTGAGGTGCGAGAAGTGCTTAGGCGTAGCTCATTTATTTGGGGGTATTTCACCCCTAATAAATAGCGGGAGCCGGGCACTGACCGAGCGACTATATATTTTTTAGTTGCTACCAATGTTGGCTTGCGAGGGCTCGCCCAAAAAAGTTTTTATGCACTATAGCTGAACAATTGAGGGGTATAGAAACGACAAGGTAGTATATTTGTAAAGTTTTAATAATATTTATTGCAAATGGCAAAAATTTCAATTGATTTAAAGAGTGCGACTGTACAACGAAAAAAAGTAGTCGTTGGTATTGATTTGGGTACGACAAATAGTTTAGTTGCTTATATTGACAGTGCAACCAAGAAGCCTGTCATTATTGAAGATGCAACGGGTAATATGTTGGTACCGTCTGTTTTATTTTTTGAAAACAATGAACTTTTGGTGGGGAATCGAGCGCATGAAAAGTGGTTGTTGGCACCTGAAAAAGGTATCGCATCGGTGAAAAGATTGATGGGAAAAAGTTATACTGAATTGGCTGCAACTGCATCGCAGCGGCACTTTGAAATAATTGAAGAAGAGGGAAAAATGGTAAAAGTAAAAGTGCATACTGATTTCTACAGTCCAATTGAACTCTCAGCGTTGGTTTTAAAAGAGCTGAAACACAATGCTGAAATGGCTTTGAACGCTGTTGTAGAGCAGGCTGTGATAACTGTTCCGGCGTATTTTGATGATGCTGAACGGCAAGCGACACAATTGGCAGGTAAGTTAGCCGGACTAGAGGTGCTGCGTATAATCAATGAGCCTACTGCGGCTAGTCTAGCGTATGGCTTAGGTTTGGATAGAAATATAGAGGTTACAATTGCAGTGTATGATTTGGGTGGTGGCACGTTTGATATTACTATTTTGCAAATACACGATGGGGTGTTTGATGTGCTCTCAACGCACGGTGATACTGCACTTGGCGGTGATACTATCAACGAATCGATAGTTGATTTTTGGGTAAAAAAATATGGTATCGCATCATCTAGGCAGTTGGTGATAGTTGCGGAAAAAGCTAAAATAAGATTGAGTTCTGGGGTTGAAAAGATATTTGATGAGGGCGGTCTAAGTCTTAGCGACATAGAGTTTGAGGAGTTGATAGCGCCTGTGATAGCTCGTACTTTGGTTGCTTGCGAGCGAGTAATAACAGATGCTGCAATCAGTGTTGATGCTATTGATGAAATACTATTGGTTGGTGGATCTACACGTCTGCAAGCGGTTCGGGTTGCTGTAGGTGCATATTTTAAGAAAAAACCGAATACTACATTAGACCCTGATACTGCGGTAGCGCTTGGAGCAGCATTGCAGGCTGATGTGTTGGCTGGCAATTCAAAAGAGGTGCTTTTGCTTGATATAACGCCTTTATCATTGGGCATTGAGACGATGGGAGGGCTTATTGATGTGCTTGTGCCTCGTAATAGTAAGATGCCATGTGAGGCAAAACGTCAATATACGACGTCCAAAGATGGGCAATCGGGGATTATAGTTTCCGTGTATCAGGGTGAGCGTGATTTAGTTGCTGATAACCGTAAATTGGGTACGTTCACGTTGAGTGGCATACCCGCTATGCCGGCTGGTTTGCCAAAAGTGGAAGTTCATTTTTTTATTAATGCAAATGGAACGTTGCATGTGCGTGCTAAAGAGTTGCGAAGTGGTGTAGAACAGAGCATTGAGATACAACCTACGAGCGGCATCACTGATGATCAGATTGAGCTAATGTTGCAGCAATCTTTGCAAAACAGCGTGGCAGATATGCAAGCTAGAAGCCTAGCTGAAGCACAACAAGAAGCACAACAAATAATTTATTTAACTACCAACTTTATTGAAAAAAACAAGGATTTATTAAGCGAAACGGAAGTAGCAACTACACATCAATTGCTCAGTCAAGTGGCTACATCTGCCTCACATGCAGATAAAAACAAGATACTTCTTGCCATTGAATTAGTTAACAAATACACAACTGATTTTGCTGAACGATTGATGGATAAGGCGGTTAGTACTGCTATGAGTGGGACTAAGATTATAGATTGATACGAAAAAAAAGAGTGCTATTTCAACGTTTTAATAGCAGTTAAAATACTTTGTTTTATTCTTTCGATGATAGTCTCATCGGCCACACGCTCAAACGTCTGTCCTGTTAAAATTTCGTATAAGTGTATATATTTCTCAGAAACTGTATCCACAAAAGTATCTGGCATAGCTGGAACTATTTGACCTTCTAAGCCCTGAAAACCATTGGCCATTAACCATTCACGCACAAACTCTTTAGAAAGTTGGACTTGTTTATCCCCTTTTTTTTGACGTTGCTCATAGCCCTCTGAGTATATGTATCGACTACTGTCGGGGGTGTGCACTTCGTCAATCAGCATTATAGTATCTCCATTTTTGCCGAATTCATATTTGCTATCCATCAATATCAACCCTTGCTGTGATGCTAGTTCACAGCCTCGCTCATATAATGCTAACGCATAATTTTCTATTTTTTCGTATTCTGCTTTTGGAATTAATTTTTTGGCTATTATTTGTTCGCGGCTTATATCAGCGTCGTGCCCTTCTATTTCTTTGGTTGTGGGAGTGAGAATAGGTTCGGGGAGTTTGTCATTTTCTTTTAATCCGTCGGGCAATGTAATGCCACATATTTTCTTGCGACCCGCTTTGTATTCCCTCCAAGCATGACCAACGAGATAGCCTCTCACTACCATTTCCACAGGATACGCATCGCACTTGATACCAATCATAACGTTAGGGTCAGGGGTTTGCAATTTCCAATTAGGTATAATATCACTGGTTTTGTCGAGCATAAAATCAGCTATCAAGTTCAAAACTTGGCCTTTGTGAGGTATCGGGCGCGGGAGTATATAATCAAAGGCAGAGATTCTATCGCTTGTAATCATAACCATAAAATGATCACGCAATATGTACACATCACGTACTTTGCCGCTGTAGGCGTAAGATTGGGTAGGAAGGACAAAATTAGTCCTAAGAATGGTGTTGCAAGGAATAGTTTCCTTAATACGTTTTTTTATTATCATAATTTACTTTGCAAAAGTACAAAATAATAATTGAAAAATGTAGTGTATAAAAACTAAAATATTATTACTTTCGCTGCACTTCATGCACGAGTGGCGAAATTGGTAGACGCACTACTTTGAGGTGGTAGCGCCTTCACGGGTGTGCTGGTTCGAATCCAGTCTCGTGCACCATGTTGTTACTGTTTTGTAAAATGCAACTTTTTATCTACTTCTTAGTAGGATGAAAAGTTGCTTTTTTTATTTTTGCAATAATTCTACTTTTGGCTACTCAATTGTATTGCATTAAGTGCATAAAAAAAATTGGCAACTTCAGATATGATACCTATATTAGCGGCATGAATTATACTTCGCAAAGCCTTACTGCAAAAGCGTGGAGAAGGTTTAAAAAAAATAAACCTGCTATGCTAGGTAGTTGTTTTATTGGTTTTTGTATGCTGATTGCCTTGCTTGGCTACAGTATAACTCCTGATAGTACACCGATGGCGAACGATATGGTGTTGCAGCTAGGCGCTAAGAGCCCGGGTGTTGTTACGCAAATGCTACTTATAAAAAAAAATAACGAGAGTAAAACTTGTGGATTTTTACAAAAGTTGAAGCATGGATGCGACAGCAAATACGACATGATGCCTTATGCCACTTTAGGATATAAAAACGAAAAAATTATATATACAGAATACACAAGCAGCGGGCGTCTTGGCATGGAAAAAGAAATAGCAATAGTAGATGTATTGGGTATCAAAAACGGTTATAATGGCATAGACACGGTATTGATAGTGGGTAATGAAATTCGTTATATAAAAAATAATATCGCTACGGTATTGACTTTAGATGAGGCACAACGTGAGATTACCAAATCACACATTACACAAAAAAAATATTGGCTTGGCACAGATAAATTTGGCCGTGATATACTGAGTCGATTAATGATAGGAGTGCGGATTACGCTATCTGTTGGGCTGATAGCTGTGCTTATATCCCTTTTGATTGGGGTGAGCTTAGGGGCTATTGCAGGATATTTTCGTGGGTGGGTGGACGATGTCATTATGTGGTTAATCAATGTGATATGGAGCATACCAACTTTGCTTTTAATCTTTGCTATTACGCTTGCGTTTGGCAAAGGATTTGGGGTAATTTTTATCGCCGTTGGTTTGACTATGTGGGTCGAGGTTGCAAGGATTATACGTGGTCAAATATTGTCATTACGAGAAAAAGAGTTTGTAGAAGCCGCTCGCAGTCTTGGTTTTAGCCATACACGGATTATTTTTTTACATTTATTGCCTAATTGCATGGGCCCTATGTTAGTGATAGCTGCAAGCAACTTTGCTACCGCTATAATAGTAGAAGCAGGTTTGAGTTTTTTAGGTATTGGAGTGCAGCCTCCACAGCCCTCATGGGGCAGTATGATGAAAGAAAATTTTGAAATGATTATAGGCCACAACCCAATGCTAGCTATCATTCCGGGCATAAGCATTATGCTAGTTGTATTAGCATTTAATTTTCTAGGCAACGGGTTGCGAGATGCCTTTGATGTGAAAGGTAAATTATAGTTATATTTTAAATAAAATAAGAGCATTTTAAAAAAATAAAAAGATGAAAAAACGCTACATTCTACTGTTAATGTTAGTTGGCAACATTTGCAGATTGCAAGCTCAACTAAGCGATAGCTTCACCGATAACGATTTCACCTCCTCTCCTACTTGGTCGGGCGATGCAGCTAAACATGAAATAAATACGCTACAACAATTGCATCTAGTAGCTCCACCTGCTACCGATACTGCATTTATGTCCACTTCTTTTGTGCCAAATCTAACGGCTGATGTAGAGTGGCGATGCTATGTCAAAATGGCGTTTTCTCCTTCATCTACTAATTATTCAAAACTATATTTGATGTCTGATAACCCGAATCCAAAATGGTTTGTCAATGGATATTATGTAAAAGTGGGGGGGATAACAGGAAGCTCTGACGCAGTTGAATTATACAAACAAACAGGTACAGCGGTTACTTTGTTGGCAAGCGGCACAGCGGGTCATGCGTCCACTAACCCTACCCTTGGTATAAAAGTAATTCGCTCTTCGATAGGCGTTTGGCAACTGTTTGTAGATACATTGGGGGGGTCTAATTATGCACTAGAGGCTACTGCCACAGATGCGAGTATCACATCAGCTGCTTATGTGAGTTTATATTCGCAGTACACAAGCACACGTAGTACTTTGTTTTGGTATGACGATGTCTATGCAGGGCCTGTCGTAGTTGATGTTACGGCACCTATTGTAGTATCTGCATCAGCCATCAATAGCACACAAGTAGATGTTTTATTTGACGAAGCACCTAGCTTTTTATCTGCTACTAAAATTATAAATTATACCGTTTCAGGTATTGGCAATCCAATTACAGCAACCGTTGATGCAATTGATTCTAAACTAATACATTTAACTTTTTCAACTACTTTTACTAATGGCATTAATTATACCTTAAACTGTAATTCAATAACAGACAATGCTGGCAACGCTTGTAGCACTTGTAGCGCCACTTTTAACTACTACACCGTGCAGCCCAATGATATAGTAATCAACGAAATTTTCCCAGACCCCTCGCCCGTTGTCGGCTTGCCCACTTTTGAATACATAGAATTAGTAAATACCTCTACTTCGACCATAGATTTGGCCGGCTGGACTTTGGGCGACCCAACTACCACGAGTGGTGCAATGCCAAGCTATTTGCTAGCACCAGATAGTTTTGTAACGATATGTGCAACCACAGCACTACCTGATTTTGCATTATTCAACCATGTAGTAGGCATAACTAGTTTTCCATCTTTGAACAACACAAGCGACAGTTTATTCCTCAAAAACGCAATTGGTACACCTATTCAAACCCTTGCCTATACTGATGATTGGTACCTAGACGATGTCAAAAAAGCCGGTGGATATAGCCTAGAACTGATAGATTACAACAACCCATGTGCTACAGTATCTAACTGGAAAGCAAGCAATGCACCTATTGGCGGCACTCCAAGCCAAACCAACTCTATAGCAGGTGTGATAAGCGACAATCAAGCCCCTAGTCTTTTAAATATTTATCCTACGGACTCCCTGCATTTATTACTTTATTTTGATGATGTAATGAATGAAACTACCATCACAATTTTGACTAATTATTCACTTAATATAGCTACGATTAACTGCATAGATGCTCAATTTTATAACAACGATCGTAGTATAGTAAACATCACCCTTTCCTCGCCATTATCTGCTAACCAATTATATACATTAACTCTGTCAAATTTAAGTGATTGCATCGGAAATAGTATGTTGTTAAATAACGTCAAATCATTCATGTTGCCAAGCCAAGCAGAAGTTGGAGATTTATTTATCAACGAAATATTATTTAATCCTAGCACCGGAGGAGTTGATTTTGTTGAAGTTTACAACGCATCAAACAAGGCCTTCGACCTCGGCACACTCACACTATGTGAACAAAGCACTGCCGATATTTCGATTTCAATAGAAACAGCGCCGATGGCTAATTCAGGATTTATTTTATTGCCTTACGAATATGTTTGTATCACTAGCAATATAGGGATAGTGCAGCAACAATACACAACCAAAGCACCTACACAATTCGTAACAACCAACGATATGCCTAATTATGACGATGCTGAAAGTGTAGTAGCCATAAAAAATCAAGCTGCCGAAGTAATCGATTTGGTGCATTATTTTGATGATTGGCACTATGCATTATTAAATTCTAAAGAAGGCGTATCACTTGAAAAAATAATCCCCACTGCTACTAGCAATACACAACAGAGTTGGAAATCAGCGGCTGAAAGTGTAGGCTTTGCCACACCCGGATACGCTAATTCTATGCTCACCAACGGTGCTACAAGTGATGAAATAGTAGAGGCACAACCGAGTGTTTTTTCGCCCGACGGCGATGCGTTTCAAGACATTATCACTTTCAATTATACACTAGACAAAGCCGGCTATCAGGCCAATGCCTATATTTTCAACACAGAAGGAGTACAAATAAAATATTTAATTGAAAACACAACGTTACCTCAAAGTGGGTTTTTTAGTTGGGACGGATTAGACGACAATGGCGAGAGAGCTGCACTAGGTTCGTACCTTATTGTGATGCAATATCAACTAGATAACAAAAAAACAAAAAAACGACAAGCCTCATTTGCTATAGCAACAAAATGGTAAAAAAATAAAAATATGCAAAAAATACTTATACTTGATTTTGGGTCACAATACACACAACTCATAGCACGCAGGGTGCGCGAATGCCATGTATATTGCGAAATTATTCCATACAACACAGCTATCATACCACACAACGATATCAAAGGCATCATACTATCAGGTAGTCCTTACAGTGTCAATCAACAAGATTATTTAGATTGGGACTGCACCGCTTGGCTGGGCAAAGTACCGATATTAGCCGTGTGTTATGGTGCACAACTATTTGCAAAAAAACTAGGCGGTACAGTAGCTAAAAGCGAAAAACGAGAATACGGTCGAGCCCTTTTACACCTCAAAGACCAGACACTGCCCCTGTTCAAAAATTGTCAATCCAGCACAACCGTATGGATGAGCCATGCCGACACAATCATAGAGCTACCCAACGATGCCGTAGCAGTTGCTTCTACTCAAACCGTTGCCAATGCCGCATTTGCAATAAAATCTCACAACATGGTTGGTGTTCAATTTCACCCCGAAGTGTATCACACCGACGAAGGTAAAACGATGTTAAAAAATTATTTAACCGAAATGTGTTACTGCGATTGTAATTGGACAGACGCGCTATTCATACAATCTACAATCGATGATTTAAAAAAAAAAATAGGCGACGATGAAGTACTCATGGGCCTATCAGGCGGCGTGGATAGCACCGTTGCGGCCGTGCTTTTACACAAAGCAATTGGGGCTAAACTCACCTGCGTGTTTGTAGATAACGGTTTGCTCCGCAAAGACGAATTTGATTCTGTAAAAAAAATGTATAAAAGTTTGGAGTTGAAAGTAATAGGAGTGGCCGCTAAAAATGAATTTTATGCAGCATTAGCAGGTGTTAGCGAGCCCGAACAAAAGCGAAAAGCAATTGGAAAAACGTTTATTGACGTGTTCGATGCCGAAGCAAAAAAAATAAATAACATCAAATGGCTTGGGCAGGGCACAATCTACCCCGACGTCATTGAAAGCCAATCTGTACTCGGCCCTTCGGCAACTATCAAAAGCCACCACAACGTAGGCGGACTGCCTGAACACATGAAGTTAAAAATCATTGAACCCCTGAGAAAATTGTTCAAAGATGAGGTGCGCAGTGTTGGAAAAACGTTAGGTATTGATGCTCAATTTTTACTACGACATCCGTTTCCTGGTCCAGGACTAGCAATACGCATATTAGGCGAAATAACGCCCAACAAAATTGAAATGCTGCAAGAAGCAGATGCAATATTTATAACTATATTAAAGCAAAATAATTGGTACGAAAAAGTCTGGCAAGCAGGTGTAATGCTACTTGACAGCAAATCGGTTGGGGTAATGGGCGATGAACGAACATACGAATATGCAGTCGCACTGAGGGCTGTAAGTTCTACTGACGGCATGACGGCCGATTGGGTGCACCTGCCATATACGCTACTTGCCGATGTCAGCAATGAGATAATCAACAACGTAAAAGGCATCAACAGAGTAGTGTATGACATCAGCAGCAAGCCTCCTGCCACTATAGAATGGGAGTAACCCAATTTTAGAACAAGTCAGGTACTGCTCAAAAAAGACTACTGATTTTCTTGTTCGTTGAAAAGTTAAGTTGCTCGTGTGGTTTTGTTAAACGTACTTTGCCTTTTATTATCTTCTTTATTATTTGCATTTTTTTTGCTTATGGGCTTGGCTACTATCAAACATGTATCGGATCATTTTGAAAATTGGTTTATTGATTATGCCTCGTATGTGATACTTGAGCGTGCGGTGCCGATGATAAATGATGGGCTAAAACCTGTGCAGCGCCGTATTTTGCATGCTTTGAACGAGATGGATGATGGCCGTTTTAATAAAGTTGCTAATGTGATTGGATCAACAATGCAGTATCATCCGCATGGAGATCAAAGCATACAGAATGCGATAGTGCACCTAGGGCAAAAGGATTATTTGATTGAAACTCAAGGCAATTGGGGCGATGTGAGGACGGGTGATAGGGCGGCGGCACCGAGGTATATAGAGGCACGTCTTTCTAAGTTGGCTAAGGATATTATGTTCAATGATGAAACGACGAATTGGCAAGTGTCTTATGATGGGCGAAAGCGAGAGCCGATGTGCTTTCCGGTAAAGTTTCCGATACTATTGGCACATGGCACGGAGGGTATTGCGGTGGGGCTGAACACGAAGTTGTTGCCTCATAATTTTCATGAAATTATCGATGCTGCGATAGCGTATTTGCGTGGCGAATCGTTCTTACTTTTGCCTGATTTTCAAACGGGTGGGTTGGTAGATATTCGGCAATATAAAGATGGGGAGCGTGGCGGCAAAGTGCGTGTGCGTGCGAGTATTGAGGTAGGTGATAAGAAGAATCTGGTTATCAAAAATGTTCCTTATGGGATAACGACCGAATCGCTGATGGAGAGTATAGTGAAGGCCAATGATACGGGTAAAATTAAGATAAAAAAAGTAACGGACAACACGGCTAAGGATGTTGAAATTTGGATAGAATTGCTGCCGGGCACTTCGCCTGATGTTACTATTGATGCGTTGTATGCTTTTACAAATTGTGAGGTTTCGATATCGCCTAATGCTTGTGTGATAGTAAATAACAAACCTTTGTTTTTGACTATTAGTGAGCTATTGAAACAGAGTGTGGAGCAAACACGTAATTTGTTGAAGAGAGAATTAGAACTAAAATTAAATCATTTGCTTGAGCGTTGGCATTTCAGTTCGCTTGAAAAAATATTTATAGAAGAAAAAATATATCGTGAAATAGAGGAAACAGAAAGTTGGGAAGAGGCTTTAGCTACTATCGATAGGAGGTTACAGCCATTTAAAAAATTATTTAAAAGAGATATTACCAAAGAAGATATTGCTAAACTGCCTGAAATTCCGATTCGTAGAATTGGTAAATTTGATAAAAAAAAGGCAGATGAGTTGTTGATGAATTTAGAAAATGATATGGACGAGGTGAATAAAAATCTTGGTCAATTAACGAGATATACGATTAAATTTTATGAGCAATTAAAAAACAAACACGGAAAAGGGCGTGAACGCAAGACTGAAATACGTGCATTTGATGTGATAAAAAGCAGCGAAGTAGTGGCTCTCAATCAGAAGCTGTATATCAACAGGGTTGAGGGTTTCGTGGGATTTGGTATTAAAAAAGATGAATTTATTTGCGAATGTAGCGACATGGACGACATAATAGCATTCACCAAAGAGGGGACGATGAAGGTGGTGAAAGTTAGTGAAAAAACATTTGTAGGCAAAGATATTATTTATGCCAATGTGTTCAAGAAAAACGATGAACGTACTACATACAATATAGTTTATTTAGATGGCGAAACGGGTACTTCGTTTACGAAGCGGTTCAACGTTACGGGTATAACTCGAGACAAATCATATACTCTGACCAAAGGCTCTAAGGGCTCTAAAATAGTGCACTTCACGGCGAATGCAAATGGGGAGGCTGAAAAAATATCTGTTTTTTTATCTTCATCATGCAAGGCTAAAATCAAGCAATTTGACTTTGATTTTACAGAATTAACAGTAAAAACGAGGAGTAGTATTGGCAATCAATTGACAAAGTATCCGATACGAAAAACTAGTATAAAAGAACTTGGCAACAGTACTTTAGGCGGCATAGAGGTATATTTAGATGAGGCGATTGGGCGATTGAATACCGACCGTAGGGGGACGCTTTTAGGAGAGTTCAATGCTGAGGATTTGATTGTAGTTTTCTTTGCTGATGGCACGTTTGAGTTCACTAATTTTGATATTACGAACCGATACGATATACCAAAAATAGTGCGAATAGAGCAATATGAAGCTGAAAAAATATATACCCTAGTGCATTATGATGCCGGGCAAGAAGTATATCTAGTGAAACGTTTTAGGCTCGATGCCCTGCCTATATTGAAACTTTATAAACTTATAAGCGAAGCATCAAATTCAAAATTGATACATCTTCTAACAGATGCTGCACCCGTATTATCACTAGAGTTGAGCAAAGGCAAAAGCAATACGCCTGAGACCATCAAAATACAATTAACTGAAATAATAGACGTAAAAAGTTGGAAAGCAATGGGCAACCGACTGAGCCAACATACTATAAAAAAAATAACAAATATCACACCCGCAGCTAGAATTGATAACGACCCACCTACTTTGTTTTAAAACCTATGAACTGCTTACTTCGCAAAGTTGTGTTTTCTAAAATAACAGGGATTATTTTATTTATTTTACTACTCCCTACTACAAAAAAACTTGCGGCTTTGCCTATCACTACTTCGTTGTATTATTCATTTTATATTACATTTTTATCAAGTTCTACGGCTGCTGACTCTACATTAGACGTGCTTGGGTTTGTATTGATAGATTGCCCTTTGAGCCGCTATACATTATATGAATTAACTCAACTAAGAAAAAAAAATAAGGATTTAAATTTCAAAATTGTTGTGCCGACATTATACTATACTGCTGATGAATTTAAACATTTCGTAGAGGTAAACAAAATAAAAGATATTGTGATTAACGATGCCTACAAGCTCTACTGCCGTGCATTTGACATTAACATTTCACCCTCTGTGGTTTTGTTGAGTACTACTAAAAAACCAATATACAGTGGAGCTATTGATGATTATGCCATTACACTTGTGCTTCATCGCCTCCAACCTAGTATCTATTATTTGCAACTCGCTGCCATGCAAGCCAAACAGGGACAGGCTGTGAGCATAAAAAAAACACAACCTGTGGGTTGTGTGATTGAATAATTGTTAGGTCTAAATTGAAATAAATCAAGGCGAATTTAACTTTATTTTTTTGTTAATATCATCTACATATCCTTTGAATGTATCGTCCACGTCCATGAGGTCGCGCACCGTTTGGCAGGAGTGAATGACAGTGCTATGATCCTTGCCTCCAAAGTGCTTTCCTATTTGTTTTAAAGAACTTTTGGTGTATGTTTTGGCGAAGTGCATAGATAACTGTCTCGCCTGCACGATTTCACGTTTGCGTGTTTTTTCTTTAAGTTTGTCTTGTGGCAATCCAAAGTATTCACAAACTATTTTTTGTATCGTGTCTATCGATATTTCTTTGGTTATATTTTTAACAAAATTTTTGATAATTTTTTTGGCTAATTCTAAATCAATATCTTTATGATTGAGCGAAGATTGAGCGATGAGCGATATCAACGCACCTTGCATTTCACGGACGTTAGTGGTGATGTTATAAGCGATATACTCCAACACATCGTGTGGCACTACAACCCCCTCCTGATAAGCCTTTAGAGAGAGTATAGCAATACGAGTTTCAAAATCGGGCGTTTGCAAATCTGTGCTCAACCCCCACTTGAATCGAGACAACAATCGCTCTTCCATACCTTCTATATCTCGTGGGTTCTTATCGCTTGTGAATATTAATTGCTTATTGGTGTGGTGCAAATGATTGAAAATATTGAAGAAAATTTCTTGTGTTTTTTCTTTGCCAGAGAGAAACATAATATCGTCCATAATTAGGACATCAACTATTTGATAAAAATTTATAAAATCATTGGTATTGTTGTTTTGCAGTGATTCCATAAACTGATGTATAAACTTATCAGCCGAAACATAAAGCACTGTTTTGTCAGGGTGCATGAGCTTTATTTGATTGCCGATAGCCTGCACAAGGTGAGACTTACCCAGACCTGTGCTACCATAAATCACTAATGGATTGAAGGCAGTACCTGCCGGCTTATTAGCTACCGCATAGCCTGCACTGCGTGCGAGTTGATTACAATCACCTTCTACGAATGTCTCAAACGTGAATCCTGGATTGAGGTTGCTTTCAATTTTTATTTTTCTTAAACCCGGTATTACAAACGGATTTTTGATGTGAGGCCCTGTATTAATGGGGGTATTTACTTCTTGTGCATGTTGAACACCGTTATTAAAAGTGGGTATATTGATGGTATAAGGCACGTTAGAATTTGAACTATTTTCGATAATTATGCTATACTCTAATCGAGCGCTGTCGCCTAATTCACGTTTTATTGTTTTACGTAACAGATTCACATAATGCTCCTCCAGCCATTCATAAAAAAACTGACTAGGTACTTGTATAGTTAGTACGTTGTTTTCAATTTTTATAGGTACGACAGGTTCAAACCACGTTCTGAAGCTTTGTACATTAACATTGTCTTTGATTATTTTTAAACAGTTTTTCCAAACTACTTCTACATTTTGCTCTTGTTGTTGCTTCACTTTTTTTGGTTATTTTGGTTTGGGTAGTTTTTAGGTTCTCAGTATTTATGTTGCAAGTTTAAAGTATCAATGTTGAAAAAAAAAAATATTTGAACATTAAATTTCATAAAATTTAAACTTTTTTTGCGTGCCAACTTTTCTTGTGAAAATTATGATTGAAAATCAAATCAATACGTGATAATTGCAGTCCACCCCAACCCGACTGATGAATTAAAACTTTATTATTTTGTTGATTATTTTCAATAATCGGGGCATCTAAGAAAGTATGCGTATGACCCCCTAATATCATATCAATATTTTGAGTATATTTCGCGAGCAACACATCACTTGGTTGCGACGAATTATCGTATTTCAAACCCAAGTGGGATAAGCAAATAACATAATGACAACCCTGTTCACGCTTCAAATGAAATGCCGTTTGATTGGCAATTATTAATGGATTTAACACCGAAACCCCGTTCCATAAAGCATCGGGCACTAATCCCTGTAACTCAATACCAATACCCATTATACCAATTTTTAAACCATTAAAATCAAAAACTTTTGTATTAAAAATATGATTGAAGAGTTCAGTGTTTTTAACCTCATAATTCGCACATAGATACGTAAAATTTGCATTTTGAGCTGCTTTGGCTAACGCCAGTATGCCTGCATCAAAATCGTGATTGCCTAACGTAACCACATCATACTTCATCTCGTTCATGAGTGCAATTTCTACTTCGCCATGATAATAATTAAAATAAGGAGTCCCTTGAAAAATATCTCCGCTGTCCAATAGCAGTATGTTGGGCGTTTCTTTTCTGATTTGTTTGATCAACGTAGCACGCTGCGCCGCTCCACCTTGCCCCTGCCATTTGCCCCCGTCCATAGCAAAAGGCTCAATGCGTGAGTGCCAATCGTTGGTATGCAACACAGTGAGGTGTATCTCATTATTGGCAGCTATACTTTGAAGAGGCAGTCCGCCTATAGCTGCAATCAGTGCAGCTTGTGACGATTTCTGCAAAAACGTTCTTCTATTTAGTGTCATAATATACTCTTTGGTTTTTGGTAATAGTAATAGGAGATTTCATAGTAATGTATTCAATAATTGCATCGCGAACCAAACCCCCTGAATCCTTGCTAGGCAACACTTTTAGAAAATTCAATTGGTCTCCACCTTGAGCTAAATAATCAGATACGGCGAGGGTATAAATTTTATTCTTCTCAAGATTTTTACCATTTATTTTAATGTTTGTAGCTATGCTATTAACTGTATCGATACCATAGGAAGCGCCGCCGACCGCCCACCCGCCTGCGTTTGCAGCATGATTTAATAACAAAGTAACGAGGCTATCTGTGAGTTGTAACGTTACAATTCTATTATCGAAAGGCAATAATTCAAAAATTGTTTTTTTAGTTATCGGTCCGAAACTAATATTCGGTATGCGGAGAGTGCCTGTATTCACTATTGCAAAATCACATGCTATATTTCTACGTGATGTATGGTGCATAATGCTTTCAGCCACTAGATACCCTAACGTATTATCTGGTAATTCTTTTTTTAGTTCATTTGTTATGCTGCCAATCACAATATTCAATTCCGATTCAATTTTGATTTTATACGGTTGTACTATTCGCAAAATAGCACTGTCAGGGACAATCGATTTTGAAACTATTTGATGCTTGGTGTACGTATATTTTTGATACTGTTGTGTGGTTTGGCATCCTGTTAAATGCAACGCCATTATGCACACGCAACAGAAAAAATGGTTTAATTTCATGTTGTGAAGATAAAATAAATTATTTCAAAAAGCAATAAAATCATCTAGAAAAAATAAGGATATAGAAGATACATACTATTTCCTTTTTTAAAAGAGATGTATATACTTATCCACTAACTTTATCAAACTTTTTAGTCATGTAATGAATAAAATAGTATCACCCAATCCTTTCAAAGTAGCGTCGTTAGTTGGTTGTAGGCTATACATATCTAAATAAAATGAATAGGCATTGATTTTGCATAATCAAACCAAAAAACGATTTAAAATTGAACTATACGTAATAAATACCTTAGAAAACAACAAGCGTATTTACTAAAATAACCGAGTCCTAATTAACGGTTTATTTGTGTAAAAAATACGTATAAAAATCAAAATTTATACCTATCAATATAAAAACAATTGCTGTCTGAATATAGATTGTAAGTCATTTTTAACATAATAAAATACTAAAACTCAGACACAAAAAAAAGCATTTGCAAATTTCATGTTTATGAAAAAGTTGCAAATGCAATGTGTAGTAATGTTGTAGCGAATAACTTATCTTGAACTAAGGTAACTTGCGAGGCGTGAGTTAAATAGTATTATTCATCAAAAAAAAAACGCTAACATATATAATTTAGTTTCAAATTATTGAAGTATTAATTAACTGCAACCCGTTGTCGTGCCGCAGTTGTGACACATATAACACGTGCCATTGCGTTGTACATTGAAGCTACCACATGCACGGCAAGTAAGTGCGTCTCCTTTTACATTATTACTAATTTTATTTTGAAAGTTGAAAGTTGGAGTGGTCGCCGTTGGCACTTTTTCACTTTTGGTTTGTTGCAAAACGGTTTTTGTTAAATTTTCATCATCGTCCACATCACCTGCCTCAGTGCTTATCTCTACTGCCAAGCGGCTGCGTTCCATCATTTCCTCGGGTGGCATTTGCACTAAGTCATAGCGCTTGTCGTATTCAAATGCCAATAATCTAAAGATATAATCAATAACAGAAGTAGCATTTTTGATGTTTGGATGCTCTACTCTACCTGCGGGTTCGAAACGTGTAAATGTAAATTTTTCAACAAATTCATACAACGGCACTCCGTATTGCAACCCTAATGAAACTGAGATCGCAAAGCAGTTTAACATACTTCTAAAGCCGGCTCCTTCTTTGTGCATATCAATAAATATCTCTCCCAAAGTACCATCTTCGTATTCGCCCGTTCTTACAAACACAGTTTGACCATCTATTTTAGCTTTTTGTGTAAAGCCGGAGCGGCGGTGTGGTAGTTTTTTGCGTTCGACGATGTTGGATAAATCACGTTTGAACTTAGTATCATTAGAACTTGTCATTAGTTTGCTTGCGAGCTCTAATACTTGCTCTTTTGTAATCTCATCTAGCGTATGCCATGCGCCTTCGGGCTTATCAGTTTTTTTGGTATCGTCTTTTTTATTACTCAATGGCTGCGACAATTTGCAACCGTCGCGATACAACGCATTTGCTTTGATGCCCAACTCCCACGACAACAAATAGCAGTCTTTTATGTCTTCAATTGTTGCTTCGTTAGGTAGATTTATAGTTTTTGAGATAGCTCCTGATATGAACGGCTGCGTGGCTCCCATCATTTTTATATGCCCGTGGTGGTGTATAAATCGTTCGCTCTTCGGTCCGCATTTATTAGCACAATCGAATACTGACAAATGCACATCTTTCAGGTGTGGTGCACCTTCTAAGGTCATAGTGCCAATTACATAATTGTTAGCGATTTCCATTTGGTTGTTTGTATAACCCAATTCTTCTAAAAGATTGATATTCGGATTTTCGATAATATCATTTTTCAAACCAATTCGTTTTAGGCATTCCACGCCTACGGTGTGTTTATTAAATGCAAAAGTTATATCAAAGGTGTTTTTGCAGGCATCATCAAATTTGGCAATTTCGAAATCATTGAACCCCTTGCTGCGAAGACTTGCAGGATTGACGAATGGGCAATTATCTAACGTCGCATGACCCGTAGCATAATTTATAATTTCGACTACTTCGAGTTCGTTGTACCCTAGCGTTTTCAATGCCAATGGCACGGACTGATTGATAATTTTAAAATATCCACCACCACTTAGTTTTTTGAATTTGACCAAAGCAAAATCTGGCTCTACGCCCGTAGTGTCGCAATCCATTACCAACCCAATAGTACCCGTAGGTGCTATAACCGTAGCTTGTGCGTTGCGATAGCCATACAATTCACCTAAGTGCAATGCCTCGTCCCAGGCGTCGGTAGCTGCTTTTAATAAATAATCGGGGCACAGTTCAGGATTAATGCCTTGTGGGTGTATTTGCAAACCCTCATAATCGTTGGTGTTATAAGCAGCATATCGGTGATTTCTGATCACACGTAGCATGTGGTCTTTGTTTTCTTCATACCGTGCAAAAGCACCCAACACTTCCGCCATTTCAGCTGATGTTTTATATGAAATACCAGTCATTATAGAGGTTAGCGCACCTGCTATAGCACGGGCTTTGTCGCTATCGTAAGGGATGCCGCTCACCATCAAAAGAGAGCCTAGATTGGCGTATCCAAGTCCTAAAGTTCTATAATCATAACTCAATTGTGCTACTTCTTTGCTAGGAAATTGTGCCATCAATACAGATATTTCGAGTACTGTTGTCCATAGGCGTATTGTGTGTTTGTAGCCTTCTACATCAAAACTTAGCGTGTCGTCATTGAATAATTTACGTAAATTAATAGAGGCTAAATTGCAAGCTGTATTGTCTAAAAACATATACTCAGAGCAGGGATTGCTAGCTCGTATTGGGCCTCCCTCGGGGCAGGTGTGCCATTCGTTGATAGTGGTGTCATATTGCAACCCTGGATCGGCACAACGCCATGCTGCGTCGCATATTTTGTCCCATACCTCGGTAGCCGGCATCGACTTCATCACCCTACCGTCGGTGCGTGCTTTGAAATCCCAACTTTGCCCTTTGGAGAGTGCAGTGAAAAACGAGTTGGGTACACGTATAGAATTATTAGAATTTTGCCCAGATACCGTTTTGTATGCCTCGCCTTCGTAGTGATTGCTGTACCCTGCCGCAATCAAAGCAGCGACTTTGTCCTCTTCTTGCACTTTCCATAATATGAACTCCATTGCCTCAGGGTGATCTAAATCAAGACATACCATTTTAGCCGCTCTTCGTGTAGTGCCTCCACTTTTTATTGCTCCCGCAGCTCGGTCGCCAATTTTCAAAAATGACATTAACCCACTCGATACTCCTCCGCCGCTCAATCGCTCCCCGTCGCCACGTATGTTGCTGTAGTTCGTCCCTACGCCGCTTCCATATTTGAATATCCTCGCTTCCCTAACCCACAAATCCATTATCCCTCCTTCATTAACTAAATTGTCCTCTACTGATAATATAAAACAAGCATGTGGTTGCGGACGTTCATAAGCGTTGAGCGAGCGTTCTAACTCACCTGTCTCTGGGCTAACAAAATAATGTCCTTGTGCTGACCCTGTGATGCCATAGGTATTGTGTAGTCCAGTGTTGAACCATTGAGGCGAGTTGGGCACACATATTTGACCAATTATGCAATATACTAATTCATCATAGAATATAGTTGCATCTTTTTCTGTATTGAAATAGCCATAACGAAGCCCCCAAGATTTCCAACAATCAGCCATACGATGAGCCACTTGCTTGATAGAAGTCTCGACCCCTAGGCTACCGTCGGGCATTGGTACACCTGCTTTTCTAAAATATTTTTGTGCCAAAATGTCCGTAGCTACTTGGCTCCAAAACTTTGGAACTTCTACGTTGTTCATTTCAAAAACAACTCCACCGTCAGGGTTACGAATGATAGAAGTACGAAAATCGTACTCAAATAAATCTGCGGC
>JAYVJZ010000022.1:0-2363 GCA_043768865.1 Sphingobacteriales bacterium
GTTGCAACACACGGCAACGGTACGTATCAGGCTCATCTACCTGCTAGTTTGCCGCCTGCTTCTGTGGTTGATTATTCCATTAATGCTAGTGTTTATCCTAATCCTACTGACACAAAACTAAATATAAATACTGATGCTACTATAGAAGATGTCAAGTTGTTTTCGCTACAAGGCAATGAAATCAGTGTGATTAAAACTAATAATTGTATCGACGTTTCACAATGTGCAACAGGCGTTTATTTTATTAAAATCAAAACCAATAAAGGCTCGGCTGTTGTGAAGTTTTTGAAACAATAATACCTACTAATTTTAACCAAAAAAAGTACCATAACAAGGGTACTTTTTTTTATCAATGACTGTAAATGTCTAATCACAAAACTTGTTGGGCCCAGTAAATCCCTCAAAACGCAAGCCCTTTGTATATATGCCACATGCCAAACTATCCAAAGAAGAGGCATTGAGATAAAAATTGTCATGCGAATAATCGTACGACCGAGAGCTGAATATACCAAATGCTTTGTCTCCTTTTATATTCGTAAACCTGTTGAGTACTTGCTCGCTAGTGATACCGGTTTGAGCGTTGTTTACTTGTTGATAATTAAATAATTCCTCACCTCCGTAACCCCACACAAAATCAATACCATCTAAATATCTGTTTTTGTTAATATCAAACGCTACATTGTTTTGTACAACTTGATAAAAATCGCTCATAGCTACTTTTACAGACTTCGGTGGATAAACTTCATTCAATTTATCTAAGGCAATATTATCAAAAATATTCCACTGTATAGTGTCCCTACCAATAATATTACTAGGGTCTGTGCGGGTAGTTTCATGATAACGTATTTTTGCTTTCAGGCTATATACACGCCCTTCCATAGCAGGCACATACCTGCAATCAAAAGGGAATGGAGGCACCGAGTTAGTAATAAAATTAAGTGCAACAGGAGATGCAACACCGGGGTTTTGTGCTTGAAACCCATTGACCAAGCGGCACGAAGCAGAATCAACTTGACCTGTTACGGTATTTCTAACAGTTAAGGCATAAATGTGTTTGTCGTTCAACAAAGCAGTAAATGTATAAATATAATTAGGCGAAGTAGCAAAAATACCGGCTTCTTTAGGAAATCCAATTAAGTTGCCATCTACTCTGTTCAATACATATTCAGTGCCATTGTTAGCATCTCTAATTTTAACCTCCAAGGGTTGTGAATGATATAAAGAATCTCCTTCTTTGGCAATTGTAAGAGCGGAGGTTTTATCATCTAAAAACGCTTTTTCGATTTTTATATAATGTGTAGTGTCTTTTGGATTAATCAAACCATAGATAATAGATATCTCCTGCCAATCAGAAGTGAGGTCAAAATCGTTTTTGCACCCTACTAGCCCTATGAAAAGGGTGCTGATTAAATACGTAAAAATAAGTAGCTTGTTCATAGAACAAAAATAAGATTTTCTTGTTGATAAAAACAAATACATTTTTAATAATAACGTACATTTGCTAAAATAGTTATAATCAATATATCAAATAATTACTGAATGAAATTTGCAACCAAAACGATACACGCAGGCGTACATGCCGATGCAGCCACAGGAGCTATTATGACCCCTATTTTTCAAACTTCAACTTACATACAAGATGGGCCAGGCGGGCACAAAGGGTATGAGTACGCACGCACGGGCAATCCTACTCGCACGCAGTTGCAGGACAATCTAGCCGCTTTGGAAAATGGCAAGCACGGGCTTTGTTTTGGCAGTGGCATGGCCGCTATCGATACGGTTGCGAAGCTATTGCAACCCGGCGATGAGTTGATTTCTACCAATGATTTGTACGGTGGTACGTACCGAATATTCACTAAAGTTTTTGCAAATTATGGAATCAAATTTCATTTTGTTGATCTCAACGACTCCGCAAAACTTGAAACCTTGATCAACGAAAAAACCAAGATGATATGGATAGAAACACCCACTAACCCGATGCTCAATGTAGTAGATATAGCGGCTGTAGTCAAAATTGCAAAAGCCCATAAATTGTTAGTATGCGTGGACAACACGTTTGCATCGCCGTACCTACAAACTCCCTTGGACATGGGGGCAGACCTCGTTTTACACTCGGCTACTAAATACCTTGGCGGGCATAGCGATGTCGTATTGGGGGCTATTGTTACCAACAACGATACTATTTTTGAGCAATGTAAATTCTTGCAAAACGCATGTGGTGCTGTGCCTGGGCCCTTTGACTGTTGGTTGGTGTTGAGGGGTATAAAAACACTTCATTTGCGAATGGACGCTTCGTGCAACAATGCCATGAAAATAGCGAATTTTTTGCTAACAGAAAATGCCGTTGACAAGGTTTATTATCC
>JAYVJZ010000023.1:0-27525 GCA_043768865.1 Sphingobacteriales bacterium
TAAATTCTAATGAAAAACCATGATCTATCAACAATGACTTCATCACAATATCGACATCGTTTTTCCCCTCTAATTTATACAATATTTCGACAGTTGGATTTTTATCATTATTATTCCACTGCCGCATCGCTACTATTACTTTATCTCCATCTTTGTATATGGGTTGGGGGTTGGGGCAAAAAAAATCTATATGTATTTTGCTATCCTTAGGCAATATAAACGCATTGTTTTTATGAAGTTGCACAATACCCGGAAACTCTGTTCTCTTTCGATCTATCACACCCACTATCGTACCTTCCACTTTAGTTTTCTTTTTTGTATCTATAATTCTGAGCGCTACTAAATCGCCTTGAAGCGCAGTGCCTGTGCGTCCTTCAGCAATAAACACATCTTTTTCGTACCCTTCCACCTGCACATAAGCATTGCCATGCGGGCTAAAATCTATGACCCCTTGTAGCGTAGCACCCTTTGCTTTTTGCATTTGCATTAATTTAATATTACCATCATCGAAAATCCTAATCAACCCGTCAGCATTCAGTTTCACAAGTTCTACCTCTATTTCTACTAGTGAAAAATTTAATATTTTAGCAATTTTTTTTAGATTACTGCGCTGCCCAGGACATGATATTAGATAATTTACAATTTTATGATATAAATTATGTTCCATTTTTGCAGGATGCAAAATAGGCGAATTTTGTTTGTTTTTTTGCAAAATAATGGTTGCGTATTTGGTAAATTTGAAGTTACAATTTTTTGGTATCGTGTGTACTATTCTTCATCGATGATGTTTAAAAGTACTTATTTTTTATATTCAATTATCAATCTATTAATATTTCGTTTGTTGCTTTTTGGAGAATCTCAAAAGCATTCTCAGCCATTAGATTTTCTTTGTCTAGTGTGGGGTTTACCTCCGTTATTTCAAAACAACATACCCTATCGGTGTGCAATAGTTTTACAATTAAATCGCCCGCTTCACGCTCATTGATGCCATTAGGTACAGGTGTGCCGGTGCCTTTTGATATATTAGAATCCATGCTATCGACATCAAAAGTCAAGTAAATATAATCACATTTGTCAAGGTATTGCAATATTTCTCTTCCCATCTTTTCAGTCCCTTTTTTGCGTACTTCGTTCACCGACACTACTTTAATTTTATGTTTTTTTATCAAATAATCCTCTTGACTTTCAAAATCGCGCAGGCACACAAACACTAAATCTTCGTACTTTATTTTAGGCGAAATACCACCTAATTTTTTTATTTTATTCCAATATTCCAACGTCTGCTCATCAGGGTTATTGACCTTGCAAGCTATGTTGTCTTCCGCCAATGCGGTGCTCAGTGGCATGCCGTGCATATTGCCCGACGGAGTCGTATAAGGGGTATGCAAGTCAGCATGAGCATCAATCCATATCACGCCAATACGTGCCTTGGGGTACGCCATTTTGATGCCTGCTATAGTCCCACCAGCATTGCTGTGATCACCCGACAAAATAATCGGAAAATCATTACTCTCTAGGGTAGATTTTACTTGATTGGCGATGCGCTCATACATCGAATACACCCCACGTATCCTCCTAGCATGAGGGCTACCAACACTCTCAAGCAACAGATGATTTTCGTTTTCAATCTCAATGCTATTAAAATCCCTAAAATAAAAACTTCTAAAATCGAGTGCAGCAATTTTGATAGCATCTATGCCAAGGCTTGCCCCTCTTGTACCTGCACCTATCTCTGATTTTACTTCAAGTATTTGAATATTCATAGTAGTACTTTTTTTTATAAAGTAATTATTTGCAAATATACTAAGTTGTTTATAGTTTATTTGAAATAAGCATTATATTTTTGTTGCATGATTAAAAGTAGTCGATTCTTTTTTAAAATGGTGCGGCCGTTAAATTTAATTTTAATCACCCTAACGTTATTTTTCGTTCGGTACTTTATTTTATTACCCCATTTTAATAAAATAAGCGAACCCTTCACGCTGTCGTTGCCACAGTTTATATTATTAATAGCCTCTACCCTATCTATAGCTGCGTTTGGTTATATTTGGAACGACTATAACGACACTGTTATCGATGCGATTAACAAACCAAACAACGAATCAATACGCATCTATTTTGAAGGTAACAGCGTCTATTATCTCCTTGCTTCTCTTGCCCTTTTTTCTTTACTAATTGGCCTCTATCTATGCAGTTTGGTTGGTAATTATAAATGCTTGCTACTACAGATTATCCCAATTGGGTTGCTATGGTTTTATGCAACACATTACAAAAAACAATTTTTAATAGGTAATATTATTATAGCCTCTTTGTCGGTTCTCATGTTGCTACTGCCTGCTTTTTATGATGCTAAAATGTTTCCACCATATTATGATTACGAAATGCCTGTAGTAGCTTTACTAATAAAATTACTTTTTTGTTATTCAATTTTTGTTTTTTTAGTTAGTTTGATGCGTGAAGTAATAAAAGATGTTGAAGACCTAGAAGGTGATAAAATAGGGGGTTGCAGCACACTTCCTATTGTTTGGCACGCTCATAAAATGAAAAACTATTTTTATTTTTTATCTATCACCTACTTACTATTTGTGATTGTGGTTGGATATGTCGCTTTTCCTTTTTTTAAGCTAGATCAGTATGTTAGCATAGCATTTTTGATACTACTACCCACTATATATGTATTGTACAGCGTTGTAGTAGCAGCGAATAAAGTTGATTATACCAGTATATCTACGCTCATCAAGTTACAAATGTTGGCGGGAATTATAACTATGTTTTTTATTAGAAATATACATGCTTACAAATGATACAAAACCTTGAAATACTACTTGCTAGCCAATCGCCGCGGCGTGCAGAGATTTTAAAAAACTCAGGTTGTGTGTTTAAAGTAATAGAAATGCACTGCGATGAAAGCTACAACCCTGCCCTTCCTATCCATAAAATAGCTAAATATATAGCTTGCAAGAAAATGCTAAGTTGTGATATAGAGCTGCAATCAAATCAGGTTTTGATAACCGCCGATACTATAGTAGTGCTTGATGGCGTTGTGTTTGGCAAGCCTACTTCTACCAAACAAGCTAAGGAGATGTTGCATAAATTGTCAAACAATAAACACGAAGTAATGACAGGGGTTTGCATCAGAACAAAAAATAAAAAAATGGCTTTTACCTGCAAAAGTACAGTCTATTTTACTGTTTTGAACGAGGATATTATTAATTTTTATATTCACAATTTCAATGTAATGGACAAAGCAGGGGCCTATGGAATACAAGAAGGAATTGGGTTGTATGCAGTCAAAAAAATCAAAGGATGTTATTTCAATATAATGGGATTGCCGATGAATAAAATCCTACAAAAATTAGATAAAATATAATGAATATACTTGTAATCGGTGCAAATGGTCAATTGGGTTGCGAGTTTCAGACGTTAGCAAAAACAATAACGCAGCATAATTTTTATTTTGCAACACGAGCAAAAGTTGATTTGTCAAAAGCAGATTTTGTTACCAAAATAATTGAATTAAACCTCAGCCTCGATGTTATTTTGAATTGTGCAGCTTATACGAAAGTAGATCAAGCAGAGAGCGAAATAACTCTTGCAGACACCGTCAATGCGAAGGCGGTTAATTACTTAGGTCAATATTGTCAAGCTAACAATATAGTGTTAGTGCACTTCTCAACCGACTATGTGTTTGATGGAAACAACGCAAAGCCGAATGCAATCGATGCTCCTAAAAACCCTTTGAATGTCTATGGTAAAACAAAATTAGAAGGTGAAATTTATTTGCAAAACATAGAAAAAAAATATATACTCCGCACGTCATGGGTATATTCAACCTTTGGAACTAATTTTATAAAAACTATGTTAAAATTAGCAGAAACCAAAAATGAAATCAATGTAGTGGCTGATCAAATCGGTCGTCCTACTTACGCAAAACACCTTGCAACTGCTACTTTAGAGATTATTGAAAATAAAATTCCCTTCGGTATTTATCATTACTGCAATCTAGGAACGTGTTCATGGTTTGAGCTAGCAACAGCAATTTTTGAAATCACTAAAATCCCTATACTCGTTAATCCAATCAATAGCGACAAGTATGTAACAGCCGCCAAACGCCCCGCTAACGCTGTGCTTGACCTGAGTAGATTGCAAGCGCATCAAATTAAATTTTACGATTGGCGAGACGCGTTGAAAGAAATGTTATATTTGCAAAACAGTTTAAAAACATAATAAAATGAACAATTTTTACTTGATGTGTATAGCGTTAGTAGCACTGCTAGCTTGCAACAAAAAGCAAGACGAGGTAACTATTGTACCCCCGATTTTAGCTAAAACTGGTGTCAAAATTTTAGATTATTGTTACACAGGTTTTTGTTTTAATACAACTGACACAATAGCTATACGCTTGAAAAATTACGACAGTACGAGAGTTGAATTTTGTAATTTGATGTTGTTCAATTCCAACCCGTCTGACAATCTTTATTTTGATTGTACTATGCAACCCCTCGACGGCCTGGCTATATTGCACATAAAACTAGATAGAAAATGGGCATTGCTCAACGGCGACGTGGTGCGGTTGTATCAAGTTATTAATTCAAATAAAAAACTGCTTGACGAAATTATAATACAATAAAAATGAAAACACGCTTTGCAATTATTGGACTCGGATTTATAGGCAAAAGGCATGCTGAAATGATAGTAGGCAACGAGAGTTGTGAACTGATTGGACTATGCGATACTGACGATACTAAAAAAGAGTTGGCTGTCAAATTAGATATCCCTTTTTTTACATCGCATACAACTATGTTCACTGTCTTATCAAACATCGATGTAGTATGCGTTTGCACACCTAACGGCTGCCATGCTTTGCACTGCCTCGATGCGCTCACATACAACGCTCATGTGGTGTGCGAAAAGCCTCTTGGTTTGAACAAAACCGATTGCGAACAGATTGTCTATAAAGCATTGCATCAAAACAAACGGGTGTTTTGTGTTATGCAAAACCGATATTCGCCTCCTAGTGAATGGTTAAAAAAAGTAGTTGACAGCAAAATAGTTGGTGCCATATTTCACGTACAAATCAATTGTTATTGGAATAGAGATGACCGATATTATAAAAAAGGAAGCTGGAAAGGGTCGCTTGAGTTGGACGGTGGGCCTTTGTTTACTCAATTTTCACATTTTATTGACATCATGTATTGGCTATTTGGCGATATTGAAAATATAAAAGCTACATTCATTAATAACAATCATACGTACACCGAATTTGAAGACAGCGGAAGCGTGTCGTTTAGGTTTTGTGAAGGTGGTATCGGCGTTTTGAATTATTCAACTTCGGTATGGGATAAAAACCTTGAAAGTAGCATTACGATTATTGGCGAAAATGGAAGTATAAAAGTAGGGGGTCAGTACATGGATAAAGTAGAATATTGTCACATCAAAAATTACGAAATGCCAGAGTTGAAGGCGAGCAATCCACCAAACGATTATGGAGATTACAAAGGCTCGGCGGCGAATCATCATTATGTTTTTGAGAATGTGATTAACACATTAAACGGGCTGTGTGCACCGACTACCAATGCTTTAGAAGGGTTGAAAGTGGTTGATATAATTGAGCGTATTTATTCATTGAAATAATAAATTAGCAAAATGTATTTTTTGATTTTGACAGTTTTATAGTATATTAGTTGCATCAATTACCACTAAAAATAAATGAAAATTAAACCAATCATTATCGCAATAGATGGATTTGCAGGCTGTGGCAAAAGCACACTTGCGAAGTCATTGGCCAATGAACTGGGTTTTACATTTTTAGACACAGGTGCGATGTACCGTGCATTATCGCTTTATTTTATTGAAAAAAAAATTGCTCCTAATCATATAACTTTAATTGAAAATGAGTTAGATAACATACGTATTAATTTTGAATATAATCTACTCGGCAAGCGAATTACTTTGTTGAACGGATTAAATGTAGAAGACAAAATACGTAGCCTTGAGGTGAGCAATCAAGTTACGTCTTTTTCATCGATATGTAGTGTAAGAAAAAAATTGATAGAACAACAACGTTTAATAGGTATAAACAAAGGGATTGTGTTAGATGGCAGAGACATTGGTACGGTTGTTTTTCCAAGTGCTGAATGTAAATTTTTTATTACAGCAAGTATTGAAGTAAGGGCAAAACGTAGGTTTGAAGAATATGCTCGTAAAAATCCAAGCATCAAAGAGGCTGATATAATTGCTAACTTGCATCAACGCGACTTCGATGAAACTACAAGAGTCGAAAGTCCATTGATAAAAGCTGAGAATGTACATGAAATAGATACTAGTTTATTGACTAAAAAAGAAGCGTTACAAATCGCTCTCGATATCGTTTTGAGAGATTTTAATTAACTCATAAACGTCGTTGAGGTCAAAAGTACTGCTGGCATAATTGAATTTAATTTTTCTAAATCAAACGGCATTTTATCATAACCGAATGTTACAAAATCAGCCGGTTCGATGTGATAAAAAGTATTGCTCAACGTATAAATGAATTGAGCTAGAGCTGGGTTGTGAGCACACACAAGCACATGATGTGCCGAGGTTGAGTTTTGTTTTATTACCTCAAATATGTTGATAACAGCAGATTCATACAGACTATCTATATACACAACTTTTGCTTTAGTTTCAAAACTTGCAACAGTCTGCACGCAACGGGTAGCCGTGCTACAAAGCACCAAATCTATATCAATTCCGTTATTAATAAGCCTTTGATAATGAGATTTAGACTTGTTTGCAGCGTTTTGAGTTAGTGTTCTATTCTTATCAATGCCATTAGGTAGCGCATAAGCCGCCTCTGCATGTCTAAAGAGTGTCAACGTTTTCATTATACTAAATTATGGTGTTGTGCTTTTCTCACTCTCCACAGCATCGCCTTCATTGTCAGGGTTGTGAAATTTAGTCAGCTTATACGCCTCATTGTAATATTTATTCGATTTCTTATCAATGATTTCACCCAGCAAAACGAACGCTTTGGGATGATTCTTTTTCGACATTAACTTCGCAGTTTGCCAACGCAAATCCTCATACTGAACCCCACTTCTGTTTACTTTTCTAATAGCCTTAAAGGCCGCTTCGGGGTTTGCATTTTTCAACTGTGCTTTCAACACTTGCAAATTGGCTTCTGGATGGTTAGGATAATCAGCCAATACCTTGCTCAACGCATCTAACGCTTTTTGTGTTTGACCATTGTTAATCATCTCGTTGGCTTGATAAATAATACTCTGTACTTGTGCATCTGCCATTTTTGGTTTAATCGCTACAGGCTTCGCGGGTACTGCAACCGCAGCTACTGTAGAGGCATTTTTAGTGCCACTTTCTAAACTCTCTGCATCACTTGAATATTTTTTTTCATTTTTATCTTTGGCGTTTTTATTGCTGTTTTCCATTGTTTTAACTTCTGTGATAGTTAAATTTTCGTTTGCCTGCTTTTCTAACATAGCAAGTGCTTCATTTTTTGAACCTACTATCTCATCTTGTGAACGTGCATCGGCTTTTACTTCATTAACGCTACCTGCATCAGCTTTGGCTTGCATTTTAGAATTATTCAAAAATCTGTCGAAATCAAATAATGATTCCCCCGTTGTAGCTATTTGGTAATTACTCGATTGTGTAACGCTGGCAGCAGTGGTGGAGCTTTGAGAATTTACTTTTGTATCGGTGGTTGCCTCTGCTGTTGAGGCGTTTTGCACAGCATCAACTTTAGAATCAAGGGCAACTACATTGTCTTTATCGCCTTTTTTGAACAATGTTTTAGACAACAAAAACCCTGCACCTACAAGCACAAGTACGCTTGCAGCCAGCGATAACCAAAGTTTAGTTTTCGATTTTTTTGGATTGTCATTCGGTTGATCTTCAGGTTGCCAAGGTTGTTGTTCTTGATCTGCATACTGAATGTTAGCGTGGTGGTGTAGCATAGTTGTATTTATTTTTTCAATTTTATTCCAATCGTTTATATTAAAATATCCTTCTACGGCATCGGCTAAAAAAGGATCACAGGTCATTTGCTCTTCTATTTCTCTCGATTCTATTTTATTCGCCTCGCCTTTGCAATATTTTACAATCAACGAATAGGATATTTCGTTGTTCTTTATTTGTAGTATTTGCTTGGGTTGTAGCAATTTTATAAAAATTATTTATTTAGCAAATTTAACGTGTTTGCACACATTTTTTCAAATTTAATTTTCCATTCTGCACATGCGTTTTTACTTCATTGAACGTCCACCCGGTGTCTAGCACTATCTCTTTATAACTCAGCTCCATAGTATAAAACAAATAAATACATCTCTTTTGGTTTTCTTTTAATTTTTCAATACACCACTCCAATTTCAAATAATCTGCTTCCTTATTTTCCATTGTTTGCAACGTAGCGTATTGATAATCATTGTCAAACTCCTGCTCAACGTTTTCTTTATACTCAATGTTTATGTTCACTTTGCGTAATTTCATTAAACAATAATTGCAAGCAACTTTATGCAACCAAGCTTTAAAAAAATTAATCTGATGTTTTGTTAAATCAAGATGCATTTTTTCAAAAATTTCCATACATGCGTCTGCTGCGTCGTTACTATTTTTTAAATATTTCAGACATACACCTAGCACAAGATGTTGGTATTTTTTGAATAATATACTGATTACCTCGGGGTTGTGGGTTAATTTGTATTCTTCAATCAACTGTTCGTCAAGCATATTATTATAAAGAAATATTTTTTTTATTGAATACAATAATGACCAAGTGATAACTGCATACGAATATATAAAAATCGAACGAAAATCTAGTAAAATTATTTTGATTTTTAACAAAAAAAATGCCCCGTTTTAGAACGAGGCATTTAATATCATATTTTACTACTTAAAATGTGAACCCATAAGTGAGTAGCAATCCTTGTGTGAAACGCACTCTTCTGCCTAATTGCTCGTTGCCATTAGTACCTGTGAATAGGTTGTTGTCAGCGTCGTTGATGGCTACTAAGATATCGTGATCATAAGTTAATTGTGTGATTAATGATATACCAAAACCTTTGATAATATTCAATTTTGTCATTGTATTCCATTCTACATCTATGTTGGTTGGCTGATACAAATAATTATTAGAAAGCGTCAAGTCTGTATAAAAATCTATTTTATCTCCCAAAAATTTATTCTTATAAGTCGCAATCAAACAGGCTCCTACTTGTATTTCAATCTTTTCAAAATCTGTTGCACTTCTCCACTTCGTACCAAACAAACCACGTTGCTCACTAGCTATACCAGGGCGTGAGGCAATTCGGTCATCGTTCACAATAATGATTTTAGTAAACGCAGGTGAAACAAACATATCAAAATGAGAATCTTTGATAAAACTAGCTCCTGGCGCAATAGTTACAAAGCCTGGAGACATAAACCCCGATTGAAAAGATTTATTTTTTTCAATTTTATTGAGAGACGGAGATTTTGAAGTATCTTCAATATACATCAATGTATTGGGTGCATAAGTAGGTAGCAACTGCGAGCGAAGTCCCCCAAATAAACTATAAAACCATTTACTACCTTCTGCTGTTTGAAAGTTCACTTTGCTCGTAACGTTCAATTGGTCTTTCGCTTTTTGTATTGGATTATTGACACCTCTTCCTATTTTCTGTATGCCTAGATCTTCCGTTAGTTTTGTTTTCCAAAGTAGGCGTCCTTTTTTAAAATCTGCCGTCCAACCTATCAACCCTCCTAAGGCTAATTTATTAGCACCTTCGCCTACGTATGGGTTTACTAACATAAGCTGGTCAAAGTTAAGCCCTACTGAACCGCCTTTGGTCCATCCTTCTTTCATTTCGCCAGTGCTCGTGTTGGCTTTTTGGTCTTTAATATCTGATGTTTTTACTTGACCTATCGATGCGTTAGTCAATAAAAATATACTCAAGATGGTGAATGCAAATTTCTTCATTTTTTTGTAAATTATTAGTTAATTATGGGGTAAATTATTTTTTAAGTAAATCGCGTATTTCGCTGAGTAGCGTTTCGCTTGTCGAAGGTGGAGCAGGTGCTTGGGCTTCAGCTTGTTTCATTTTAGTGTACCATCTAGCAACTAAAAATACAAAAAATGCAATGATGATAAATTCAATTAATTTTTGAATAACATTTCCATACATTATTGCATTCTCAGGTGTTGTTATTTTGCCAGCGGCATCTATAACAGCAGGTGCGAGAGTGTACTTCATGTCTGCGAAGCTTTTGCCGCCCATAAGGTGCCCAATAGGTGGCATCAAAAGGCCATCTACGATTGACGCAATCACTTTGCCGAATGCAGCACCGATTACGACGCCGACTGCTAGATCGACTACATTGCCTTTGTTGATAAAATCTTTGAAATCAGAGGATAAACTCATTGGTTTTAGTTTTGTTTAAGTTATGATTAGGTTAGAATATCAAAACCTTTGACAATATTTGTGCCAAAAAAATAAATCTAAAAAAAATAAATCTACTTTAGTGTTACATATCTAAATTGTTGGACTTCATTGCTTGTAATTATTGATTATCTCTCCATTCATATACCCACTTGCTTTGAATCATCTCAAGGTGATTCTCATTGCTTTGTTCTCTAGTTCCTTTGAAATCTTCAATTTCTAAAATCCATTCCAACAATTCTGTAAATCGTATTCTGTAAATTTTTGATTCATTATATTCATTGCCGAATCGCTCATATAGTTTTTGTGCAATATCTTCATGATCAGCCCAATATATTGGGGGTTCAGGTAATTTCATAGTCATACTATTTTTAATAATTTTTAATTTTTAATTTTGTTTATTGTTTGAGTTGCACCATGCCCGTGAGTTTTTTTAATTTATAATATTTCAAATCTTGTGTAGCATAAAATCCCTCACCAAATAACAACTCTGTGGGAGTAGTGATTTTTAATGGTTCTTCATTGAAAATGGTTTTGTTTTTTTGATCCCAATGCAGTATTTCAGTTTCCAATTTCTTGTTTTCATTATTAATAATTATTACGTTCCCATTGAGGTCGGTTTGCTGTTTGGCTTCAATATTTTTACCATAATCTGCAGTTATAGTGCCACTTATAGTGTCCGCTTCATAAAAAATAACTTTCAACCCTTTCGGAAATTCTACGTACCCTAACTCATTATCAGTGGCCTCGGTTCTAATCATCATCGGAGCGTTGAGACGTGCTCTTATCTTACCGCTATCGCTATATAAGAGTTCTATTTCGTTTCCAATCTCTTGATTTGTTTTGGCTAATTCATCAATTTTTTTTAATTCATTAAGGTCATTTTCACAACTCGTTAAGCTAAAATAAAATATACTTATGATTATGCAATTAGTAAAAAATAAACAACTTTTTAGCTTACTTAACTTCATGCATCCATTTTTTGATAATAAATGATGCAGCAAACATAAACAGGGCCCCACCGAGAGAGATTAATCCAATATTTTTACACCCTGTCATATAGATTGGCAAAGAATCAATCGGGGAGGTAATACTATCGTCAATAGCCATTTTAGAGCCAATCCACCCACCTAAATGATGCCCACAAGCTGATGCAAAAAACCACGCTCCCATCATAAATCCAACTGCTTTGGCTGGCGAAAGTTTAGTAACCATAGAGAGGCCGACAGGTGATAAAAACAACTCGCCACAAGTTATAAAAAAATAACCTAATACAAACATGATAAGCGGCATCATGCCGGTAGTTAATCCCATTTTGCCACCAAACAGAAACACTAAATACCCGATGCCTAAAAATAAAAATGCTATTGCAAATTTGATTGGATCACTGGGTTTAAGCCCTCGGGCATCTAACCAATACCACATTTTGGCATATAATGGAGATAACAAAATTATATAAAACGGATTGATAGAATTATTAACCATAGCCGAGGAAAGCTTGTTCCCATACAAGGTCATATCTACATTACGCTCAGCCATTAGGTTGAGGCTGCCACCGCTTTGTTCATAAAATCCCCAAAACAATGTAGAAATACATATCATACTCAAGGCAGCCCAAACCATTTCTTTTGCGGACTTTCCTTCTTCATTAACGCTTATGTAGATGATGTAAACTATCATAGCAAGACCTAATATTGGAAATAATAAATCCGTAATCTCATGACGATTAACAAACAAAACTGCCACGCCTACCGCTAAAAACGAACCAATATAGATTAAATATTCTAACCCTAAGCCTGCAAAAATTGGAGTTTTCAAATCTACTGTAGCAGGAGCATAACCTTTATCTTCTAACATTTTTTGATTCAATAAAAATAATATCAAACCCAACACCATCAATATACCTGCCGTTCCAAAACCTAGATGCCAACTTACCTTTTGACCCAAATATCCACATATAGCACTCCCTAAAAATGCGCCTATGTTGATGCCCATATAAAAAATATTGTATCCAGCATCGCGTCTTTTATCATTTTTTTCATAGAAATTCCCCAAAAAAGACGATATATTAGGCTTAAAAAAACCATTGCCAATAATCAAAAAACCAAGCCCCAAAAAGAAAGTTGTACTCATCGGTATTGCTAACACTAAATGCCCAATTGCCATCAATATCCCTCCCCAAACGATAGACTTGCGATAGCCAAAAATCCTATCGGCTATCATGCCTCCGAACAGTGGCGTTAGATAAACAAGCGCATTATAGGCTCCGTACATTAGATTGGCATCGGTATCCTCATACATTAACTCTTTGGTCATGTACAATATCAAAAGTGCACGCATTCCATAAAATGAAAAACGCTCCCACATTTCTGTAAAAAATAATAAAAAAAGCTGTTTGGGTTGTATGTGCCTGTTGGTTTGATAGGTTAGCCAAATCATGAATGCACTGAAGGCTGAGCCAACTAAAATAATGATTACATCTAAGGGCATAAAGCGGTTGTTTTGGTTTAATTTTGGGTTATAATAATGATAAATAAAACACTAAACTATGGTTTTTTTATAAGTAATAAAAACAATAGTTTTAAACATTACAATTAATTATGTCCTTTTGCAAGACAACAACAACTATCGGTCTTTTATTATTTATACTTTCACCAGTTACGCTTTTGGGATTTGAAGTAGTTTTAAACTTATCAGCACCCTCGCAAACCCACGAAAATGCAACGTTGAAGCTCTCTACAGGAGAAGTAATTATATTTGATGTAACCCAACATATCACCTTTAATCTAATAACTACCGACCCTGAATTGGCTACATTAGAGTACAAAAATTCAAAAAAAATATTTTTTGTAGACGCTAAAAATATGCAATTGAAGTGGGATAATATTGCAGGTATTAGTATCAAATCGCCTAGTAAATTAAATGTTGATTATGCTAGAATAATTAAAAATATAAAAATATATGATGATGAAATAATTAGGTTAAAAACACAACTACAACAAGCTGATGCCACTAAAATATTAGTTATTCATTATACTTTACAGCTCGCAACAGAAGCCAAAGAGCTAGCGATATTTTATGAAATTAAGAAACTACCTTCGTCTTATTTGGCTATACATTTTATATTAAATCATGCAAAAAGAAAAAATCTACAAGTAGCTCCGAGTCGGTTATTTTCTTTGTTGTCATTTTGTGATACTGTTCAAAAAAAATTCAATAATTATACAATTTGTAAAAAAATAATTGACACATATTATTACAAAATGCAAAAAAACGATACAATTTATGCTACCTACTTACCTGATATCGCAGGTGAAATTCATAATCTAAAATCAATATGTGAAACAAAAAAATACACCTACATCGACTTTTGGGACAGCAATTGCCCACCCTGCCGAAAAGCAAATAAAGAGTCGGTTGCACTTTATAAAAAATATTATGACGATGTCAATTTCATAAGTATATCGCGGGACAACATCAAAGCAAATTGGCTATCCGCATCGATTGCAGACGGTATCTGCTGGACTAATCTTTGTGATTTGAAAGGAAAAAACTCATTAGTATTTTCGAGTTTTGATGCATTTTCGTTGCCCAAAGGAGTTTTAATCAACCAAAGCGGGGTGATAGTAGAAGCCGACTTTCACCCGTCCTACTTATCAGAAATACTCAATTCATACCTGAATATTGGAAAATAATTTGCTATTTTGAAAATTATTAGCATTTACCCTAATATATTTATAAAATTGAACACCTACATTTGTTTCGTTATTTTATCTTTGTTTTTACTTTTACATTTGCTTATTTTTATTTTTAATTTTAATATTATGGTTTGATTACCACAAGATTAACAGAATAATAGTTAGAGAATAAACACAAAAACAAAGGAAAAAATGGCTTAATTTAGTAAAAAAACACAATAAAAAAAATCATTCAAAATCTGTATTTATTTAACCTAATTGCCATGCAACTTGCCTAAAAACAAACATTAATGTAATTAAATTATATTTTTAAATTTAAAATGAAAAGTACAATAAAATGAAATCAATTAGAATTTTAATTGGATTTATATTTCTGATTATAATGATGAGTTACGCTTGCAATAATCCAAATAAAATGGTGCAACCGAGTGTTGAGAAAAGTGAATTATCAATACTGATGTTGAATTTAACGATTGGGCTTGATACTCAAAAAAATTACCTGTTGAACGGCAGGGCGCAAGCTATACCTGAATTGTTGCAACATTTAAAAATAGCAACTCCAACGTGGCCATTGAAAAAAAATGAAAATTTCAATTATTTAGCAGACGATTTCATAGAAGTGTGTGGTAAATTTTATACTTCAAAAAACTCAAACAAAACATTGGAATATAATGCAGTGATACAAAGCTGTAAGGCGTGTCATTTAAATTATTGTCCTGGTCCATTAAAAAAAATTAACAAAATGTTTGCAGAAACTAGTTTGTAATTATTTGATTATGGTTTAAAAAACTGAAATGAATCGGTTGGATACAAACAATTCAAACTACCTAATAAAATCTTATTTTGGTTATAAACAAAGGCACGTGGCAGCTCGGGTATATCAAAATTATCATACATCATTCGCTCTGTATCATGCAAAAATACGCAGTTTGGCTTTCCGTCAAAATAATAATCACGAAATTCTTTAATTTTGAACTTCGGGCTTTGTGAAATCCAATATATTTTAATGTTTTTGAACCTATCCCAGTTATCTAATATTTTTTTTGCACCAGCTACACAATGCTCGCACGTTGGGTTGTACATAATCATAATACAATTATCAACGAATTTCAAATCGGTATCATTCACCTCGACACCTGACATTGTATAAAATCTAAATTTGGGCATTGATTGGTTGCCGTCTCCAACTGCTATGCTACTTTGTGCAAACGAAAACAAAGTTAGAAAGCAAAACACAAGACTCAGTATGTAAATTTTCATTAGATTATTGATTGAAAATGAGATGATAAAATAGAATATCAAAAATAAAGCCAATTTCAGTTTATTTTAAATTTACTTTTCAAATACTTGTAACTAAATACGACAAAAACAAATGTAAAGTTTGCAACAATTTTTATAAATTTGCAGACTATTCATTGAAAACAAACCTAACCTTTGCTATTTAAACATGATTTTTTCTACCATTCAAAAACACTTAGGCGCTGAATCATCGTATTTGCTTGATTATAAATCGAGTGCTATCGATGCTTCACTGTTGCACCTCCCTAGTACTAACATTGTAGATACGGTTTGGAAAGACAGCAATAGAAATATACCGACCCTTAGAAGTATAGCACAGCTGCTCGGTCATGGTCGTCTAGCAAATACCGGCTATGTGTCTATATTGCCCGTAGATCAAGGCATTGAGCACAGTGCTGGAGCTTCATTTGCCCCTAATCCAATATATTTTGATAGTGAAAATATTGTAAAATTAGCGATAGAAGGCGGTTGTAATGCGGTTGCTACAACGTATGGCGTACTAGGAAGTGTGGCAAGAAAATACGCTCATAAAATTCCATTTATTGTTAAAATCAACCACAACGAATTTTTAAGCTATCCTAACAAATACGACCAAATAATGTTTGGGAAAGTGCGTGCAGCGTGGGATATGGGTGCTGTTGCGGTTGGTGCAACGGTGTATTTTGGTAGTCCGGAGAGTGGTCGCCAAATAACCGAAATAGCGAATGCTTTTGAGGAAGCACATTCTTTAGGAATGGCAACCGTGCTCTGGTGCTACATTCGCAACAACGGATTCAAAGTAGATGGGGTAGATTATCATACCGCTACAGACCTTACATCACAAGCCAATCACTTGGGCGTAACCTTGCAATCAGACATTATAAAACAAAAACTACCTACGCTCAACGGCGGCTACAACGCCACAAAACACGGCAAAACTCACCCTAATGTTTATACAAAATTAACCACCGATCACCCGATAGACTTATGCAGGTATCAAGTAGCTAATTGTTTTATGGGTAGAGCAGGATTGATAAACAGTGGTGGTGAAAGCAAAGGCAGTAGCGACTTGAGCGAAGCAGTAGCAACTGCAGTAATCAACAAAAGAGCCGGAGGCATGGGGTTGATTTCAGGTAGAAAAGCATTTCAAAAAGACATGAAAACAGGTATAGAATTATTGAATGCAGTGCAAGATGTATATTTATGCGACGAAGTAAGTATTGCATAAAAATCGACTAAATTAACTTTTATATTTAAAAATTTTTAAAATGGCAACTTGGTTTCAACGTATAGCAAAGGGTATCAATACTCGAACTCATGAAAAGATGGAAACCCCTGACGGGCTGTGGCATAAGTGTAAAAATTGTAAGAAAACATACCTGACCGAAGAGTTAAAAAAAAATAATTATGTGTGTACAAAATGTAATTATTATGAACGTGTAGGGAGTGCCGTTTATTTTGATTTGTTATTTGACAATGCAGTTTTTGAAGTGCTTTTTGATACAATTACGTCACGCGATTATTTGAATTTTACGGATAGTAAAACATACGAAAACAGATTGAAAGATGCGCAAACTAAAACAAACTTGCCTGATTCTATGCAATGTGCAACAGGCCTATGCAATAATCAAAAATTGACTGTAGCCTGCATGGAGTTTGAATTTATAGGAGGTAGTATGGGTAGCCTTGTGGGCGAAAAAATTGCAAATTCGGTAGATTATGCGATAGCAAACAAAACATCACTTTTAATTATATCACGCAGTGGTGGGGCTCGAATGATGGAGAGTGCTTTTTCGTTGATGCAAATGGCCAAAGCGGCAGCCAAACTAACACAACTTTCGGCAGCTCAGCTTCCATATATATCACTAATGACCGACCCAACTACAGGCGGTGTTACAGCCTCTTATGCTATGCTAGGTGATTTAAACATTGCCGAACCCAAAGCGTTGATTGGTTTTGCAGGACCACGCATCATAAAAGAAACCATAAAAAAAGATTTGCCTAAGGGGTTTCAAACCTCCGAGTTTTTATTAGAACATGGATTTTTGGATTTTATAGTTGAGCGAAAAGACTTGAAAGCTAAGATTAGTAGTGCTTTGCGTATGCTAACTAACAATCATGAATAATCAATGAACCCACAAACTTGGACTTATTTTGTAGTGCTATTTTGGTTTTTTTTTTTTAATTATATTATTCTAAAAAACAAAAAACTTCAATTTCATACTTCTTTGGTTTGGTCAAGTTTACTATTTTTTAATTATAAAGTTATAGCGAGTTTTGCCAATGTTTATGTGCACATCAAAGAGTATAATAGCGGAGACAGCATAGCTTATTTTTCTCAAAGTTGGCGATTTTTTGATTTAATTTTTACAGATTTCAACCGATTTTTAACTGTTTTTTTTTCTCCTAATACCGGATTTTATCCTGAATCGCAGCTGCAAGATGTTTACATAATGCCGTTGTATTGGACCAACAATGGCGCTTATTTTATTTGTAGGCTCAACACCTTGCTTCATTTTGTTTCAGCACACAATATGTTGGTACATTCATTGTTTTTTTGTTTTATAAGTTATCTTGGTTGCTTGGGTATTTATCGTTTTTTTAAGCACTACTTTCCTGATCAAAATATGCCTATGATGCTCGCCTGTGGGTTATTGCCGAGCATTGCCTATTGGGGGGGAGCTATTCACAAAGAATCGTTAGTATTGTTTTTGATGGGAGCTATTTTGCACTTGCTTGTAACTAAAAAAAAGTACACTGCTATTCAGTTTTATACTCTCAATTTTATATTATTTTCCATATTTTCATATATAAGATTGCACTATTTAGTCCTGTTTTTGATACCCTTGCTCCTTGGTGTTTTTGGTGCTACTACAAGGTACAAATTTATGATTGTTACCCTTTTGAGTTATGTTTTTATATTTGTACTTTCATTGATACTATTCCCCTGTTTTGATACTAGTATTTTCAAAGAAGTTGTTAAAATGCAGGCTGAATTTTTTAGAAATGGAGGATTCACACCCCTCATAGATGCTGCAATTCCTGATGATTGGGTGTCCGTGGTATCATTTTTGCCTAAATCAATATATTTTGTTTTTTGTAAGCCTCTTTTGAGCGATTGTCATAAGCTCACCCGTTATATAAGTGCTGTTGAAAATATAATTATGCTTTTGATTTTTGCATTCTTTATATTTCGTTCACAATTGAAGAGATGGAATTTTGTTTCGATAAGTGTTTTGAGTTATTGTATAACTATGTTTGTTTTTTTGGGATATGTAGTTCCTTATTATGCACCACTTACACGCTACAAATCAATACCTATGTTGTTTTTTCTCTTGGTATTAATAGCTACAAGCAAGCCCTTCAATCTTTTAAAAATTGAAAATGAAAATGAAAAATAAATTTATCTTTGAACTATAAATTTAGTCGTAGCTTGAGTTAGATGGTTGGCGATAGTTATAAAATAAATCCCATTTTCTAAGAAATTAATTGTTAGTTTATCATCAACTTGTGTAGTGTTATAGACTGTTTTGCCTACTGCATCTTTGATGTAAATTTTGTTAATTTTTAAATTACTTTTAAGGTAAAGCACCGTGTTCGCAGGATTAGGATAAACTTGTAACTGTAAATTAGTATTATTTTCTTCTATTGCATTTGGATATTCATTCGCCGTAATTTTGATTAAAATAAAATCATCGTGAGTGCCAATATTACTACTGCCTGCGACTATATAACCGCCATCTATTTTGTTTTCAATTATCTGATACCCAATGCCAATGCCACTACCACCAAACGTTTGGGGATTAATTATTTGATTATTGCTGTCTAATTTTAAAACAAATACACCAACAGGACCAGGGCGATAGCTATTGCTATATCCTGTTAAAATAAGGCCCTTGTCAGCTGTATTCAAAACTGAAAACACCGCATCACTTTTTGTACTATTTCCAAAATCAAATCGACTAATTAGGTTACCTTCACTATCCGTTTTCATTATCAAAAATTGATATGGAAGCGTAATTGAAGGAAAACCCTCTCCCACTATAGTAAATCCTGATTCGTCCTTTACCAAAGCTTGGCATCCTTCAGCTATTGGTGTTTCATATTTTTTTTGCCAAATCAACGTACCTTCATTGTCAATCTTAGTGAGTGCAATGTCCACATTCGTTGGACTCGCAGCTACATCTTCGCTGAACACAAAATCTCCATTGTCCAATTCTAAAATCATATCTGCATATTCATTCTTGCCCGATATGCCATACCTCCGTGTCCAAATAGTATCGCCATTCGCATCAAAACGAACTATCAATGCGTCGTTGCTGCCTGCGTCATCTGTGGAATATCCGCAAGATATTAGTTCGTTATTTGTTGTTTTTTGTAGGTATTTTAAGCTACTGTTTTTACCTGCTTCACTATATATTTTATCAACTAATACCAACCCCGCAGTATCGACTTTCAAAAAACGTATATTCGTATTGCCTAATACATTATTGGTTTCCCCTATCAATATCAACTCGGTTTCGCTATAGGCTGTGACAAAAAAACAATAATCTTGATAAGGAAGCACGTAAGTTTTTGACCAAATTAATTGATTGTTTGTGTTAATTTTTTTTAACACAAAATCATTGGTACCAATAGCTGCACTGAACCCTGCAAAGTATATAGTGCCGTCAATCATCTGTACTATACTTCTGCCTTTGTCGATATTAAAATTATCATCAAAATAGTATTCTTCACTCAATTGTGCCTCAACATTAGTATAACTACCTATTGAAAAAAATGAAAAGAAAACTAGAAGTAACTTTTTCATTAGATATATTTTTTTAATAGTTGAGCACACTCGTTCGTATCACAAGGATTAGCTGCAGCCCAAGCTCCCTGCTCGCTGGAGGCATAATATTTCAATCGAGTTGCACTCCGCAAGGGTGGATAAAATTCAATATGAAATCTAAAAAAATCACCGCAATTCGAAGCATCTTCATAATTGACTGGGGCTTGATGTATGCACATCATATACGGAAAAGGGCGTTGATACACTTGCTCAAATGCTGTCGTTATTTTGTTTAAATGATATGCTAATTGGGAGAAAAAAGCCGGTGTAAAATCGCTGAATGTTAAACAATTTTTAGCTTTTGAAATAATAAAAACACCAAAAGGATAATCCGTAAAACATGGAATAAGACTTATAAAATCAGCCGTTTCAAGGACTATTCTTGTGTCCTCTTTTTTCTCAATTGCTATTATTGCATCAAACAAATTAACATTATTTTTTATATAATACGCTTTGCTTTGGTCTAACTCTGTTTTTATTTTCAATGGTAAAAATGAGTACGCATAAAGTTGTGCATGAGGGTGATGAATAGTTACGCCTACCTCTTCGCCTTTGTTTTCAAAAAAATATATATATTTAATCTTAGCATTAGATTTCAAATCCTCGTGCCGCATTTGAAAATGCTGTAACACCTTTATAATCTCATCTTCAGTGTGATTGTTCAACTGTTTAGTATGATTAGCGCTATATAAAATCACCTCACATTTGCCATAGGCGTGCATTGTATGATAGGTTTCGTTTTCGTTGATAGTCCCCTGTTTATCAATATTGAAAACCGGAAAATCATTATCATAACTCATCACTTGATAATCAAAAGGCAGGCCATTGTGAGGAGGGCAAAATGGACACACATCTTCTAAAGTAGGGCGTGCATTTCGACCCGCAGCCATTATGGTATAAGTATCTAAAAGCGGGTTGTATCGCAGTTCATTCACTTATTTATTTTTTGCTTTCAGTAACGAAATATACGTTGGATAATGATCGCTAAAACCGCCATTGTACTCACTTCCACTGAACGTTCTACTCGGATAGCCCTTGAACGGGCCAGATTTTTGAACCATAAAATCCTCATGAAAAACGTTGGCTTTGAAAAAAAATAGTCCATTTTGATTTTTATCAATAAAACTATGCGATACAATTATTTGATCAAACAACCCCCAAGCATCTCTAAATGCCATCGTACCCAACCCTTTTTTATAGTATTCATAAAATGGGTTAAAAAGCCCTCCTTTAGGCACTTCAGCTATTTTACCTTTAGCATTTAAAATGTTTTTGACACTATTAGAAACAGGATCGTCATTCAAATCTCCCATCACTATTATTTTGCAATTAGGGTTAGATTTATAGATGCTATCTACTTTTGTTTTACATATCAATGCCGCCATATCCCTCAATGGAGCGGTAGCCTCCTCGCCTCCCCTTCTCGATGGCCAATGATTTACAAATACATGAAACGTTTCGCCATTCATAATTCCCTCTACCCACAATATATCACGTGTAGTGCTTGGTGTAGTGTCGTTAGGTTGCTTATAGCGCATCGGCAACACGGTTGAGTTAGTTGGAGTAAAATATTTTGGATTGTACACAAAAGCACAGTCTATGCCTCGGTAGTCGGGGCTTTCGTGTTCTATTACTTTATAGCCTCTCGATGCCAAAAGTGGTTGTTTGCACAAATCTTCTAAACAATGTTGATGTTCTATTTCTGCAGTTCCCCAAAATGCAAGCCCGTCGGGGCTTTCTGATTTACCTATTTTTGAAAGGACAAAGGATAATTTTTGTAATTTATCTTTATAAATTGCTGTGTTGTAATGATATTCGCCCTCGGGTGTAAAAGACTCATCGTTAGTAGGGTCGTTGATTGTATCAAACAAATTTTCAAGATTATAAAACCCTATACAGTACACTTGATATTCCGTTTTTACTTGTGCCTCAGCCAAGTAAGTAAACCCTGAAATGACTAGTATTAAAAATAATTTTTTCATTATGTAAATGTAATTTTTTTTATGCTAATAATTTAGATTTTTTGTTAATTTTTATTCAACTATCGTTATACAACAATATTAATCATTTTGCCTTTTACAAATATAATTTTTTTGTGATTACCCCCTGTAAAACTAACTATATCCATATCATCATTGATTATATTTTCAACCTCAACCTGTCCAAGTTCCAACGATAGCATTCGATTTGCCTTTGTTTTACCGTTCACTGCAATAGGATAATTAAAAATAGAATCAACAAGAAATAACTCGTTGCAGAGTGGCCATTTGGCTTTGGTAATACTAGAAGTGTAGCCTAAAAATCGCCAAAGTTCTTCACATATATGCGGAGCAAAAGGGCTAAGCAAAATCAACAGCGGCTCAAGTATTTCTCTCTTGTTGCATTTTATAGTTTGCAACTCATTTGTAATAATCATAAACCCCGATACACACGTATTAAAACTAAACCGATGAATCTCTTCTTCTGTTTTTTTGATAAATCGATGTAACAATTTTAGTTCATTTTCATTTGCTTTATCTAAACTTAAATTATTGCCCTCCGCTTTGATATACAAGTTCCAAAACTTAGAAAGAAATTTACTCACACCGGTTATTCCTTTGGTGTTCCAAGGTTTGGAGTCTTCTATTGGACCTAAAAACATTTCATACATTCTAAAACAATCAGCCCCATATTGCAGCACGATGTCATCAGGATTCACCGTATTACCTTTCGACTTCGACATTTTTTCATTGTTTTCACCTAATATCATTCCTTGATTAATCAATTTTTTAAAAGGTTCTTCAATGCTTACATAACCTAAATCAAAAAGTATTTTAGTCCACAAACGGGCATACAATAAATGCCCCGTGGCGTGCTCAGTGCCTCCTAAATAGATATCCACTTGACCCCAATAGTCCATAGCCTTTTTAGACGCAAATGCTTCTATATTATTTGGATCCATATATCTAAAATAATACCATGACGAGCCCGCATTACCGGGCATAGTGTCCACTTCTCGCTTACAACTTTCTGCAACATCTACCCATTTTGTGTTCGCACTCAAAGGTGCGGCACCCAAGGCTGAGGGTGCAAAATTATCCATTTTCGGCAATAGCACAGGCAACTCGTTTAGGGGCAATGCAGTCGCAATACCGTCTTTATAAACTATCGGGAAAGGCTCGCCCCAGTAGCGCTGCCGTGCAAATCCTGCATCTCTTATCTTATAATTTGTTTTTGCGATTCCTGCCCCCAATTGTACTAACTTTTCGATTACTTTTTGTGTAGCTTCATTGCTTGACAATCCATTTAAAAAATCAGAATTTTTTAGTAAACTATCTTTGTTAGTACTAGCCTCATGCTGTGTATCAATAGCTTCAAAAATAGCAGGCATCTCCAACTTAAAAAAACTTGCAAATGCATGATCACGCTCGTCTCCCGCAGGCACAGCCATGATAGCACCTGTTCCGTAAGTAGCTATAACATATTCCGAAGTCCAGATAGGTAATTTAACTTGAGTGAGAGGGTGCATAGCATAAGCACCCGTAAAACAACCAGTTATTTTTTTCACCTCGCTCATTCGCTCACGCTCACTCCTACTTTTAGTATATTTAATATAATTTTCAACCTCAATTTTATGAGTACTATCTACAAGACTGCCTATGAGCTCATGTTCTGGGGCAATTACTATAAAAGAAACACCGAATATAGTGTCTGGTCTTGTTGTAAAAACAGAAATTGTAGTTTCACTATTTTCTAATTTAAAATCTACAATAGCACCAATGCTTTTACCAATCCAATTGCGTTGTATTTCTTTGATACTTTCGCTCCATTGCAACGTTACTATATCGTCTAAAAGCCTGTCGCAGTATGCAGTTATGCGTTGAAACCATTGTCTCATTTTTCGTTTTTCAACAGGGTGTCCTCCCCTTTCGCTCAGCCCTTCTTTTACCTCGTCATTAGCTAATACACAACCTAATGCAGGGCAAAACCAGACGTAGGCATCTCCTAAAAAAAACAACCGATAATGCATACTAATTTCTTGCTGTTCAGCATTCGTTTTACCTAACCATTCTGACGCAGTAAAATATTTTGCATAAGTATTATGATGTGTTTGTAGCCCACTGTTACCATGCGTTTCAAAGTATTTTAAAAGACTCTCTATTGGTTCTGCTTTATTAGAAATGGGGTTGTACCATGCATTAAAAAATTGCAAAAACATCCACTGTGTGTGCTTGTAATAAGAAGGGTCGGCGGTTATTACTTGTCGGCTCCAATCAAATGAAAAACCTATTTTGTCTAATTGCGATCTGTACTTTTGAATGTTCAGCAAGGTAGTTTCTTCCGGGTGTTTTCCAGTCTCAATAGCATACTGCTCCGCAGGCAAACCAAAAGCATCAAAACCCATGGGATGCAGCACGTTAAAACCTTTGAGCCGCTTGTATCGTGCATAAATATCGCTCGCTACATAGCCTAACGGATGCCCGACATGCAGACCACTTCCACTTGGATATGGAAACATATCGAGTATGTAATATTTAGGTAAATTTGAATCATTGTCAGTTTTATATGTATGATTTTGAGCCCAATACAGTTGCCACTTTGCGTCTATTTCATTAAAATTAAATTCCATTATTTTTACTTAAAATATTATATTTCATTATATACAAATTCAAAAGTAAAAAAATAGTAGGTGCTTTGCAAATAGTTTGGTGTTAAATATGATGATTATACTTTTTGGCTTTAAAAAATCTATAAAAAATTACATTTTAACAGAGATGCTTGCGATGATGACGTTTTTTTATAGAAAATGAACTATTTATTTTTAAGAAAAAATGCAACACAATAAAATTTTAAGAATTTATGTTGTGTAATTATATACATAATAAATAAAAAAAAGAGCGAATTAAAATAGCATTTAAAAATCAATTTTATAGTAAAACAAGGGCAAAAAACCAAGTTGATAATCAAAGCGAATATTGTTGTTGACTGTGGCGTTGTCTGGCGAGTACGTTAGTTTTAATACATTCTTTGTGTTGAGAATATTCACTAAATCAACAGCAATTTCATGAGTAACTTTTGGTCGATTTATTGTGTAAGCTACACGAAGATCCACTCTAAAATAATTAGGTAATTGCAAAGAGTTTTTTAAACTATCTATTTCAACAATTTCTTTTTGTATATTGGTTTGTTCCCCGTCTGCAGGCGAATATCTTCGCCCTCCCATACAAGTTGTTTTGCCTCCAATGTTAAGGTATGACCGAGATTTGATGATTATCTCTTTAGCTATAATGCCATTCAAAATAAAATTTCCGTTGAAGTCAGTATCGCGCCATACTTGATCAGAGGCGAGGTATTTAGATTCGTATAATGAGCCTGTAATCAAGTAATACCAACCTTTTTGAAAATAATGCTCAAAAGTTGCTTCAAAACCATAGTTATGCCCTTTTCCCTTATTGATTAATGCTTTGGGGAAAAAACGACTAAATCCAACACCAGTATTTGCTAGGCTGAATGAAGAAGGGCGTTGAGTTACAGGCACTTGATTAAGTGTATAATAATAGGTTTCTGTTTTCAACATCATTCGATTGCCAAAATAATGTGTATAATTTAAAACAACGTGTCGGCTTTTGGACATACCAATATGCCTGTTGATATCGGCTAGGCTATCGTTTTTGTCAATATAATAACTCAAATAGGGTGCTTGAATTTGTGAGTGAAACCCAACTCCAGCGGCTATTGCATCACTTTTGGTTAGTTGATATACTGCTCCCATTCGTGGTTCTAATACATTTATCTGCTTGCTTAATGAATAATAATGCAAATGCCAACCTGCATGAAAAATTAGTTGCTCCGTGGCCTTATATTTGAATTGAATGTAAGGCTGCAATTGCAGTATAGGTTTGGTTTTGACAGTATTCCATCGATAATAAAATTGATTATAATCGTTGGCAACAGAATCAATTATTTGACGAGTCGAATCTATAAATTTGAAATTGTAAATGTTCGTTGTTACTCCAAATTTCAAAGATGTTTTTGGGTTGATTTGATGTGTAATAGAAGCAGTAAGACTTTTAATATTTTGTCTAAAATTATATCCTAGTATAGGTTGCAGCGAATCTACCTTAAATAGTGTCGCTCCATCAACATTGCTCAAACGCCGATATACCAACTCATGATATACGTTTTGTTCTTGATAACTACTCCCTATTGTGGCTTTAAAATAGGTATTTTTTGTAATCGTTTTGCTGTAGGTAGCACCTAACCATGCCACATTACTTTCAAAATATTGGTCTCTGTCATTGCTGCCGTATATATTGGCTGCAGGAGTTTTTTGATTACTGATTAGTATATCAATAGCACTAATACCTCCCACCCCAAACACCGATATATTTTGGTTATTTTTGAGTGGTATGTTTATTTTAAAAGCTGCATCTTGATATTTAGGCACTGCGTCAGTGCCAATTTTCAATCCAATTTTTTGGAAAATATTAAGTGTAGCATAGCGATAAGTAACTAAATAAGTGGCTCTCTTTTTTTTGCATAACGGCCCTTCTAGCATTAATTCTGTTCCTAATATACCAAATTGAAAACTCTGTTCGTGTTTCTTGTTATTTCCATTACGTAGTTTCAAATCGAACACTCCTGCATTGCTGTTGCCATATTCAGCAGGAAAAGCACCGGTGTAGAAATCACTGCTAGCAAGGGTTTTGTTGTTGAGCAAAGACACTGAACCGCCATTAGTACCCGGTATTGCAAAATGATTAGGGTTTGGTATGTCCATGCCTTCCATTCGCCAAAGCACGCTAGTAGGCGAATTGCCTCGTATGACGATGTCGTTGCGAGAGTCGTCTGCACCCTGCACCCCAGCATAATTGCTCGCCATGCGGGCAGGATCGCCTCGACTGCCTGCGTAGCGATTGGTTTCGTCGATGCTGAATTGTCTTGCACTTATGTAAGCCATTTCGTTCGCAGCCTCTCCACTTTTTTTATCTGTTGTGATTTTTACTTCTTTTAGTTGTACTTCAAGCTCCTCTAAGCTCAAATTAAGTACCATTTGCTTTGCACTTGTTGTTTGAATGTTTTCTAAAAACAAAGATTTGTAGCCTGCACTCGAAATTATAATTTTGTAACGCCCTACGGGTACATTATTTATTTCAAAATTACCTTCTGAGTTTGTAATTGTTCCTAAATAAAAGCTATCATTTTTTGTCAATACAACTTGTGCAAAAGGTATCTCGTATTGAGTTACAGCCTGAGTAATATGTCCTCTTACAGTCTGCAAAGGTATGATTTGTGCTTTTGAAATATTGATATTTGATACTGC
>JAYVJZ010000024.1:0-10544 GCA_043768865.1 Sphingobacteriales bacterium
CCTGCTAGTGGCACTACGCCCGCCAAAACACACATGAAAGTATCCTCATTGACATCAACAGGGAGCAGTTTATTCAATAACGCTTACGATATAGGACTACTTTTATCAGGTCTGCCGTATTACAGTTATAGCACTAGGGGTCAGTGTATAGACGAAAGAAAGATTACAGCCACCAATGTTGCTTCAGCCTCAAGTGGCTATGCAGTAGCCGGGATACTTTCTAATCCGACTTCTATTAAAAAAATATCGAATACTACCTCTACTACTTTTGTTAAAATCATAAAACAATAAACAATGAAGCTAATTTATTGTTTACTATTTTTTCTTTTTGTAATAATAAAATCAAAAGCCGATCACTTGCATGGTGGTCAGATATATAGACTGCATAGACGCTGCTACGAATCAGTACAAAATCAACATGGTGGTCTATAAAGGGTCTTATGATTTTGCAGCTGAGACAGAACCTTGGATACAAGTATTGAAAAGTGACGGTTCTTTATATAGGGCATTTCAGTTAGACATAATATATATGTATGACAATAATTTAGACACCCCTACCCCATATATTCCCGTTTATAAATGTGATTCATTGTATGGGGTCGGGTTAAGAGATTCTTTTTTTTATTCAAAAACAATCACTTTAGATAGTTTTCCTATTGGAGGGCTCACGTTTATATACCAAAGGTGTTGTTCACCTTTGCCATTAAACTTTGAAGCTGCGGGCATGACATTGTTTTTGAAAATTTATGCCAATGATTGTAATTCAACTCCACGTTCGTTTCATCATTTGTTTAACAGAATAAACTGTTGGCGGGATTATTTTGACAAAAACCATGCATCTATAGAGTCAGACGGAGATAGTATTACGTATGAACTGATTCCAACTATCACGGGTGCTGAGTATCCACCTTTTGAGATTATCCCCCCTATGATGCCTGACCCGTTTGTGTTTGTGAACTTTATACCCCCATATAGCCTAGCCGATTATATAGGAGGGCTTGTGCCAATGGTGATTACACCCGAGGGGCACCTAGTAGGCGAAGCCAGCGTATATGGAAGTTTTTTTATTAACATTCTTGTCAAAGAATACAGAGATGGCATACTACTTAGTGAAATGAATAATACGTTTTCACTTGGTAATATTCCCTGCCTCCACCCATATATTGCTTTGTTGAACGATACGTTGCTTTGCAACAACACGAGTGTTGAGCTAGTAAATATAGTCTCAACTACTGCGACAGCATTTGCCCCGCATAATTATTTGTGGGATTTTGGTGTGGCAGGAAGTAGTACCGATACCTCGAGTGCTAGTACTCCTATTTTTACATATCCTGCACCCGGTAGCTATACCGTAACATTGATAGATGGTGTGGTCGACGAATGTGCCGATACGGCCATTGCTACTGTGGTGGTCTCAGCGCCTGTAGAAGTTCAGTTTAACAGTAGCATTGGCTGCGTAGGCGATACGATCGCACTCTCAGGTAGCACGACGACGGGTAGTACCATTAGCACATGGCAGTGGTCAGGCAGCGGCATCAACAGCATAGCTCAGAGCCCTAGTTTTGTTTTTGCCTATCAAAATCCTATCGTTACACTCGCCGCTGTCAGTGATCTGGGGTGTGTAGATGTCTATACCGATACGCTACAACTTATATTGCCGGCTACCACGTCAGCTACTAGTGACACTACTATATGCTTCGGTGCAACGCTGACTTTGCAAGCGAGCGGCGGCGGCTCGTATAGCTGGATACCTAATGCACAGATGGCATCTAGTGTTGCCTCTAGCATTACGATTACCCCAACGCTTAGTGATCATTGTGACGTAACTATTACAGACGCTAATGGTTGTCAAACCCTGCATTATGAGCAGGTTTGGGTAGAGGTAATCACTACATTTCATGCTGATATAGGCAGCGATACGTTGGTTACACAAGGGATACCGATTAATTTAACTGCACCTCAAGGAGTTGCGTTTGAGTGGCTACCGACGGGCGAAACCACCCAAGCGATTAACTATACTGCCGACGAGGCAACTCAATTGATATTGATAGCTACCGATATGAATGGTTGCAAGAGTTATGATACATTGACGGTACGTGTCAATGAAGCAAGCATAATAATACCCAATGCTTTTAGCCCTGATAGCGACAACATCAATGATGTTTTTATGCCGTTTTATAATGGCATTGAACAGTTGTTTTTTTTGCAAATATTCAACCGTTGGGGAGAAAAAATATTTGAAACAAAGGATCTCAACGCCTATTGGGACGGTACTTACAACGGTACTTCGCAGCCTCTTGGTACTTATTTTGTCCATATACAGGGGCAGAGTTTTGGTGGCAAAACGGTCTTGTCTAGTGGCAATGTAACATTAGTAAAATAATAACTAGTAGAGAAGTTAGGAAGATTTTTATGCTAATCGCATCCTGCTCATTGCTTAATAACATCTTCACAAAGCACTAAATAATAATACCTTAATTTTGTGCTTATATATTTTTGAATGTTTGCATTTGTGAAAAAACAGCTCTTCAAATCAATGGTAGATTGTATAAGTTATCCACTACCTAAATAAAATTAAAATATCAATTAGTTACCCCCAAAAAACACCTTGTTGTATTGGAATCTTGTTGTAAAATATTGAATAAAGCAAAGTATAACAATGCAATAACAAAAAAAGGATTAGAATTCAACAAGCTACTAGGGCAAACAAGATTCAAAGTGGAACACTGCTTAGTTAGACAACCTACCGAGATATATGTGTAAAATATACGTTGGGCTTTCTACTTATTTTTTAAAAAAACAGTACCCAAGCTCATCGTTATGTCGTTTAAAAAGCAACGCCGCCGTTATGCCGCCTATGCTAGGCCCAATAGTATAGAGTGCCAAATTTTGTATATAATTACCGCCATTCAAGTAATCGTTAAAACACCAACTAAGGCCAACAGCTAAGTTGTACGCCCCGCCAGAATAACTACCAAGTAGTATAGAGAGGGTGCTTACGCATGCAGCTATACCTATTGACTTAAATGCACCGCTGAAGTTGAATTTAGAATACGACACCCAGAGCACAAAATAAACCAACAGAAATGTACCTACTATCTCCGCAAATAGTGCAATGAGGAGCGAGTATTCATAGTACGCAACCGGGCTGCCACCTAGTGTTGTTCCCATCGTTGCGCGTGCAAGTGTCGTACCCGCAAGTCCGCCTGTCAATTGAGCCGCTACATAGCCAATCAACGTACTTGCATTAATTTTATTGTTAAAATATAATCCCAATGATACCACAAGGTTGTAATTCGCATCGCTAACCATGCCGCCAAAATAGATACAAAACAGTAGCACCGATCCAATTATAAGCGAAGCAATATAGCCATCAAACGAAGTGGCAAAGACGATGCTACTACACAACAAAAAAGTACCCACTAGCTCAACAAGATTTTTCCTCATCTATGTAGTACTAAATTTTACAAACAACATAAGAAACAAATTTTAAAATTATGTAATGTGCAGATGCAACTACTAAAGTAGCATCTCACAACGTTTTTGTACAAGCCCCAAAACAGCCGCCACATCTACCCGCTCTTGTAGCATACTGTCGCGCTCGCGCATCGTAACTGTGCTATCACTCAACGTCTGATGATCAATAGTAATGCAATACGGCGTTCCTATCGCATCGTTGCGGCGATAACGCTTGCCGATAGCGTCTTTCTCATCGTAGCTGACATGCAGATGCTTTTTCAAATTATCATAAATACCTCTTGCCGCCTCACCCAAACCGTCTTTTTTCATTAAAGGCAGCACTGCACATTTGACAGGAGCCAACGAAGGCGGCAATGCCAACACAGTACGCGACGTGCCGTCCTCCAACATTTCAATTTTATACGATGAGGACATCACCGCCAAAAACATACGATCCAAGCCAATCGCCGTTTCCACTACATAAGGCACATAGCTTTTGTTCAACTCCTGGTCAAAATATTGTAATTTCTTACCCGAATGCAATTGATGTGCACTTAGGTCAAAATCGGTACGAGAATGTATGCCCTCTAGCTCTTTAAACCCAAACGGAAAATCATACTCAATATCACAAGCCGCATTCGCATAGTGTGCCAGCTTGATATGATCATGAAATCGGTACTTGCCATCACCCAAGTTCAATGCCTTGTGCCACGCCATACGAGTTGTTTTCCAATATTCATACCACTGCATCTCATCGCCCGGACGCACAAAAAACTGCATCTCCATTTGTTCAAATTCACGCATCCTAAATATAAACTGCCGAGCCACTATCTCGTTTCTAAAGGCCTTGCCCATCTGAGCAATGCCAAAAGGTACCTTGTACCGCCCCGTTTGCTGCACGTTCAAATAATTCACATAACTACCCTGAGCCGTCTCAGGACGCAGATACACCGTGCTCGACTCCTCACTGTTGCCGAGCTCCGTGCTGAACATCAAATTAAATTGCCGAACATCGGTCCAGTTTTTGGTGCCGCTCACCGCACACACCAGCTCCTCATCAAGTATTATTTGCTTCACCGCCCCCAAATCACTCGCCTCCATCGCCACCCGATACCGCTCCTCTATCGCATCAGCCTTCTGCAAATATGCCAACACCCGAGTGTTCGTACTTCTATATATCGACTCGTCAAACGTATCACCAAACCGCGCCGCCGCCTTCTCCACCTCCTTCGTAGCCTTCTGACGCAGCCGCTCCGTATGCTCCTCCAGCAGCACATCAGCCCGATACCGCTTCTTACTATCTTTGTTATCAATCAAAGGATCACTAAACGCATCTACATGCCCGCTCGCCTTCCAAGTAGTAGGGTGCATCAATATCGCACTCTCAATCCCCGCAATGTTATCATGCATATACACCATGCTGCGCCACCAATATTCCTTGATGTTTCGCTTCAGCTCTATCCCATTTGGCCCATAATCATACACCGCACTCAGCCCATCATAAATCTCAGACGATTGAAATATAAACCCATACTCTTTGCAGTGGGACACAATGTTTTTAAACAAATCGGGAGGTTGCACCATAACCATCAATAAAATTAATTAATAAATATAAAATAGCTACAAAAATATAGCAACCAACCCTACTACGCAAATATCAACCAAACAATAAAAAAGCAATTTATCAGCCATAAATCAATACAAATCAATAATACGAATAGGGCGTGCCCCTTGCCAAAATGAATAGTGTGTTCTCACCCAAACATCAATATTGGCAAGGGTCGGGGCCCCGTTCCCGCTATTTTTTTATCGATTACCCACCCTTATTTATTCAAAACTACCTCGTACATAATCCCACCCCAACATCACACAAAAAAACAAAAAAAATGAGCTACACTGAAAGCCCCTCACGCACCCTACGGGCGGCCTCGCACCTGCACTAATCCATACTAAAGCCCAAAAAGTCAAATTAAATTAAAACTAAACAAGCCACCCCACACAGCTAGTTTTAGACAAAAATACCGACACTATCCAATCGATTATTTACAACCAAAAGCCACAAAGCAGTTGCCATCATAGGTATTAAATCAAAAAATGTATAGGCTCACAATATCACATAAAATTCCGCTACTAAGCAAATGACAAATAGAACCAAAAAAATAAAAAATAAGTTTCAAAAATCAGACACAAATTTTCTACTTACAGCCAACCAATGTTGAAATTTATTAAAAATAAGTAGAAAGCCCAACTTGTATCGAACGCTGCACACTCGGCGGATTGCCTAACAAATCAACTGTATGACGGTGCTGATAATTGAGCCGCAACACAGCACTACCTGTAGGTCTGAACGAAATAGTAGGGGTGATAGCATACACTTCGTCGAATATTTTAGCATGGGTAATTCTAAATTTATCTTGATTATAATCAACGTATTCTAGGCGAACGCCTAATAGCACTCGGGCATTAGCCCATCCGAGTACTGACTTTTGCAATGCTGTGAACGTAACATCACAATACCCTCCTAATTGGCGTGTGCCATAGGTTTGAATATAATTAGTAGGCAACGCTATACGCGCCTTAACTATCTCACCGGTGATAGCGATACTATTTTTAAATACACTTGTGGTGAAGTCGAGGGCCATCATTACGGCACGTCTTTTGTCATCGACCTGCGTACCTTCTACAAGCCATTGATTATAAATACCCGTAAGGTAAGACAACCCCAGCTCACCATATTTGCGGTTACGCACGGCTACTTTGGTTGAAAAAAGGGGCGAGCCACTGTAGCTAGATTCAAATTTGTTAGGGTTGCTTTTGGCGGCATGAAATGAGGTCCTACCCATATCATTTTCTATCAGATTATCATCAAACCCATTAGTCAAATAAGCTTCATATCCCAATATCCAGTTTTTTTTGTAATATTTACCATACAATCCCATACCAACATTAGAAAGGGTGGAAGGCACTATCTCGGTGCTGACGAGGGGTCTATCGACAAAATCCCAGCGAGGCCCATCGTGGTTTTGATTGAACGCTCCAATCGGGTTGAGCAAAATGCCGGTACGCAGCACTAACAGCGGGTGGAATTCAATATCGGCCACTGCGGTTTCTATATTTATCTCCTGTGTGCCATTTTCAAATTCTATCTCAGACAAAAATCGAATTTTCTTGGCAACCGTACTAGAAAAAAAAAGCGTCATTCTCCTCATTTGGAACCCCCAGCCTGAGGCTACGCCATCTATATTGTCGTATTGCGTGTTCGCTTCTATATAGCCTCCTATGGCAATCGGCACTTTTTTGATGGTCAAAAAAGGACGATTATAAAGTGCGTCCATATTGAGCTTGGGCGGTAAGCTATCTTGTGCGTACGCATAATTTATGAATACTATTAAACTGCTGAGAAGAATGCTTTTTTTATAATTGAACATATATGATATTGGTATCTATTTGGGTTTTAAATATTTTTAAATCTTGCTCTGCGGGCGGGTTTTGAACCACACCGAGGTTTGAAAATTCACTACCATGACATGGACATAATAAATAATTACCTTGATTGTGCAATTCGCAACTACTGTGGGTGCACTCCATGAGTATGGCAGAGTAAGTATTTTCGTTTATTTTAAAAACACAAATAGGAAATTGATACCCCTCATTTTTTAGTAACACATACGCTCGTTGCTTGGGCACACCGTTGTCTAAATAATTAAATTCCGATTTTGGCAATGCGATTATGTTGTTATTAAATGCAGCTTTTGCGAAATAGGTTTGTGCAGCACAACCCTGCAAAACGCTTGCTAATATTGACGGGGCGAGGCAAGTGAAGGCGACTTGTTTTAAGAATTGATGGCGATTCATTTAATAAAATAGAAAATGTTATAATGAATTTAAAAATGTTATTAAAGCGGCTTTTTCGCTTTGCGATAATGTTTTATAATTTGATTTCGACGCAGCTGCTTCGCCATTATGATACTCGATAGCCTCCTCAATGCTCTGTGCTCTGCCATCATGTAGCAAAAAGTAGCCTCCACCCTGTGCTTGAGCAGACAACCCCAACCCCCATAGAGGAGGTGTTTTCCATTCAGCACTAAGCGCTGTGCCCTCGGTATAATTATCGTCTAATGCACTCCCCATATCATGCAATAGCATATCTGTATAGGGATAAAATGTTTTGTTGCTCAGGGCATCAACTGCCGAATATCCCGTCTTTAGCTTCTCTACATGACAACTGTTACAGCCTATTTGGCGAAACAATTCGTTGCCCAATAGCACGGTAACATCGTCAGCGTTGCGTCGCTCAGGTGCTTGCAGTGTTTGAATATAAAATACGTTGCTGTTAATGCTTTGGTCGGTAATGTCAGGGTCGCTCGTGCCGATGCTCTGTGTGCCTGTGAGCACATTGTACGGATTTTGTGGCATGAAGGTGGAGGTCAGCCCCATGTCTTGATTCGAAGCCTGCACCACCTGCTGATGCAGGTTGTAGGTACTTCCCTTTTTGCCAAAACGGCAAATATATTTTCCATTTTTAAACTCAGCAGTAGCCTTTGGCTGCACCCAATCAGGCAACGTGTTCCAATTGATTCGACCCGAAACACCATCTGCATCTGCATCTTCGGGGTCTGCTAATGCTATTATATCTTGCTCATTCACTAATTCTAAAAACCCCAACCCCGCAACTATTGGGGCTACAAAATGGCTATGACTCGCCCCCTGTGGTAACTGCTCGCCTTCAAAACCTGGCAAAAAATTATGTTGCAATTGTGGCCCTCCTTGATCCAAAAAAGTATTGCCTAACGTGTCTGTTTGACCAAATCGAGTAAGCTGTGTGAACGGAGTGCCTTTGCTGTCGGCGTTGTGGCAGCCGCTGCACGAGGCAGCTACAAATAGAGGCCCCAATCCAGTAGCACCTGTGTATATTTCGTCAAACTCCGCTGCCCCTAACAGATGTATTTTATTCTGTTCGTAAGTCAAACCATCGAGTGGGGCATTGAGTGTTTGGTTTAGCTCAGGGGCTTTAGGCATTATCTTTTCGCAAGATTCACTACATAACAAAAAAACTATAAAGGCTACTAAAAGTTGTATTGATTTCGGAATACGCATATTTCAATTTATTAATGTACCAAAAATAAATGTAGCTGCTTCAATTTAGTTTAGGCATCAGGAAATTCGGTTTAGAAATCAGGAAATTCGCATCTTCGATTCTTTGCTTGGTGCTATGCCATAATAGTTTTTGTAGGTTTGGCTGAAGCTACTTAGCGATGCATACCCCACTGCATTCGATATATCAGCGAGTTCAAGTTGCGTTTCGGTGAGCAGGTGTTTAGCTTTAACCATTCTATTTTCTTGCAAAAACTCAAACATAGTTTGCCCCAACATTTCTTTAAACCCTTTTTTGAGGTAACATTGATTGGTGCCCACGTGCGAAGCCACTATTGGGATAGTAATATTTTTCTCTAAATTATTGACTATATATTCTTTCGCTAGCAATATTTTTTGTTCTTCTATCGGTGCTTTTACAAACGAACAAGCATTGCAATTAAGTGCAAAAAGTAAATCATTTTTTTGAACTTGGTACAACAAAAACAATACAATACTTTCCAAATATAAAAGCCGCGAAAGCCCAATCGCTTTGCAGTTTATAATATCAAATAGCTTCGACTGCGTATTGCAGCATATTGCTTGTTTTTTGATAGGGTACTCAAAGGGTTCTTCGTATTTTTCAAAATAAGAGTTGTCAATTGCAATTGTAACAAAATTATTCGTTGAAGCAAAATCGAACAGACAATCACTACCTGACAAACAAAAATTTAAAAACGTCTTATGATGCACATAATTTACCTCTACGCAGGTATGCTCAACGCTTTTTTTGTTTGCAATTGTTAAAGTTATATATTCATTGATGGCCTCCACTGCAACAAAAGTAATCAAAAAAAAACGCTTGTATTACATTTAGATTCATCGGCCGCATTAGTCCAATGAGTGCAGCATTAATTCTAAATCCGTGTTTTCTTTGGGGTTGTAAGGGGTTTTGAGTTCGTACCCAAACCGAGCAGCGGTAAAGCTCCACGTAAAGGCCGCAAATCCATTTTTGTTTTCTTTTATGATTTGATGTAGGGTTTTGCCTGAGCTACGCTCCACCCATTCTACCAATATTTTGCCTTGCGTTGTTGTTAGGTTTTCTAAATCTTTTTTAAACTCCGCTTCTAGCTTATCTTCTAAGTCTTTTTTATATTCTTTTTTCTCTCTGCGTTCCCGCATATCGGCAGTGGTTTCTTGCACTATACGTATCATTTCACGGCTTTTCATAGCATAAGGATATACTATCATCACGTTTTTGAGCAATTGATTAAACTTATATTCATCTACCGCATCTATGAACTTGCGTGAGATGATAGGCACCGCTTTCAACTCAAAAACAGGTATGGTGTCGCCACCAAATATAAGCGCTTCTACTTGCTTAGAGTGGCTCTTGCTTTGGGCTCGACTAGCATTAGCGGCAAGTAGCAACAGGAAGAAATAGATCCATTTGTAATTCATAGCGGTAATAATTTTAAAACAAAATTGAGTTATTTGTAGCACAATTAGTACAAAAGTTGAACCAAAAATATTGAAAACCAAATTTTAACCCAATAAATTACTTTTTATTAATTGCCTCGCATACTCGGCGACGACTGAGCTAATCATGCCGATAATTCGTCGAAGTGCTAGATTTACGAACCAACTATTTTATTTGGTGTGCGTTTAAAAAAAACTTACTGCTGTTTTTTAATTTTTCTTGTTTGATTTTAAATTGCACATTGATTACAGTTTTTTTTTAAAACTCAACATGTGCAAAGGCATGATACGATGATATTAATTAATTTGTCAAAATAGATAATAGGTGTAAATTTGTGTATCTTTTAATTTTTAAAAACATGTTAAACCAATAAAAATAATCAGCATGAAACGTATAAAATTATTCCTACTGTCTTCTTTTTTGCTTTTGACATTAATAGCAAAATCGCAACAACGGATATTTACAATTGAATTGAGCACGGCAGACAGCCTAAGAGAAGTAGGCGATTTGAATGGTGCTATCCAAGAATACA
>JAYVJZ010000025.1:0-3161 GCA_043768865.1 Sphingobacteriales bacterium
TTAGCAGACACATAATATCACTGTGTTTCATTGAACAAAACGAATACACATCGACTAAGACAGCCTACTGCTAGCTCATCACTATACGTTGCTTTAGAATCATTGTGTTATTTCAACTAAACCCATCAACTTATCAAAAAAGTTGATCAAAAAAATTGATCTGCCTATGCTTTCGTACCTCTACTTTTTTTTAATTATTAACCTAAAAATTAAGGAGGCTACTTATGATTACTTACAAGAAAACCACAACAGACGTTCAATTGTTAGAAGATTTTAAAAAAGGCAGTGAGCAGGCTATAGCGTTGCTTATCAAGCGCTACAAGACCAAAGTTTTTACGCAGATTATGATGTTTGTACGCGATCAGATGACAGCCGAAGACCTCTTTCAAGAGACGTTTATAAAAGCGATTGACACTATCAAAAACGGCAAGTACAACGACGAAGGCAAGTTCAGTCAATGGATCTGCCGCATCGCTTATAATATGTGTGTGGACAACCACCGCAGAGCAAAGCGAATGCGGACGATGCAATCAACGGAGGAGTTCGACGTACTCGATATATTGCCGTCGGCTACTACTAATGCTGAAGAGGATATTATACAAAATCAAACTGCGACTAGGGTGCGTCAGCTTATAGACCTGCTACCCGTTGAGCAACGCGAGGTGGTGATGTTACGGCACTTTGCGGAGCTGAGTTTTAAAGAAATAGCCGAACAAACTAACGTTAGTATCAATACTGCTCTTGGTCGTATGCGTTATGCGCTCATCAACATACGCCGTATGATAGAGGAAAACAACTTAGCGGTGTAGGTTGCTTGTGGCGGCAACTTTACTGTTCAATAGCAGTCGTATTGATTGCTCAAGCACATTGTTTTGAATGGCATAAACAGGGTATTGATAGAGGTAAAAAACTATACAATTTGCACTGTTGATAAAAAAGATAAGTGCATTGCAACGGGCATTGTATTGTTATAGAGTGGCTGGTAGTGAAATTTATTTTTAGCGTTTTTGATATTGACAATCAATGGGTTACAGATATTTTATAGTCAGACCTTGTATATTTGATAAAATGTTGTACTTTCGCAATCCCAAATAGTATTTCAATAAAATAATAGTGCGAAATGCAGGCTCATTATCAATTAATTATACAAACTAAATAAATAAAAATTTAAAAAAATGGATTCACGTAGTTACAAAACACTGCACGCCAATGCAGCTACTGTCAGCCGCAAGTGGTGGATAGTTGATGCTGATGGCATGACGCTAGGTCGGTTATCGACGCAGATAGCAAGCACATTGAGAGGCAAACACAAGCCTGATTTTACCACCCACTTCGACAATGGAGATTGCGTAATCGTCCTCAATGCGGGCAAGGTAATATTGACTGGTAACAAGCTGGAGGACAAAGAAATGCTATCGTATTCATTGTATCCTGGAGGTCAAAAAAGTACCACTCCAAAGCGTATGTTAGAAAAATTTCCTACACGCTTATTAGAAAAAGCGGTTAAGGGTATGCTTCCTAAAACGTCATTAGGGCGCCAACAAATAAAAAAATTACATTTGTTTGAAGGGGCTGAACATCCTCATGCTGCACAACAACCTCAACCTTTAAAAATTATAAAATAATATGGAATTAATAAACTCAGTAGGACGCCGTAAAGCAGCTGTAGCTCGTGTTTACGTAAAAACAGGCAGTGGCAAAATTGTGATTAATGACAAAACATTAGAAGATTATTTTCCCGTTGCTGTGATACGCAACAAAGTACTCGAAGCCCTTGTAGAACTAGAAGCCACAGAAAAATACGATATCAAAATCAACGTATATGGTGGAGGGTACAAAGGCCAAGCCGAAGCCTGCCGATTGGCAATAGCACGTGCTCTTGTTAAAGAAAATGCAGAGGTGAAGCCTGCGTTGAAGAAAAAAGGGTTAATGACTCGAGATGCCCGTGTGGTTGAGCGTAAGAAACCAGGCCTCAAGAAAGCCCGCAAAAGCGATCAGTTCAGCAAACGTTAATCATTATTATCAATCATTAAAAGCAAACTTAACAACTATCATGGCAAACAATATATCAACCAAAGAACTATTGGAAGCAGGGGTGCACTTTGGTCACCTCAAGCGTAAATGGAACCCTAAAATGTTACCCTACATTTTTATGGAAAAAAAGGGGATACACATTATCGACCTCAACAAAACTAAAGAAGCCCTAGAAACCGCCGCCGAAGCAATGAAAGCGATAGCAGCAAGCGGACGCAAAATATTGTTTGTAGCAACTAAAAAGCAAGCTCAAGAAATAGTACAAGAAGCAGCTCAAGCGGTCAATATGCCTTTCGTAACCGAACGTTGGCTTGGTGGTATGTTTACTAACTTTGCCACTATACGCAAGTCAATCAAAAAAATGCAAAGCATCGAAAAAATGCTCAACGACGGTACGCTCGATAGTGTAACCAAAAAGGAAAGATTGCAATTGACCCGTCAAAAGCAAAAAATGGAAAAAGTACTCGGTGGTATTGCCAACATTACTAAGCTGCCCGCAGCAGTGTTTTTAGTTGATATTATGCACGAAGATATCGCCCTACAAGAAAGCCAAAAACTAGGAATGCAAACATTCGCAATAGTAGATACCAATAGCGATCCCACTAAAGTAGATTTTGCTATACCTGGCAATGATGATGCTACTAAGTCGATAGCCGTGTTAGTTAATTTTGTAACCGAAGCAATCAAAGAAGGATTAGCTGAACGCAACAACCGCACCGACGAGCTAGAAGAAGTGGTAGAAGAAGAATTGGGCAAAGAAAAAATTAGCGAAACAGCCGATACAGCAGGCGAACGCAAGCGCCGCGAAGGTGGCGACGGAAGACAACGCACAGGAGGCCCTAGCCGTGGAGGATTTGCTAACAAAGGCCCACGCAAAGCATAAATCTTATTTTCCCTAACTATATTTAATTATTTAAACAACAAGCACAGCATAAAATATGGCAATAGCAGCAGCTGACGTAAATAAACTACGTCAACAAACAGGAGCAGGTATGATGGACTGCAAAAAAGCATTAGAAGAAACAAATGGCAACTTTGAAGAAGCAGTAGTATATCTACGCAAAAAAGGCGCAAAAGTGAGCGACAAACGAGCAGACCGAGACAGCAAAGAAGGCGTCTGCGTTGCC
>JAYVJZ010000026.1:0-11383 GCA_043768865.1 Sphingobacteriales bacterium
TATTTTTCTTCAAAATTAGTATAAAAATGAATATTTTTTTATTACGAATTGAAATATTTTTCTTATATCTCAATCAAAATATCAAACTAAAAATTAGTTTTGTAAATTCGCTTTTGCATAACAACAACCATACCAATGAAAATAGTTACCCGTGTTACTCAACTACTTGAAATAGAAAAACCAATCATACAAGCAGGTATGATATGGTGCAGTGGATGGGAGCTAGCAAGTGCGGTCAGCAACGCTGGAGGGTTGGGTATTATAGGTGCAGGCAGCATGTATCCTGATGTTTTAAAAAATCAAATACAAAAATGCAAAGCCGCTACTAACAAGCCTTTTGCTGTCAATGTACCGCTGCTTTATAGCTCGCTCGAAGAGCACCTGCAGACGATAGTAGATGCGAAAGTGCCGATTGTGTTTACAAGTGCTGGCAACCCAAAGCTATGGACCAAACACCTGCAAAGCCACGGTTGCAAGGTGGTACACGTAGTTAGTAGTGCGGCGTTTGCCGCTAAGTGTGAGTCGGTGGGTTGCGATGCTATCGTAGCTGAGGGTTTTGAAGCAGGTGGGCACAACGGCCGTGAGGAGACTACGACCCTTTGTTTGATTCCAAATGTACGCAAGGCTTGCACGTTGCCGCTTATAGCCGCTGGCGGCATAGCTTGTGGAGCTAGTATGTTAGCTGCTTTAGCATTGGGTGCTGAAGCCGTGCAAGTTGGCACTCGGTTTGTAGCTAGCTATGAAAGTAGTGCACATCAGGCATTCAAAAACAAAGTCATCAACTCAAAAGAAGGAGATACGTTATTAGCTTTAAAAAAACTCGTTCCTGTTAGGTTATTAAAAAATAATTTTTTTGATGAAATAAATAAAATGGAAAACGCTTGTGCAACCGTAGATGATTTGGTGGCTCATCTTGGTAGAGGCCGTGCAAAAAAAGGAATGTTTGAAGGTGATTTGGATGCCGGAGAGCTAGAGATAGGGCAAGCTGCCGCCAATTTTAATACCATGCAATCAGCCGAAAGTATAGTTAATTCGATGATGCTAGCCTATGAAGAAGCCTTGAACAGAGTTCATTTTTTATCCAAATAATTTTTTTATATACAATGACAATTACTCTTGGCACTCAACAATATGATTTGACCAAAGGCACAGATTGTAGCATAGGCATCGTTCCAGATTCAACCCAAAACGCGAATGCCTATTACGCACCGATGCCCTACACGCAAGCCTTTGAAATGAAGGGTTTCGTCGGATTGATACGCAAGGGCAGCCCTGTTAATTATCGACATTTGTTCATAAGCCCACACGGCAACGGAACGCACACTGAATGTGCGAGCCATATCTACGATACGGAACTCTCGGTGCATCAGTGCATCAATACCAATTTTAGCATTGCATATCTTTGTACTTGCTATCCTACCAAGCAGTCCAACGGCGACGAGATAGTTTTGTTTTCAACGTTAGAAGAAGAAATAAAGAACGCCAAACACTTAAATGCAACTAGTTTTATAATTAGAACTTTACCTAACCATGCGGACAAAAAAAGTAGAAATTATTCAGGTAATAACCCGCCTTATGTTGAACAAAAGATAGCGGCTATGCTCAATCAATTCAACTTTATGCATTTGCTTGTGGACTTACCTTCGCTTGACAAAGAACAAGACGAGGGCGAACTAGCCTCTCACAAGGCATTTTGGGGTGTGCCATTGCAAGACACTAGAAAAATGGCAACCATAACAGAATTAATTTATGTGCCCAATGAGTTGAAAGATGGATTGTATGCACTCAGCATCGCGGTGCCCGCTATTTTGCACGACGCCTTGCCCTCACGTATCATGTTGTACCCAATTTTTTTGTAATTTCACACCTTTATTTTTTTATAATGTATAACAAGGCATATCGCTCATTTTTTTTTCATTTGTTCAAATAAATTTAGCATCAATCAAGTCCACTAATTAAATCAAAAATCACTTTATGGTCATTGGAATATCAGGCGGTTCAGGCTCGGGCAAGACAACAATCGTCAATCAAATATTAGCACATTTTTCTAGTAATGAAGTAACATTATTATCGCAAGATAGCTACTACAAAGCGCATGATCACCTGCCACTTGCCGAACGCAAGAAGTTAAATTTTGATCATCCCGATGCCATTGAATGGCATTTGATGATGAGCCATTTACAGGATTTGAAAATGGGTAAAACCATCGATCAGCCCGTGTATTCTATGATTGAATCCAATCGAACCGATGCCATCGAAATCACTAAACCAGCCCCGATAATAATTGTAGAAGGCATTTTAATATATAATAATGAACAAATAAGAGCCCTTTGCGATGCGATGTATTGGATAGATGTGCCATTAGATATTCGACTTTGGCGAATTATAAATCGAGATACAACCGAACGTGGCAAAACGCTTGAGCTTACTTTGCAGCGCTACAAAGACACCGTCAAACCCATGCACAAAGCGTTTATAGACCCATGTATAAGCCATGCTACTACGGTGATAACGAACAACGATTTTTCTGTATTGCCCAACGCCGATGATATTATCAAAATAATGAGAACGTATTTAGAAAAAAATGGTACAAAGTAAGTGAAAAAATATAGTTTAATAATCTCGTTCTTTCTACTCATGCTTGCGTGTCAGAGGCAAGTTATGACTAAGAGTGAGGCTACTTTTAAATCAAATTACGATACCATAATTCCAAAAAATATTCAATCAAAAGAAGATAAACCATACTACGAAAAGCTAGAAAATCACGCTCAGTTTGAGCACTTGCAAGGGGAGCCGTTGAGTTTAAAATACGGAGGAGTTAGTTCCGTCAAAGTGGTTTATGATATAGTTTACAACAAATTATATTTTATTAATTCAAATTTATATAAGTATCATTTTGAATTTTGTGTCGCTCATTTAAGAACATTCAACGACGTTTTTTTTTTTAATAATTACAATTATAAAGCAAATAATAATAGGCAATTTGTATTAGGTAATTTGAATTATTATAGTGCCAAAAACCAATATACGTTAGAGTTTGCAACGAGTGAAGCAGTGAGCATTGACAATAAAAAATTATATGATTTTTGTAATCAACAAAAAATATTTAATTCCAATTTGTATTTTTTTGTAGCGACCAACAAACAAGTAAAGGATTTCAATGATTTGCATCTCTCGGTGCGTTTTCTAACCCCCGACCAAGTCTATGAAACGCTTACCTATCAACCGATTGTAAAAAAAGAAGCGTATGGGTTATTGAGAAAAATAAGCATAGATAGTCTAAAAACTTGTGTGTTAAACAAAAACGATATTTTATTGATTAATGGCACACCGCTTACAGTCGCCGGGGTGGCAGGCATTGTTACTACTGAGTTTCAAACTCCGCTGTCGCACTTGTGCATACTTTCGCAAAACAGAAAAACTCCGTTGTGTGCATATAAATCGGCTTGGCAAAATCAATATTTTAATTCTTTGAATAATCAATATGTGCATTTGAGAGTTGAAAATGATAGTGTTTATATTGTTCCCTCTTCCAGGCAAGCTATGTTATTGAACGAGGTTTTTAATAATAAATCTATACATTTGATTCCCGATTATACTAAAAATAAACTCATTGATATAACCGCAATAAACGCCCGTTCAGTATCGTATGTAGGTGGTAAGGCGGCTAACCTTGGCGAACTTTTTAAATTAAAATCTTCCACTAAATTAAACTTACCTGAGGGAGGTTTTTGTGTACCTATTTTTTTTTATAAACAACATATTGTCAACAATCATCTAGATACCTTAATCAAAAGCAGCTTATTGGCTATCAGCAACGACCCGAATAGTCGAATTGTTATATTAAAAAAACTACGCAAAGCCATACGTCAAGCACCTATCAACGCTACGTTGCTGCATGATGTTGAAGCTAAGATTATTCAAAACAACCTAGGTGCGGCGTATAGATTCAGGAGTAGCACTACTGCCGAGGACATAGACGGATTCAATGGTGCAGGGCTTTATGATAGCAAAACAGGCATATCGGGGGATTCTAATAAGACTATTGAAAAGGCTATAAAGGCAGTGTGGGCGAGCTTTTGGAATGATAGAGCGGTAGTAGAACGAGCGTATTTTAATATTGTCCACGACAGTGCCGCTATGGCAATATTGGTGCATAAAAGTTTTGGCACGGAGGATTATAATGCAGTAGCAATAACAAAAAATATATACAGAGAAGATATGCACGCTATGGTTGTCAATATTCAAAAAGGGGAACTTCCCGTTGTGTTTTCAAGTGAGGGGATGACGACAGAGCAGCTACTTATATATGACGAAACGGAGTATCAAAGAGCCAATAAGATTATAGAATATATCTCGTATTCAAGTAGAAATGATAATAAACCAATGTTGAATATGTTGCAATTGCAAGAGCTCTATACTACTTTGCTTGTTATCAAAAAACATTATTTTTATAGTTTACATTATAATTCAAAATCAACGTGGGATAGGTTTGCGATGGATGTAGAGGTGAAGTGGATTGGAGAAAAATTAGTTGTTAAACAGGCTAGAGTGTACAACGATTAATCAAAAACAAAGGTTGCGGTCTATCCGCATCGTTCTATCTGTATCGTACTTTCTGCATCATTAAGTTAAAATTATTTTTGAATATTATTTCCTTGCCTATCATTACTTTGGCACGGACTTTGTTCGCTCCTAACAAAACCTAAATACTATATTTATGAAAAAAATTCTGATGAGCCTAGCAGCAGTTCTAACACTTGGTCACACTGCAATTGCACAGTACACCCCTGTTAATTTTGATTACGAAAAGACGTCGTTCAATGAAAATCTACCTTTGCCGGCAGAAAAAAATTTAATGATTAAAGGTCAAGTGAGCGAAGTGATTTCGCAAGTACGCTTCACTATTTTCAAAAACAACAACCACAATTCGCCACTCAATGTATCGACCTGGCGTCGCTCGTTCAGCAACAATTCGCAGGCTTTCGATTTACCAATCAATTATAAGTTGAGAGGCGGAAGTGAGTATGATTTTCAATTAGATTATCTACGCCGAGTTACAGATGCAGAGAAATTAAATTTACAAAAAGCATTGTTTGAAACACTCGATGGCTATGTGTCGAGCAATGTAGAAATAGGACGTCGTAAAGTAGCAGTTAGCAAGCCCGCAGGAATGTTATTGAGTGATATGAATGACATAGTTATGCAAGGTTTGTCAAACTACGACAACCTCGTAGGCTATGAATTCAAAGGGTTTTCTGATATAATAAAAGATAAAATTTATCAATTGCAAGCGACTAAATTGCGTGCAGCCAAGTTTTCAATTATCAAATCAAAAGAGGGATTAGACAATAATAAAGAATCTAAAACCGCCTATGCACAGCAGTTGATTGGAGATTTGAAAAACATGGTACACAGCGAACTAAATCAACTCTTAAACACCGACCTAGTAGTAATAGCTGACACCAAAATGGTGCAAGATTATCCTACCGAAAAAACCATGAATTCACTACCTGTCAACATAGGTTATGGCGCCGTGTATTTTGATGGTACACTCAGCAAACCCAACTATGGCACAGGTCCTTACGTAGGACTATCGTTTCCGTTAGGCAACAAAACGTTCTCTAAATTTTTAGGCAATGCCTCACTTTCAGCAGGTATTTTTTTACAAGATTTCAAAGACCTCAATGAAGTAAAATACACAGGGCCTTTTATCAAAAAGCCTATTTACGCTGCCTTAGGATATAAGTTTTTTCGTTTTATACGATTTAACGCAGGTGTTACAGTAGTTGAAAAACGCAACATCACTATCGGTAATTTGAATACAATTACCACTAATGACATCAAAATATTGCCCTTCATTGGGTTGAGTGCTGAAATAAATATCTGGGCAGGATTGAAGAACTAATACTATATTTTTTAAAGAAAATATACCAATTATACCTTTTAAAATTCTTATTTTAATTAACAATCAATCAAAAAAATACCCATGAAAAAAATACTATTTATCACCCTAATTATCGCTTTTTTTGCACACGCAGCCAACGCACAGCAAGGTGCCTTTGGATGGCGAATAGGCATAGGTGGCGGCTACACCAATTATTATGGCGACTTGTCGAGCTACAACATTAATGCCAAAGAAATAAAATCACTCAAAAATATTTCTAACCTTTGGCATCAAAATCTAACGCTCGATAACCTCAAAGATATAAACACAAAATCTTTTTTTGTTTCCGCCGAACGTAAGCTCAATAACACTATTGGACTACAATTACAATATTCAAAAGTAATACTATCAGGCAACGACCGCACTGATTTCAAAGGCGAATTGAGTCCTAATAATACGAATTATGCCCGTTCGTTGAACTTCAAAACCAACATCAACGACCTTGGTTTGGGTTTGGTTTTCAAAACAGACAACGACCGATTTTTAGGCAATAATGCCCTGATAGCACCCTATTTCATTCTCTCCGTAGGAGCATTAAATTATAACGTATTTGCAGATTTGAAAAACGCAGACAGCAGTAATTATAACTACGCTAATATCACAGTGCAAGACGGCAATTACGAAACAGAAGTAACTAATCTCGCAACCGAGTCTAACAAATCAATCAAAACAGAGTTTTACGCAGGCCTAGGATTGGGCGTCAAACTCAAATTAAGCCGCCGTTTCAACCTCAACATACAAACCGATTATCGTTATACAACCACCGATTATTTAGACGATGCAAGCAAGACATTTCCAACATTCAGCCAACTAAACGAAACCTCAAACGCATCGAAACCCAACCCTGCATATAAAGGCACAAGAGGACGTAATAACGGCGTAAACGATATGTTTGCATTCACATCAGTATCTATAAGATACAATTTTGGAAAGAAAAAACATTCGTTCAAAGCCCCCGTTTTGTATGCAGAAAAAGACCGTTCTGCGGCACCTACTATAACCATAAATACAATCTCTTCAGCACCCACAACCCTTACGCAATCGGCAATCGAAGAGACTAAGCCCACTCTACCATCGATACAACAGCAAGTAGAACAAATACCAAAAATAATATTACAACCTGAGGGCATAGTACGACTACAAAATCCAACGCTGCCCACCATTATTTCACCCTACGCACCTAAGCAAATACAGATCATCGAAAAGCGAATAGAAAGCCGCAAAGACACAATCGTAAACATAAACGTAAACTACAACTACGGCTACAACACCCAAGCAAATCAACTTACTCCTACTCAACCACAGCCTCTATATATGGCACCTTCTGCACCCTCCAAAGACAACAGTGCCGAAATAGAACAACTAAAACGAGAATTAGAAAGTTTGAAAATGATGCTACGCACTCCCCCTCAAAGCAACAACAGCCCTGCCTATGTGCCACCTAAGTCGGACGACAAAATCATATACGTCAATCCTACTAACAATTCAAACAGCGATGTACTAACACTACAAAAGCAACTATCGGAAATGAACACCAAAATGGATGCCTTAAAAAGTACGCCTGCCCCAACTACTACAGTAATCGACAACACATTGCAAGTAACTGAATTGCAAAAGCAAATCGCATTGATGAACGACCAAATAACAGCCCTTCGCAAAGAACCCAAAGTGATACCAACCAACAATGCGCCGATCACAATCAACACCACTTCATACAACGACGAGATACGCAATATACCTCCCACTAGCCTCTATTTTGTCAGTGGCAGTGCCACTCTCAGCCCTATTGAAAAGGAAAAATTGTATCAGGTTATAGCTATCTATCAAAAATACCCAAACATCGCCAAAGTTTCAATCAAAGGCTACACCGACGCACAGGGAAGCCCAGACAAAAACATGGTACTCTCACAAAATCGCTCCAACAACGTACGCGATTTGCTCATCAACAACTACGGCATCAACCAAAGCGATATCGTTGTGAATTATTTTGGACAACAAAACAACAACAGCAACAAAGCCGGTAACCCATACGGACGCCGTGTGGACGTTGAGTTTGTGAAATAATTAGCGACTTCATTGTACACCACGAACCGAAAGAATAATTTTTTCATTCTTTCGGTTTTTTTGTAAATGAGTTTTAAAATATCTTGGGCGAGCCCTCGTAGGCAAGAGTTTCGGGCTAATCGCCACCCTGCATACATTGTACTCGGTCAGTGCTCGGTTCCCGCTATTTTTTTTGAAGAAAATACTTCAAAAAAAATGAGCTTCACCTAAGCACTTCTCGCACTTACAGTTGGTTATCAAACTCAATTTTTTTTCTTGAAAATTGTAAATTGATTCGGTATTTAAAATGTAGGACTTGCATCACAGTTAGATTATATGCAAAGTATCAGCTCAAAATCAAAATTTATAAAAAATCCTACCACGCTTATCTGGCGCAAGCGGGCAGACCGTAGGTGCGAGAGGGCGTAGGTGTAGCTCTTTTTATGTTTTGCGATTGCAGATAAATAGTTTGAAATGATGATACAAATGTGGGGTAGCAAAACATAAAAAAGCGGGAACTGAAGACCGACCCTCGACTACTATCAATGTTGGGTGCGTATAGCCCAAGTTAGTTTTTTAGTCGAGGGGCTCGCCCAAGTTGATTTGAAGTGTAGCTTTGCTCGAACGGTTGCTAGGTTGTCTCTGTTTTTTTTATTGTATTAAGTACGGTTGCTTCGTGTATTTTTATTGTAATTTTACGGTAGTTCTTTATATAATTTTAACTTTTTTTTTATGAATTATTTTTGTTTAGTTAATAAATATTTTTTTTTAGTTGTTTGTTGTGCATTTGCCACTCAAGTATGGGCTGCTGATGATAGTCGTAGTGATACTTTAGACGTTTCGCAATATTCAATACATCTTACGATTACAGATTTTGCAGGGCAGAGTATTAGTGGTTTTTGTGATATTGATTATCGTTCAAAGGTGGCTGGGTTGAGCCTTTCTCACTTTGATTTGTTGAGTCTGACGGTTGATAGTGTGCGATATAATGGCGTTGGTGCGGTGTTTACGCAAGTAGGGGAGTTGGTAGGTGTGTCGCATGCGTCGATGAGTGTGGGCGATAGTAGTCGAATAAGAATATACTATCGTGGCACGCCAAGTTCTGATGCGTCAGGGTTTGGAGGGTTTAGTTTTAGTGGTTTGTATGCGTATAATATCGGTGTTGGTTTCGATGCAACGCCTCATAATTTTGGGAGAGTTTGGTTTCCTTGTATTGATAATTTTATTGACCGCAGTCGATTGGAATTGTATATCACAACAGGCAGTTTGAATAAGGCTATTTGCAACGGTGCATTGGTGGGTAGTAGTGTAAATGTTGATGGTACGATTACGTGGCATTGGTCTCAAACGATTGCTATACCTACGTATTTGGCTACTGTTTCGGTAGCGCCTTATGTTAATGTTGAACAGCAATATTCTGGAATAGCGGGTGTGTTGCCTATTACTTTTTCGGCTTTGGCGGCTGATACTACGAACGTGAAATCGTCATTTGTGCATTTGCCGGAAGCTATAGCAGCGTATGAGGCTCGTTTTGGACCGTATGTTTGGCAGCGGATTGGCTATGTGATAGTGCCATTTATGGCGGGTGCTATGGAGCATGCGTCGTGTATTTCATACCCTAAGTTTGCGGTCGATGGTTCTTTGAATTATGAAACGATGATGGCACATGAACTTTCGCATCATTGGTGGGGCGATTTAGTTACTTGCAAAACGGCAGGCGATATGTGGTTAAATGAAGGGTTTGCGAGCTATTGCGAGCGCCTCTTTGTAGAGCAAACGTATGGTTGGTTAAGGTATAAAAGAGATGTTAGAAAAAATCACTATGATGTGTTAATGAATGCACATATTAACGACGGTGGCTACCTATCGGTGGCTGGGGTTGATCATGCACACACGTATAGCTCGCATGTGTACAACAAAGGGGCCGATGTAGTTCATACGCTTAGGTTTCAGTTGGGAGATAGTTTGTTTTTCAATTGTTTGCAAGGTTTTTTAGTGGCATATCAACATCAAAATATTACCACTGAGATGTTGAGAGAGTATCTTACTACCTGCTCTGGCAACTCACTTACACCTTTTTTTGCAGAATGGATACAGAGCCCTGGCTTTGTTGATTATTGCATAAAACGTCATAGCAATTCAGCTGCGGTCTCTCTATCGCAGACAAGCAAGGCTTCGCCTATTAGTAGTTATACTCCCGTCAAACAGGAGGTTACTTTGTTTGATGCTAACTGGCAACCTACTACGGTAGTTGTAACTCCGGCGGCTACGCTGGCTAATTGTCATTCAATAGATTTGGGTGCGTATGATTTAGCTGATTATATACATACAGAGTTAGACATCGACGAAAAGGTAAGTGATGCCTCTACGGGCGAGTACAAACGCATTTATGTCAATGGTTTAAATAATTTTGTAGAATCAAAGTTGAATTTGAACATCACGAACATTGTAGATTCGGCTTGGTTGCGCATACAGCACCACTTTGCTGCTCCACGCAAATCTTTGAATTTGCCGGGTCGCCTTCATTTGGCCGATAGGTATTGGGAGGTGAGCGGCATCGCTAATCCTGCGTTCTCTGCTTCGGCTATTTTTAACTATGACGGAACGGCAACTAATTCATTTTTAGATCAAACATTTATTTCTACTACAGAGGATAGTTTGGTGCTTTTGTATATGGCCGAAAATAGTAACGACTGGGAAATATTACCCTATCCTGTGAACGTTGTTGGCTTTGCAACCAACAAGAAGGGCAACTTTAATTGTACAGATCTTAATTTTGGGTTATATACATTTGGTATTTATGATAGTAGCTTACCTGCTACTGTCGATCAATATGTAGGTGCTAACGATTGTGTATTGAGTGCCTTGCAAGAGCAGCCTTGGTTACCGAGCTGGCAATTGTTGCCTAATCCTGCTGATAATAGTATATCAATCGAGATACAAGAAGTAAATAGTAGCAGTATTACCCTAAGTAATATGGCTGGCAAGAGCTTGCTGAGACTTGATGCAGCCAATCAAACCAAGTTAAGCATCAATACATCTACACTAGCAACGGGTATGTATATGGTAACATTGGCGGACAAGCAGGGAAGATTAGAGGCAAAAAAAGTAATGGTGCAGCATTAATGGTGTTTTTTAAATAATAGTGTTCACTTTATTTGACTAAAAATTAGGCATACTATCAACGTTGGAGCGTGTTGAGGCTACTACTAATAGAATGCAAAAAGGGAACAATTTTAATACTATTTTGACTATTTTAGTTCTATAAATCTACATCAAAGTAATTTATATTTTAACAACACATACAACAAACTAACGCTGCGTTAAATACAATATCATTCTGTAATGCCTATAGATAGTGCCACTTAGCAATTGAAAAGAAATGGTACTAAT
>JAYVJZ010000027.1:0-7000 GCA_043768865.1 Sphingobacteriales bacterium
TTCCTCTATAGCAATTAGGAATGCATAATTTGCTATTTGTTGTACAAAAAGTTGTTTAGGGCGAAAAAAAAATTAACTTTTACCGTATCATCATTATGGTTATTCGTAAACATAAAATTTATGCTGTCCTCTTTGCTGAAAAAATTAAAAAAAGTTAATATCAATAAAATCATATAAAAGTTTTATAAACTAGAGCGCCTAAACGCTCTAGTGTGTTTAAAAAATTATTCCTTACACTCGCCTCCTTCCTATAGACAATCCCAACATCGTTCCGGTATTTTTTGAGGGTACTTCTCTTTTATTACTCCCTTTAGTGCTTTTGAATTAGATGTTGCATAGCTGCAAATTTTATCTACAGGAAACACTTTTCTTAATTCAATGTTTATTGCATTATCATATATAAATGACCAAGCGACGTCTACTTCATTAGATTTTAATCTAATATACAAAACTGATGAAGTATTACCCATTAATACTCCTTCTTCTGTGAAAACCATATTTTTTACATATTCTTCAAATTCAGTTACCGACAAAAGGCTTAATGTATTTCCTTTATCTTTATAGGCCATACGAAAAAAATCTATTTGCTTATTTTGACCGTTTAGTTGAACCGAGTCTTTTGAACAACTGATTAAGCTAATACTAAGTGTAAATAAAAAACCAATAAATCAATAATCTTTTTCGTATAACTTAAAAATTTAGTTTTTTGTTCGCAAGCGTGCAAACGTGCGACCTACCTTACTTCTTATGGGCGAGATGTCATAATTAATTCCACCCGCTGGCAAGAGTTTTTTTAATGCTGAATTTTCCAATTCCTATCCTCAACTTTTCAATAACATACATCAAAGTGTTGTTATTGATGTGAAAACGTAGCTGCATTTGTATTTTTTTGCCAACTTATTTATGAATGAATTTAATCACTATTTTTAATAAAACAAATTATTTTGGGAAATTATAGTAATTAATTTTTTTTCGTATAAAATGCTTGCGTATTTGTAATACTTAGTTTAATACACTAGTTTCGTACTATGAATGCTTCCTTTGATGTTTCATTCTTAGATTTCGGGCACACCACGCACCGCAACAAGGCGGTTATCTTGTGTAAATTTGCCTATAATCCTCCGTATTTGCAATGGTTCAAATCTACGGTCCCTTTTGCGGTATAGTCTTAAATGCAAAAGGCGGGCTTTATGAGGCCTGCTTCAAATGCATTTTCGTTTTTTTAACTTAGTACCCTGATAAAATATTCCGTTTTTTTAACTACTCTATCCGACGCTTCGTACCTGCGAATTGTTCATCAAAACACGGTGGTGTATATGTTCGTTATGAGGCTCGGGCTATTACAGGTGAATACTTATTTTTGATTTTGCTTTGTATTCTTTTATTAGAAAATAATTATATCTGTTTGTCTTAAAAAAAATTGTCAAGCCACATGAGCCTTCTCGGTTTATTTCATTAAAAATCGGGTGCCTGCTTGCTATGCTTGGGCTAGTTATTATAACCCGAAGTCAAAGTAATAAAAAGAGGGTTAAAAATAATTCACATACCCAAAATGTATTTTTGAGTTTCTAAATTGAAAAGGTGTATTCTTCAACCTACCCACACCATAAGCGAAGGTTAAAATACCCGCTTTTGTTTCAAAATTAATACCTGCACCCACGCCCGTGGGACGATTCCAATAGCCCGCTGTTATTTTTTTTTGTCCTATTAATCCTTGATCTACATAAGCAAACAAGGCACTTTGGTTTCCAATTATAAATCGATATTCAAGTGTTGCTATAGCGTACCACCTGCCTTGAAAGACGTCTTCGTCGAAGCCTCTAAGATTTTTAAATCCCCCCACCCTGAACCATTCATTTCTAAACAATTGACGATTTTCGACTATTGCCGCCTGGCCCATCATTCGGATAGTATGATATGTACTTATCTTCAAAAATCTCTCTAGCTCTGCTTTTGCTGACCATTGAAAGGTCGTAATCTGTATCGTATCATACAGGCTTTCGTACCGAAACCCGCCTCTCACTAAACTTGATATAACACTATTCTTTTTTATTTTTTTGAACCCCGTACTTGTATTAATATTTATACGCCAACCCGAAGTAGGATTTGTGATTCTATTAAAATTCAAATAATTAAACTCCAATCCTAGGGCATTGAAACTGTAGTCTATCAAATTAGGCAACCGCTTAGTGGCTATGAGTTGAGCCGTATCTACCCGCAGCACGGTGCTTGCTAGCAAGTTATTTTTTATTTTTATAAAGTTGTTGCCAGCAAAACCCAGCCGCAACCCTGCCGAAAATATCCTATCGACAAACGTACTGTCCCTTTTTATTAATTCAAACCGAAAATCAGCCCCCACTGGCAATTTAGGCAAAAACGGATCCTCTAACAATAGCTTAAATTGATTGGTAGCCCGAGTTATTTTTTTAAAAGAAAGCTCTATATTCTCCCCTTGTTTAAATCTGTTTTTCAACTGAATCATACCCTCGCCCGTGAGCTCAAATCGGTTTTGAAAATTGCTGTTCGGCTGCAATGCCAAAAGCAAGTCAAACTTATTGGCCCTCCTATTTTCAATATACACAAACACGCTATTTTGATAACGCCCTACCGATACCTCCGGTGCCTTGTTTACTGTCAAATAAGGCAACTGCCGCAAATATTTATCGTATTTTTTAATGTTTTTAGCTTGATATGCTTCCCCGTTATTGAACCCCAAATAACGCTGCAAAAAATGCTGCGAAACCGCAAATTTATTCACATTAACAAGAGAATCTAACTGCACCAAATCGCCCCTATTCACAACCACACGTGCCGACAATTGCGAAGAGTCGATTTGCACACTATCAAACTGAATTTTAGCAAACGGGTACCCCGAATTATAATACGACTCCAACAACCCTTGCATATTCGACTGCAACAACTGCAACTCAACCCTGTTACCCCTTTGATGCTTAAAATAAGTCAACACCCGCTCTTCGATACGCACATTTGGGTTCGCCTCCTCTGCCAACACTAGCTCCCTCCAACGATAGCTACAACCTGCGTACATGTAAGCACTAGCGCTAATGCTATCAAGCCGAAGCGTATCCACACTCGCACTTATAAACCCCTCCGCATACCGCTTAATCAACTCTTTTTGTACTACCTTTTGGGCCTCCAACGAATCCCTGCAAGACACCAATCGCACCGACGTCGATCCATTCAAAAATGTAGTTAGCCGCAACGGATAAGCCGACTGAGCGTAGCACGTAGTAGCATTGAAAATAATAAAAATACTACTTGCTATTATTTTAAAAAAAAATAGCACCTTTGTAAATAAATCCAATAAAGCAGCCTTAAAATATTGCATCAACACAAAATAAAAAATTGATACCACAAATTTAGTTAAAATAAAGCACTCCTCACCCAAAAAAACGAAACAAAAACAATGGCCGGAATATATATACACATACCCTTTTGCAAAAAAGCATGCCACTACTGCGACTTTCACTTTAGTACCAATCTAGCCCGCAAAGAAGCAATGCTCGAAGCCATAAAAACAGAACTCGAAGAGCGCGAGGACGAATTATCAAAAAAAGAAATCACCTCCATATACTTCGGCGGAGGCACCCCGTCGTTGCTCACCGAAGCAGAATTATTTGACCTCCTCAACCACATAAAAAACGGCTACAAACTCCATCAAGACATCGAAATAACCCTCGAGGCCAACCCCGACGACCTCACCAAACAACGCCTAATCGAACTCCGCACATCGCCAATCAACCGCCTCAGCATTGGCGTACAAAGCCTCAGCGACAACCTACTAACATGGATGAACCGCGCCCACAACGCCGACACCGCTCACGCCGCTATCGACAACGCCCTCGAACTCGGCTTCAGCAACATCAGCGTCGATATGATATACGGAATACCCAACCAAAACAACGAACAATTTCAAAATGACCTCGAACAAATCATGAGCAAAGCAGTAAACCATATCTCCTGCTATGCCCTAACAGTAGAACCCAACACTGCACTCAGCAACAATATACTAAAAGGCAAAACACAACAACCAAGCGAGGACACCATGATAGACCACTTCGAACTACTCACCAATATCGCCGCCCAACAAGGCTTTGAACATTACGAAATATCCAACTTTGCCCGCCACAAATGCTACTCCCGCCACAACACCTCCTATTGGGAAGGCAAACCCTACATCGGCATCGGCCCCTCCGCACACTCCTTCAACGGCTCGCAACGCCGCTGGAACGTCGCCAACAACGCACAATATATCGACAAAATAAACAAAGAAGAAACCTACTACACCACCGAAGAACTCACCGCACCCAACCAACTCAACGAACTCATCATGACCCGCCTACGCACCATGTGGGGCTTGCAACGCAGTATTTTAGAAAAAGCCGAAACCTCCTTTGCCTTCCTAATAGACCACTACATAGCCGAAAAAAAATTAGAACAAATAGGCAACAACATACGCCTCACCAACGAAGGCAAGCTCGTTTCCGACAAAATAATCAGTGACTTTTTTGTATAACCAAACAACAAAACAAAACCATAAACACAACACTAAAATGCACTAGGGCGTGCCCTCGCAAACGAACCAACTATTTTAACCAAACAGTAATAGTTGCTCGGTCGGTCTCCGGCTCCCGCTTTTTTTTGATTTGCACCCAACCCTCACACCATTAATTTAAAACCAGAATCGCAATACGCAAATCAAAAAAAGAGCTACGCCTAAGGCCCTCACGCATTGCTTACGCACTCACGCCACACACTCAAAAATTAAAACACCACACAACCCAACATCACATGAAACACCTACAACCCATGCTACCCGCCGACGCCCTACAAGACAGAGTTATCCTAATAACCGGAGGAGGCACAGGCCTGGGATACAGCATGACCAAATACCTCCTACAATGCGGTGCCAAGTGCATAATCAGCTCACGCAAAGCCGATGTCTTGCAGCAAGCCGCCGACAAACTCAACATCGAAACAGGAGGCCAAGTGCTAGCAATAGCCTGCGACGTCCGCAAATACAACGAAATAGAAAATGTAATAACCCAAGGCACACAACACTTTGGCAAAATAGACGGCCTCATCAACAACGCCGCCGGCAATTTCATAAGCCCAACCGAAAGACTCACCCACAAAGCCTTTGACGTTATAACAGATATCGTCATGCGAGGCACCTACAACACCACCCTCGCACTAGGCAAATATTGGATAGATAAAAAAATAAGCGCCACCATCTTAAACATAGTAACCACCTATGCGTGGACAGGCAGCGGATACGTCGTGCCCTCAGCTATGGCCAAAGCCGGAGTGCTCGCTATGACACGCTCCCTCGCTGTCGAATGGGCCAAATATGGCATTCGTAGCAACGCAATCGCCCCAGGGCCATTCCCAACCGAAGGTGCATGGCAACGATTATTTCCCAAAGGATTAGAAGACCTTTACGACCCCAAAAAAAGAATACCCCTCCGTCGCTATGGCGAACACCAAGAGCTAGCCAACATAGCCGCATACCTGCTCAGCGACTACTCCGCCTACGTAAATGGCGAAGTAATAACCATAGACGGAGGCGAATGGCTACAAGGCGCAGGCGAATTTAATGAATTAGAAAAAATACCCGCACACATGTGGGACGCGCTCGAGGCTATGACGAGAGGCAAAAACAAAGAATAACAAGTCCCCGCCTGTATAATTTAGCAATACACATTAGCCGCCATAAAATAAAACAAGAAACATATTAGGTATAATTCAAAATAAGAAAAGTATATGATTGAACAAAAAAAAGTAGCCTACTATGAGGCTACTTTTTTTTAGTATATTTGTAGTAACAACAAAACAAAATACTATGAATAAAAGTAACTATTTTTTGAAAAATTCTGTTTTCGGACAGCTAATTTTTTTTTATTAATGTTTCAATTATTACAAATGCCATTACAAAACATCAATAAGACGGCTATGCCAAATGTTTTTAGACCCAAGACTACATGATGAAGTATGCTTTTTTGTGCCTTCGCCAATTGCAATTCGTAGCGAGATGTATCAGGTGCAATATATTGCCAGTCGTACAAAACAGCTAATTTAATACCGCAGTAAAAATAAAAATTAAACAAAATGAAAAAAATAAACAAAGCACTATTTACACTCTCCCTCGCTATGCTCGTTGCCGCTTGTAACAACCAAAGCAAGACATCAATAGAAAAGCAACCCACTAAAACGGAAATAGATAGCCCAATTAGCACTAAAATCGAAAATAGACAAGAAATGAAAGGCGATTTTTGTTTTAAGAAAACCGAAAACAAAGATGTTACAGATATTAAGTTTAGAATATTGAGCAATGACGATATAAGAGGAGAGATGATATGGCAGCCTTATGAAAAAGATGGAGCAGTAGGAACATTGACAGGAAAATTGATTTCAGATAACGAGATTAGATTCGTTTATAGTTATACTATTGAAGGAAATAAACAAACAGAAGAGAAAATAATGAAAGTCGAAAATGGCAACCTTTACATTAAAAAAGGGGAGCTTTTAGATGTCAAAAAAGAGGGTAATTTGACTCTCAAAGACATAGCAACTGCAACATACACAGAAGCAATTCATGCTGTAAAATGCGAATAAATCGGCAACGATGGTGTGCATAGCACAACAAATAAACCCAACCCCCAACTTTGCACAACTATTTGATAATTGATTTCTTTAAATTCGTTAACTTCGCACATCTGCGATCCGTTATTGGCTATTGTGAAACGAAAACACAACTACCCAAAATTTTGACATATAATTATTAAAAAAAGACAAATAATCTGTAAAATAAATATGAAGTCAATAAACTATATAGATTTGTTTGCAGGCGCAGGTGGGCTTTCAGAAGGTTTTATCCGAGAAGGTTTTAATCCAATTGCACACGTTGAAATGAATAAAGATGCGTGTGATACAATAAAAACCAGAACGGCTTATCATTGGCTAAAAGAAAATAAAAAAA
>JAYVJZ010000028.1:0-7199 GCA_043768865.1 Sphingobacteriales bacterium
CAGTGGCACTTACTGTAACACTGTATGTACCCGCTCCTGCGGTCGTTATAGCCGCAATGGTAGGATCTTCAACAGTTGAGGTAAACCCATTGGGGCCTGTCCAAGCAAATGTAACACCAGCTGATGGTGAGGCTGTAGTTGCATTGAGCACCAAATCATCACCTGCACATATTGGAGCATTTGATGTAACAGATACAGGCAACGGTGCCGGGTTGATAACATAAGTAACTGAAGCCCGAGGATCGGCTGACCCACAAACGCCTCCTGTACAAGGCACACAAGCATTACCCCCGCAATTAACCTCTGCATAATATGTATAAGTACCTGGGGCTACATCAGTAGGGGTGAATGTATTGTTCGTTGCTAGTGGTGCACCGCCTGTTGCTACACTATACCACTCAACTGTTCTAGTAGGTGGAGGTGGTGGATTTATTGCAATACTGGAAGCACTAGCAGCTGTACAAGAATTATCATTGATTGTACCCGAACCACTTAAAGCAGCAGAAAAAGTACCTGCCAAGGGACCGCCACCGCAACCTGTACAAGCATCATTGCAAGAGGTTTCAGTAATAGTAAGTTGCCCTGAAGTAACTACACCAGCATCACCGCCGATACAATCAAAAATCCGAACTGTCCATGAATAAGCTGAAAAATTGATTCCATTTAAGTTTGCTTCGGGTGATTCTGGTAAATGTGTGCCTACTAGAGGTGCACCCATCGTACAAATGCTGGGCATAACGGCTCCTGCAGCAAAGCTAAAAGTTAAATTGAAATTATCACCTGAGTTGCAACTAGAGGCGTAATTATTGGCTGCAACAGGGTCGGGTTGAGCATTTGAACCAGGACGTCCATTATAGAGTATAATAGATACAGCCCCTTGAGGACCGGTACCATTTAGTACCCAAAAAGTTAAATCTGATAGAAACGTATGTGTTCCAGCTATTTGAATACTAAGATTTGATGTAGGAGCATTGTAACAACAAGCAGGTGCTGTGGGGCAGACACCTAATGGATTGGCGTTGAATGTGGGGGCGGGTGCCCCTTGACATACAGTTACAGATGAAGGAGAGGGCGCAGCTGTGGGGCAAGAAGTAGTGCCTGCTGTACAAGCTTGGGCATTCGTTTTGTTGACACTTTGAAGCATCAAGCATAGCGATAAAAGTAAGGATAAAAATATTTTCATAGTATAGTATTATTTTTTAGTTTGCATTCCGTTAATTAATTCAACAAGGTAGATGGGTTGATTGCCTTTATATGAGTTACTAAAGGACACCCAAAAATCGTAATTCAAAGTTGTAGTTTCTAACTTGTTTAAAAACTCATCTACTTTTATAGGATTTGAGGTATTCTGATTATAATACACAAATAATTCGCACATCGCATTGCTGATTTTTCCAATACATTGCGACTGCATACTGCCTACTGAGCTTAGTTCTCCGTTATTGTTAGTGATAAATAACAATCGCTCTTTTGCTTTGCTGTGCTCATCAAACATGGCCCCCTTGAACGATGTATTAGATTCACTTTTTGATTTGATTTCCAATCGTTTTATTGCATCTTCGTCAATGCTATTAGAGGCAGCATTATTTTCAATTTCTTGCTGCTTTTTTTTGTTCATACTTGATTCTTTTGCACGACAGGCAGCTCGGTCAGCGATATTTTGTTCTATTTGTTCTTTTGACAAATTGTTGGGCTTCGAAGTTTGCCCGTTGGCGCTATCAGCAAATAGCAGCAAACAACTAAATAATAAAAGGTGTTTCATTGTGATATATATTAAAGGTTAAAGAGTTACGAAAAATAAATGTAGAATAAATGAATAAGTAATTTTTAATTAATCTAGTATTAAAAAACATATTTACTATTTTTCAAATCTAAAAGTAAAATTAATTGAAACGAAATTTATTTTACACATTTTTAAATTTTTAGGATAAACCCTAACGACATAGCAATAGCAATACTCACAAACGATAATTTTAATAATAAGAATGAATTAGTATAAGTTTAAACAATAGTAGGGCACTTTAATAATACTTTAAAATGATTAATTATATTTTTATATATGTTTTATAAGTTCTTCTCACTTTAATAATACTGACTTATAATGAGAATTTAACAGTTACTATAATCTTTATTATAAACAACTTATATTTTAAAAAACAACGTAATTTTGTACCATGATTCAACGTTTGGGTTTTTATTGTTTTGTAGCCTTAGCTAAGCTAGTTGGAGTGCTACCTTATAGGGTTTTGTATGTGCTATCAGGCTTACTGTATCTGCTTTTGAGAGTTGTAGGTTATCGCAAAAAAATCATTTTGAGCAATCTGCAATGTTCATTTCCTGATAAAACAAACCATGAAATTAGTAAAATAAAAAATGATTATTTACGGTTCATGTCCGATTATATATTAGAATCTATCAAATGTATCACTATAACCAAAGAAGAAGTCAGCCGACGGGTAAAAGTAGTGAATATTGAATTGCTGCACCGCTACCTAGCCGAGGGTAAAAGTTGTATTGCAACTGCGGGGCATTATGGCAATTGGGAATTGTGTGGGTTGCAGGCCTCTCTTGTTACAAAACAAACTCTAATTGGGGTTTATAAACCCCTTACCCACCCTGATATTGAAAAATACATGGCTGCTGTACGTCAAAAATGGGGACTTCGATTGGTGCCGATGTGGGACATAGCAGCATCGTTTGAGGAGCTGAAAGGCACGCCCTCTGTGCATATAATGGTGGGAGACCAAAGCCCACGTGATCCAAAAAAAGCGTATTGGACACGTTTTTTGAATCAAGAAACTGCCTATCATTTTGGGATTGAGAAGTATGCAAAACAATATAATTATCCAGTTATTTTTTGTAAAGTTAGCACTCCAAAACGTGGGTATTATGAAGTAGAATTGGTAGAATTAGTGGCCGACCCTTCGGTATGTGCACCTACCGAAATCACCGAAATATGCAAGACTTATTTAGAGACTATTATTATTCAAAATCCAACCCCGTGGCTATGGAGTCATCGCAGATGGAAGCACAAAAAAAACAACGTGTAACCCTACCTTGCTTTATATATTCGATACACGAGAGAGCAGTATTTAGTTATAATTTTATGCTATGAACAGCTTCGTTTATACGGTCATTTGCTTGCTTAGGTATAGATACAAATTTGCAATTATTTGTAAAAATAAAATGTTGATAAGTAACTCTTTTTTATGATTTTATTTACTGCTTTTTATTTGAAATTACTTTCATAATTCTGTATATTCGCACAAACCAAATAACAATATATAATGAACACAGACGGTAATAAAATAATCCAAATCAACATAGAAGATGAAATGAAAACGGCGTACATCGATTATTCGATGTCGGTGATAGTATCTCGTGCATTGCCTGATGTGAGAGATGGGCTCAAGCCTGTGCATCGTCGGGTGCTATTTGGTATGTATGAGTTGGGGGTTTTTCATAACAAAGCGTATAAAAAATCGGCTCGTATCGTAGGTGAGGTGCTTGGCAAGTATCACCCACATGGAGATACAAGTGTGTATGATGCGATGGTACGTATGGCTCAGGAGTGGAGTTTGCGGTATCCGTTGGTCGAGGGGCAGGGCAACTTTGGTTCAGTTGATGGGGATGCGCCTGCTGCGATGCGTTATACTGAGGCACGCCTACGTAAAATATCAGATGAAATGTTGGCAGATATTGAAAAAAATACTGTTGATTTTACTAACAATTTTGACGATACGCTCAAAGAGCCTAGTGTATTGCCCACACGTATTCCAAACTTAATAATAAATGGGGCGAGTGGAATAGCTGTCGGTATGGCGACGAACATGATGCCGCATAATCTTACTGAAACATTAGATGCAATTATCGATTATATAGACAACAGAGATATAACTATTGAAGAGATTGGTGCCCACATCAAGGGGCCAGATTTTCCAACCGGAGCTATACTCTATGGCACTGAAGGAGTGAAACAGTATTTTGCTACAGGCAGAGGAAAAGTAATATTACGCAGTCGCAACACGATAGAAAACACGGGTACTAAGGAGCAGATAATTGCGACAGAGGTGCCGTTTCAAGTCAATCGAGATACGATGATTATAAAAACTGCCGATTTGGTGAATGATAAAGTAATAGAAGGCATCTCGGACATACGCAACGAAAGTAGCGACAGAGGAGGTACGCGTATAGTTTACGACCTCAAACGCGATGCAGTAGGCAATGTAGTTTTAAATAAATTATACAAATATACCTTATTGCAAACCTCTTATGGAGTTAATAATATTTGTCTTGTCAAAGGCCGTCCTCGATTATTAAACATCAAAGAATTAATTGAAAATTTTGTAGAGTTCAGGCATGAAGTAGTGGTGCGTCGCACGCAATTCGACTTAGACGAAGCCCAAAAACGAATTCATATTTTAGAAGGATATTTAATTGCGCTTAATAATTTAGATGCCGTTATCAAGATGATACGTGAGAGCCGTAATCCTGAGTCGGCAAGGGAAGGATTGATTGCTACTTTTGAATTAAGCGAAATACAAGCTCGTGCGATATTGGAGCTACGCCTCTCGCGCCTTACAGGCATGGAGATTGACAAAATACGTGAAGAGCATGCAGAGGTAATGCGATTGATAGATTCATTAAAAGAAATATTAGCCAATGAGCCACTTCGCTATTCTATTATTAAAAATGAAATGATAGATGTTAGAAAAAAATATGGCGACGAACGCCGCACTACTATTGAGCTAAGCACAGATGAGATAAGAATGGAAGACTTGATAGACGACGAAGCGGTGGTGATAAGCATTTCGCATTTAGGATATATAAAAAGAACGTCGCTCAACGAATATAGACAACAAAGCCGTGGAGGGCAAGGCAGCAAAGGCAGTGAAACTAGGGACGAAGATTTTATTGAACATATATTTGTAGCCACTAACCACAATACGCTACTACTGTTCACCGACGAAGGTCGCTGCTTTTGGTTGAAGGTATATGACCTGCCTGAAGGCAACAAAACCTCTAAAGGTAGAGCTTTGCAGAACATCATCAACATACCCCCAACAGACAAAGTGCGGGCGTACATCAATATAAAAGATTTAACAGATCAAGAAGCTCTCAACAGCACCTACGTAGTGCTTTGCACCAAAAAAGGTGTAATCAAAAAGACGACTTTAGAAGCCTACTCACGCCCCCGTCAAAACGGCATCACTGCCATCAATGTACGCGAAGGGGACACCCTGCTCGATGCAGTATTAACCAATGGCAATTGTGAAATGGTAATGGCAACTAAATACGGCAAAACTATACGTTTTCCTGAGCAAAAAGTGCGTCCCGTAGGTCGAACTGCAACGGGGGTAACAGGGGTGGATTTGGATGAAGATACCACGCCAGACAATGAAGTGATAGGTATGATATGTTTTGATAAATCGATACCAAACCGAAGTGTGCTTGTCGTATCTGAAAAAGGATTTGGCAAACGCTCGGACATAGACGAATATAGAATTACAAACAGAGGAGGCAAAGGAGTAAAAACATTGAATATTACTGAAAAAACTGGTAAATTAATTGCTATCAAAAATGTAAATGATGATGATGATTTGATGATAATGAATAAATCTGGAATTACAATACGTTTGCAAGCTGCTAACCTTCGCATAATGGGAAGGGCGACACAAGGGGTTACGCTGATTAAAATCAAAGATAATGACAGCATCGCCTCTGTTACAGCCATACACGACGTAGTCTCGTTGAAGTTGGACGATGAAATGCTTGAAAATGCAGACGAAGTAACGCCAAACATAGTAGAACAAAGCCGAGCCACTGAGCTGCCAACCGATAACACAGATTCAAATAAAGACGATACGATGACAAACGATACAATTTAATTTAATAAAATCTCATTAATTTCGCTTACGATACAAACTTATTAATTACATTCAAATTCTAAAATATTTAAAAAAAATGAAAAAAATATTTTTCTTATTCACATTTACACTTTTCACTGTTAGTGCTGTCAATGCACAAAAAGTAAAAGTAAACAGTGCTTGGAACTTTTTAACCTACTACACCCGTGATGGCGAAAAGGACGCCCTCGAAAAAGCGAAAGTCGCCATAGATGAGGCCCTGCAACACCCAGATACCAAAGAGGAAGCGGCTACATGGAAATACGCCTATATGATATACGGTGCTGTTGCGCAAGACAAAGAGTACAAACTCAAATACCCTGACGCTGCCGCTACAACAGCACTAGCAATGAAAAAATGCTTAGAGTTAGACACCAAAGGCAAGTACAAAGACGATATACTAAGTGGAGTCAAACAATCAACATTCATACTATTCAATTCGGCAGTAGAGGCGTACAAAAAAAATGACTTTGAAACTGCCTACAAGACCATGTCGCAAGTAGTTGAAATGAACGAATTTGCTAGAAAATATGATCCGAAAACGCCAATCGACACTTCAGCTTATATCGTAACAGCCTACTCAGCTGAAAAAACAAATAACAACGAAACGGCAACTAAAATATATGAAAAATTAGTAGCAATAGAATGCCGCGACCCCGCTGTTTATCAATCGTTGATACGACACTATCGCGATGCTAAAAAAAATACAGAAGCCGATGCTCTGCTTGCCAAAGCATTAGTCAAATTCCCTAATAATCAAGAATTTAAAATAGAAGAATTGAACACTATGTTAGTGTCGGGCAACTCTGGTGCCGCAGTCAAAAAACTAGAAGAAGCAATAGCCTCAGACCCTAAAAACCCAGAATTGTACTATGCTTTAGGCTCTACTTATGACAACTTAAAAGACTTCGACAACGCAAAAAAAGCGTATGAAAAAGCAATAGAATTAAAACCAAATTATTTCGATGTGAACTATAATTTAGCCGCATTGATATATAATCAAGCCATCGATTATAACAAAAAAATGAACGATGTACCACTAGATGACGAAACCAATTACAACAAATACAAAACACTACGGGACGACAAGTTCAAAGAAGCCCTGCCTGTGTTTGAAAAAGCATATCAGCTCGACCCTAACGACCTCAATTGCAAAGTAGCCTTAAAAGAAATATACACTCGAACTAACAACAACACCAAAGCCACAGAGATGCAACTGTTGCTAGATAAAAAATAAATACACAAGTGAATTAATCAAAACAAAAGCCACAAAATCAAATGATTTTGTGGCTT
>JAYVJZ010000029.1:0-4644 GCA_043768865.1 Sphingobacteriales bacterium
GGCAGTCCTTCCCACTTGTCATCTACGTCCTCTTGTACAAACGACGCAACGAGGTCCAATATCTCTCCTGTACCGCTTCCACTCATGCTTGAGAGGAAAAAAGTATGTTCAAATCCGAGGCCATAAAATTCTGTTGCTTCGAGTTGTCTTTGGCTATTATCTACTTTATTGACTAAAACTAATACTGGTTTTTTGGTTCTTCGTAATATAGTTGCCATGTCGCTGTCTAGGTCGGTGATGCCTGTAACGGTGTCGCACATAAATAATATCATGTTCGCCTCTTCAATCGCCATTTCTACTTGACGGCGTATAGCAGATTCAAACAAATCGTTGCTGTGTAGTACAAATCCGCCAGTATCTATAATGTTGAAGGTGCGTCCGTTCCACTCGCACACGCCGTAGTTGCGGTCGCGCGTAACGCCACTGAAATCATCTACTATGGCTTGCTTCATGCCTACTAGCCTGTTAAAAAGTGTTGATTTGCCTACGTTCGGTCGGCCTACTATTGCTACGGTATAACTCATTTTGTAAAAAGGGGGATAACTTAAATAAAAAGTGTTGGGTATTATTAATCTGCGAAAATAATGTTTTACGAACATATTCACATTACACTTGCATTTGAATTTAGTACCGCACGGTGGTATGCGTAAGCAAGGGTTAGGTGCTTAGGCAAAGCTCATTTTTTTGGGTGGGTTATTCGTATTTTTTTATAAGGATTACGCACTGTTTTTTTAGTTGTATAGGGTTATAAAATAAAAAAAAAATAGCGGGCGCCGGGCACCGACCGAGCAACCAATACTGCTATTGGCGATTAGCCATTGAACTTTTACTTGCGAGGTAACCTCCTAATTTAAAAATAAAAAGGGGTTCATTTTTACTGAAAACTACTTAATTAGGCAATGTTTTTTCTTCGACTTCTTCGCGTTCGTACATGGCTTGTTTGTTTTTGAACATAATGAATTTTTTGTCCACGAGATCGAAGGTGTCGTAGATGGAGAGTACATGTACGGTGAGGTTTTCGATAGATATTGGTGCCCCCATTGGCACGTCAGTGATGTTGGTATCTTTGATGCTTTTGCCGTCCACGAGCATGACAAGGCCAGAGCCGAGGGCTTCCATGTAGCGTCCTTCGGTGATGAGGAGTCCGGTGTCTTCGCCTAGCCCAATGCCCATGAGGCTTGGGTTAGAGACTACGGCTTGGCACAAGCGACCGATGCGACCACGTTGAACGAAATGTGTATCGATGATTACCTCGTCTATCAACCCCAGACCGCCGGTTATTTTTACTTCGCCTTTGTAGAGTGCTTCTTTGCTTGAGCCTTGGTATATCATGTTGTTGCTAGCGGCCATTGCTCCAGCTGAAGTGCCTGCTATCAGTAGGTTTTGGTTACGATATTTGTCTAACAATAGGTCATGAAATTGAGTCCCGGCGAGTATTGTGGTGAGGCGTAGTTGGTCTCCTCCGGTGATGATGAGGGTGTCTGCGTTTTGTAGTCGTTCGATGAATTCTGCTTGGTTGGCCTCGGAGCGTTGTTGTATGTTGAGCACGCCAACGTTGTGTGCATCGAGGCTAGCAAAGGCTTTAACGTATTCGCCACCTACTTCGATTGGGTGCCGAGAGGCTGTTGGCAGTACTTCGATTCGCGATTTGGTTTGATGTACCGATTCGGTGAGTATGCGGGCTAATATGCCGTGTTCAAAGAAGTTTATGTTGTTGGGTACATTGAATTGTTTCTCTGTGAAAGAGCCTGTATCTACTGCTCCGCCTATGATGATGAGCTTACCTGATATGTGCATTAGTGCGAATTTAATTTTTTAATATACCTAAACAGTTTGCAAAAATAAGGGTTTATTTTTATTAATTCAGCAGTATTGATAAGTTAAACTTTAATTTATTTACCAATAAAAAAAAACGGTATTTTACTTAATTTTATGGTTCTTTGTTATCTAATAAATAAAAGTTCGCGGTACTTTGGCAACTGCCAGTAGCTATCATCGACTAGGGTTTCGAGTTTATCAGCATGATATCGAATGATGTCGAAGTTGCTTTTTACAGTTTCGCAATACAGCTTCGCCATCGATTCAATGTTGGTAGTCGCATTTGCTTTCTTTCGTGCGTCTATCATTTTGCCAACATTTATTTTTATGTTGTTGATGTGTTCAGCGATTTCGGTTATCAACTCTTTGTGTGATTTTAAAACATCATTTTTCAACCCGCAATCTTTCAACTCATTGTAGGTTTCGGCGAGCTCGCCAAGGTATCTGTTAGCGGGCGGTATGACGCTCCCAAGGCAGAGTTCACCTAACAATCTACTTTCTATTTGTATTTTTTTAATGTATTTTTCTAGTTCGATTTCATAGCGTGCGTGCAATTCTATAGTAGAAAAAATACCAGTTTTTATAAGGACACTTTCTGTTTGTTTGCTTAGTAATAATTTGAGTGCCTCAGGGGTGGTTTTTAGGTTGGAGAGCCCCCGTTTTTTTGCTTCTTTGGCCCACTCATCAGAGTAGTTGTTGCCCTCGAACAGTATTCGATTGCAAGCTGGCAAGTATGATTTTAATACATGTAGTATGGCTTCTTCTTTGCTTTCGCCATTTTTGATTAGCGTAGTTACGCTTTGGTTGAACTCTACTAATTGCACTGCCACTGCGGCGTTGAGCATCGTCATTGGGTGTGCACAATTGGCTGAAGAGCCTACCGCTCTAAATTCAAACTTGTTGCCTGTGAATGCGAATGGTGAGGTTCGATTTCTGTCGGTATTATCGAGTAGCACATCGGGTATCATGTTGGAAATGTTTAATCTCAAATCGAGGGTTTCAAGTTCGTCTATTTTTCCTTTTTTTACTTTTGAATCTATCGCATTTAGTACTTTTGTTAATTCTTTGCCGATGAACACGGAGATAATAGCGGGAGGAGCTTCATTGGCACCTAATCGATGGTCATTAGCGGCCGATGCAATGCTGCTGCGTATGAGGTTGGCGTTGTCGTTGACGGCTTTGATGGTATTGACAAAAAAGGTCAAAAACAATAAATTATTTTTTGGAGTTTTGCCTGGCGAGAGTAAATTTTTGCCTGTGTTCGTAGCCAGGCTCCAATTGTTGTGCTTACCGCTGCCATTGACGCCGGCGAAGGGTTTTTCGTGAAACAACACACGTAAGTTATGACGTTTGGCTACTCGATCCATTATGTCCATTAACAATGAATTGTGGTCTATTGCTATGTTCAATTCTTCAAACATAGAGGCACATTCAAATTGTGCAGGAGCTACTTCGTTGTGTCGGGTGCGCAAGGGTATGCCTAATTTCAAAGATTCGATTTCAAAATCACGCATGAATGCGTAACAACGCTCAGGTATTGCACCAAAGTAATGGTCTTCTAATTGCTGCCCTTTGGCCGGCGAATGTCCTAAAACCGTTCTACCTGTAAGCATTAGATCGGGACGTGCCATAAATAATGAAGCATCTACCAAAAAATATTCTTGCTCCCAACCCAATGTAGGGTATATCTTTTCGACATTTCTATCAAACAATTGACAAACAGGCACCGCAGCATCGTTCAACAACTGCAATGATTTTAATAAGGGTGCTTTGTAATCTAAACTTTCGCCTGTGTAGGATATAAAAATAGTCGGAATACACAAGGTGAGCCCCTCTCCCATCTGCATAATGAATGCTGGCGAGCTAGGATCCCATGCGGTATAGCCTCGTGCCTCAAAGGTTACACGTATGCCACCACTCGGAAACGACGACGCATCGGGTTCTTGCTGCACTAATGTACTGCCGTCGAACTCTTCAATGCCAGTACCATCGATGGCTGTGAAAAACGAATCGTGTTTTTCGGCCGTGAGCCCTGTGAGAGGTTGAAACCAATGCGTGTAGTGAGTAGCCCCTTTTTCGGCAGCCCACGTTCGCATTGCATTAGCTACATGATCAGCTATTTTTCTATCTATTTTTTTTTGATTTTCTATTGCATACATTACTTCTTTGTACACGTTTTTTTCCATGTATTGTTTCATTGCATTTTTAGTAAATACATGTTTATTAAAATAATCTGTCTGCTTGTTAGATGGTTGCACAACATCAACAGGCTTGCGATTATAAGCTTCAAATATTTGATTAGATCGGAAGTTAGTCATAACAATTGAATATAATTTTTTTAGTGAATTTAATTTTACAAATGTAAATTATTATTAGTAAAAAAACATAAATAATTGTGAATTTAGCTAACTTTAGAACTCCATATAGCTAATAAAATTAAAATATATTCAAATTTAAACAAAAATCATAATTTAAAAACAAAATTACTTATATATTAACTTATTAATATATGTTATCGTGTTCTTGATTTTATTTCTATCCACTAGTATCACCCATACAACTAAAAGCATTGGCAAAATAGTTGTTTTGTACCTAACTATCGCCCCAAACGTATTCACTAAATATCCTAGCATGAGCATATAGGTTAACGAAAAACAAAAAAAGAATAGGATAAGCGGATGCAAAAATTTCTTATAATCACAGAAAAAAAATAACGTACTTATAAACAATAACCAAAAAAGCCATAGTTCTAGTGAAGTGAAAAGTATAAATACCTTGTAGGTGTCTGTGGGAAATGGCCTAAAAAAACCATTAGACAAGGCACTA
>JAYVJZ010000030.1:0-2218 GCA_043768865.1 Sphingobacteriales bacterium
TTTTTTTTATGCCTTCAATTCTTCGATTTTTATGAAACTACTAGCATTAATAAATCAATTGGAGGAAAAAATTAATACCTCTGAGCTTAGAGTAAATAGCGTATCAGCAAGCTCAGTAGGTTGGCACATACAGCATAGTTTGCTAGTGATTGTTATTATTTCAAAAGCCATAATAGCCTCTGATCCTAATAAGTATAAATGGAAGTTTAGTATAATTAGAGAAGTATTTTTTTTATTTAAAACTATACGAAGAGGCAAAACAAAAGCACCCAAAGCCGTAGTACCGACTACCTGCGCATCGGCCGAGCAACTTTACAATGAAATAGTAGCTGCAAAAGCGATCGTTCTTAAATTAAAATCACAATCAAATAGTTGCTTTTTTAAACACCCATTTTTGGGAGACATTCGATTAAAAAATACTATACTTTTTTTAGAAATTCACACTCAACATCACATAAAAATTATCAACAACATTTTACAATAGTTGTATTTTTAGTTGGTTCATTTAATTGAATAATTCTTTTAATTTAGTAACTACATAATCTACCTCTTTTAGCGTGTTGTATTTAGAAAATGAAAAACGAATAGAGGCACGAAGTGGATCGATATCAATAGCTTTTAATACATGACTGCCCTGATCAGTGCCACTACTGCAAGCACTTCCGCCACTTGCACAGATGCCCGCAATATCTAAATTAAACAATAATAAATCAGCCTTTGGGTGCGGTGGAAATGTAATATTTAGAACTTTAGACAGTGCTTTGCCGTTTTGGTTTCCGTTATATTGTACGCCCTCTATCGCTTGTGATAGTGTCGTTTTGAAGTGATTGCGAAGTGTTGCTATATGCAGTGCCGTAGCGTCAAACTCCTCGTAGGCGAGTGCTAACGCTTTGGCTAAGCCAACTACACCATATATATTTTCTGTACCCGCACGCATGTTGCGTTCTTGCGAACCGCCGTGTATAAAAGGGTTTACCATGTTGTTAGCATGTATATACATAAACCCAACCCCTTTGGGGCCGTGAAATTTATGTGCAGAGCCGGTCAAAAAATGTATTTTTATTTTTTGTAAATCGATCTTAGCGTGACCCAATGATTGTACGGTATCGGTATGAAAAAATGCGTTGTGTTTTTGACAAAGCGCAGCTATTACTTCCAAATCTAATATAGTACCTATTTCGTTATTTGCGTGCATAAGAGTAACCAAAGTTGGCAATTCGCTCGTGCTTAAAAGTACTGCTAAGTGAGCGTAATCGATGCTACCGTCCGGCAAAATAGTAACATAATCTAGTTGTTTGATGTGAGTGTTGAGCAACAAGTCGGTGCATGTATGCAGTACGCAATGATGCTCAATAGGCGATGTGATGATACGCTGTATTCCTAAATGCTTCGCAGCACCTCGCAATATAGTGTTGTTGCTTTCGGTACCTCCAGAGTTAAAAAAAATCTCAGATGTGGCACAGTTTAGGGTTGTTGCGACGGTTTTGCGGGCTTGTTCTATAGCTACTTTGTTGGTGCGACCGAGTGAGTGTATAGACGATGGATTGCCGTAGTGTGTTTGCAAATAGGGCAGCATACTAGTCAATACCTCAGGTGCAAGGGCAGTGGTAGCTGCATTGTCAAAATAAATAGTGGGCATAGCGAATAAGGTATGCTAGATTAGGTTTAATAATATCGGTGCAAAGTTGAAATAAAATAGTGGCATTAATAAATTTATTTTCAGTTTAAATTCATTTCAAATTTTAAAATATAAGTTGCTAAATAGCTGTATAATTAACCTGCTGACTCACACAACAAATAGAATCATTAGTAGTAGATTATTTCGCTAGTACTGTTGCGTAGCTCAATTTTTTATTCTTAATATAACTATTTTATTTTGGCGGGTGTGGAGGCACACTGTTTTTATTTTTTTGTTTGGCTTTAGCGGTGTGTTTTATTTTCTTATGATTTTTTATTTTGCGAAATTGAGCTTCGCTTTTGTACAAAATCACTATTTTATTAGCAGGCAAAATAGTTTTGAATTCAGCTAAATATTTTTTCTTTACATCTACTAATTTTTGTTCGTTTGTCAATTGCAGTTCTAATAATTTTTCTGCCTCGCCTGCCGTTACGTTTTTCTCATTTTCTACACTTTTCTTTGATGTTCGATTTATTGCAGCTATTGCTCTGCGTTCGGAATCATATCGATTATAGACAGGCCAAAACGCAGCTGCCTCTT
>JAYVJZ010000031.1:0-2520 GCA_043768865.1 Sphingobacteriales bacterium
GCTTTTGGAAAAAAAACGCTTGCCACCTTCCAAGCCCGAAGGCTATCCCTAGGGCAATAACTCGCAAAGCAAAGCCCAAAGCCTCGCACACTTGCCACCTTCTTCCCTTGCAAATAATCCAATAGAACCAAGTACCAAGTAAGCAGGTAACACCACCACCACAAGCCCAACAATCTAGGCACACACACAAAGCCAGGGATTAGCATCCAAAGCAAGGGCAAAGCGTTAAACCAATGCCAACAAGTTAAAGCTTCGCACCCTTGCTAACTTAAACACCAGCACAACAAGCTATATAAGGTAATAAAGTACTACAGTACACATATAACAAGCAAAATATTTTTTTTAGGGTAAAATAGGGGTAAAATAGGGTAAAATAGGGGGTTTGGTGAGTGTTTTTGCCGTTTTTCAATTGTGAATAATTTAACCAAAGCCGTTTTTTATTGCGTTTAAAATCGTTTGGTTGGAAATATCCCGGGGGTAAAAGAATACAGACGCAACAAAACGGCTTTATTTTTGCGAATAATTCAAAACGGCATAAAAAGATGCTTGTATCCTTATATATATGTACAATAAAACTTTGCGTAAAATTCCCGTGTCTACGATAAACATGCGAACTTTTGCAATCACCCTACAATTTGGGGCGCTTATTATATATACCACCCTTGCGATGCATCGGAGTTGTTGGGCGTGGTCGTGCTATGCTTTACATATCATTATGCTATGCATGTACACCTACATACAAATCGGCATCTGTTTTTGGCTAGGTTTTTGGCTAGTTTCGAGGGGGCAGGGGTCAATCTCGACGGCTTTTCGGGCGTTTTCGAATCGGGGGCTGTCATTAAATTCCACCCTTCCACCTCCTCACTCGTTCACTTTTCATCAATTCACCTTTCGTTGTTGTGTAGTTTGTGTGGCATTGTTTGTTTTAAGCGTGTTTTTATTGTGTTTTAGGCGTTGTTTTATCGTTTGCTTATGATTGTGTGTTTTGGTTTGGTTTGTTTGGTTTTTGATAGCTTAAAACAGTTTTGTTTTGATTGTATTGTTTATGTTTGATGTTTGGATTGTTGCGACGCTTTGTTTTTGGCGTGTTTCAGCTTGTTTTGCGGATTGTTTTTGGTTAGGTGTGTGATTGTATTGTGTTGGGTTGTTTTACAGTCTGTATTGGGGTTATTTTGCTTGGGGCTTGTTTGGCAAGTGTGCGAATGTTGGTGGTTTCATCTCGTTATGTTTTGGGCTTCGACCAGTGCGGTTGCTTGTTGTTGGTTTTGCGTTATGTTTTTTTTGATATTTTTCTTGATTAATTCGTTTCAATGTTATAACTTTGCATTGTCAGCTAGACTTAAAGATTAACGGATTACAGCCTGTTAAATTTAAAACACAAAACATTGTTGGCGCAATGCTTTGTACATAAACCTCTTTTTATTAGAGGTTTTTTTGTGGGTTGTAGCCCGTAGGGGGATAGAACCTAGCTATTGTAACGCCTACTAATAAAGGGTTTTCTGTTTTCAACTACAGCCAGTACCGAAATCCGTACCGAAATCTAATCAAAAGCGAATAAACGCAACAAGGCACAAAAAAAACGTTGATTAGCGGGTTCAACGTTTAAGACCTTTGTAGATTACAGACCGATGGTAAATAACATTTCAAATATAGTGTTTTTTTCATAAACAACAAAACGCCTGATATTACTACCAAGCGTTCTGAAGTCAATTTAACTTTATTATATCAAACAATGTCTCTTTGCAAAGATAGTTTAAAAAAACAGAAAAAAAACAGATTACCCAATTAAGGATAACCTGTTTAAAAAAAATATATACACAAAGAACCACTTGCGCAAGATAGCGAATGTTTGGTTTTTTATAGTTTTGCTTAATCGTTGTTGATGTTGATATTTATCTTGTCGGATATTTTGAGCAGGCTGTTCATTGCGAGCATTCCTTTTTCTTGTGTTGATAGTTTTGTGTAGAGTGCTATCATTTCATCTGATGAATGTCCTGTTATATTTTTGATGGTATCTTTGTCTAGTCCTGCGTTTACTAATATGCTGACGCAAGTTCTTCGGCAAGTGTGCGAAGTAATGAGTTCGTGCTTTGGGTACTTGCCAAAAATCTTTCTAAGTCTTTGTTGTCCGTTTACGTTTACTTTTAGTTGTTTAGACCCGTTGATGAGTTCTGTGAACCCTGCTTGCTTGCAAACCTCTTTGATGTACTCGTTAAATTTTTGGTCTGTGATTTGTCTAGGGAAGTTCATTCCGTTTTTTTTGAGTATATCAATCACGGCAGGCATTAAAGGGATTGATAATTTCTTTCCTGTTTTCTTTTGTGTGATGTTGGCGAAATGATGTCCGTTTGTTTCGGATATATCGTTTGTGTTTATCTTCAGGAGGTCGGAAACACGTTGCCCTGTGTAGCACCCAATAAGCAACCAGTTCCTAGCGTTGCTTAGATAGTCGTAATGGAGCTTTGTGTTGGCTATGGTCTGTAAGTCTTCGATGCTAAAATAAGGCTCTGTATAGTCTTC